>JAJFUV010000123.1 GCA_021372245.1 Terriglobales bacterium
CTTCAACTCCATGAGGCCCGCCTCGCCGTTGCCGCGGCTGAAAATGGCCGCCATCAGGTGCGGCACTTCATCCGGCAATTGCCCGGCGCGGCGATGAATTTCGTAGCCGATTTCGAACAGCCGGAAGCTGTCGAAGTGCCGGGCATTGTCCTCGATGTTGCGGACGATGTTCGGCAGCAGGCTGGTGCGGAGCAAGCTCTGTTCGACCGAAATCGGGTTGGCTACTCGGATGTGCTCGGCCGGGTCCATGCCGAAGCGCTCGATCTGCGCGGCGTTGACGAACGAGTAATTGTAAACTTCGGTGAAACCCTGTGCGGCCACGGCGGCGCGCACATCGCGGTAGTACATGCGCTCGGCTTCGACGGGCGGCGGCGTGGTCGGCACCGCGGGAGGCTCGATGGGGATCGAGGCGTACCCGATCATGCGGCCCACTTCTTCCACCAGGTCGTCCTTGATCGAAATGTCTTTGGTTGCGCGCCAGCTCGGCACCGTCACCGAAAACACCCCCGGCTCCGGCACGGTCACGCCGAAATCCAAGCGCTCCAGGATCTGGTGTACGTCAGAAGGCGCGACCTTGCGGCCCAGCTTGCGGACCAGCCAGTCCATGGGTAGCGTAATGGGCGGTGGCGGCGTCATGGAGCGGGCGGCGTCGGTCAACCCTCCGATCACTTTGGTCCCCGGGGAAACCCGGTACAGCAGCTCCACCATGCGCGCCAGCCCGCGCACCGTGTTCACCGGGTCCTGCGACTTCTCGTAGCGCATGGACGCATCCGTCCGCAGTTTCTGCTGCACGGAGGTGCGCCGGATGTTGGCCGCATGGAAATTCGCACTTTCCAGCACCACGTGCCGGGTGCGCTCGTTGATGGCGCTGTCCAGTCCGCCCATTACGCCTGCCAGGGCGATCGGTCCCTTGGCGTCCGCAATCACCAGGTTGGACGGCTGCAGTTCGCGGCAAACTTCGTCAAGCGCGACGAGTTTCTCGCCCGCTCGCGCCGGGCGGATGAAGATCGTTTCTCCGGTAAGGGTGTCCCTGTCGAAGGCGTGCATGGGCTGCGCCAACTCCGCCATCACCCAGTTGGTCGCGTCCACCACGTTGCTGATCGGGTTCAACCCGATGGTCATCAGACGGTACTGCAGCCAGAGCGGGGAGGGCTGTATGTTTATCCGGTCCATGACGAGGACGCTGTACCGTGGGCAGAGGTTCTCATCTTCAACGACGACGCGAACCGGCGCGGGCCCCTGTGGCACAAAGTCCATACGCACGGGGTCCTTCAGCTTGAGTCCGAGGATGGCGGCCACTTCGCGCGCCATGCCGTAGTGGCCCCACAGGTCCGGCCGGTGGGTCATCGACTTGTTGTCGATTTCGATGGTCCAGTCCGGCTGGCAGCCGGGAATCGGGTCGCCGGGTGCGGCGTCGAGTTCCAGGATGCCCTCCGCGTCGCGGTTCACGCCGAGTTCGACGCCGCTGGCTAGCATGCCATCGCTCTCGATGCCGCTGATGGTGGCTTTCCGGATTTCGCGCCCTTCGAGCGTGACGCCGGCCGGCACATAGGCGCTGACCATTCCCGCGCGGGCGTTCGGAGCTCCGCACACCACAGTCTTGGTGCCAAGGGAACCCGCGTCCACGACCACCTTGCGGTTATGGCTCCCCTCGATCGGTTCCACCGAAACCAGCTTTGCCGCCACCACCTTAGCCAAGTGCGCGCCATAGGGCTCAACGCCTTCGCACTCGGCGGTCTTCATGGTAATGAGAAGCCCGAGTTCCTTGGCGGGCGTTTCCAGCCCCGGAACCATCTCGCGAATCCAGTTGTAAGAGAATTTCATCGAAAAGAAACTCCGAAAAACGGAAGACAGAAGTCAGGAGACAGAAGACAGAATGGCCCGCCCATATGTGTACACCGAGCGGCTGATCTCTTCCAGATCGGCGCCAAGATTCTGTGTTTCCCCATAGCCCAGGTCCCGAGCCAGGATCAGGTAGTACCTGCTCTCCTGAATCGATCCCTCGGCGGTGTTCAAGAATCGAGCCTTGTCGGCGCGGCCGCGCTTCTTGAACCCCTCGGCTATGTTGGCGGGGATGGAGACAGCGGCCCGCCGCATCTGACTGACCAATCCATACGTCTCATGTTTAGGAAACGAAGCCGTCAGAGCATATACTGCGAGCACAAATTGGTGGGCCTTCCGCCACATCAACAAATCCTCGAACCGTTGAGCTGGCCCCGCCATTCTGTCTCCTGTCTTCTGTCTCCTGTCTTCTTCAAAACTGCCTTAAAAACCTCAGATCCCCGCCCTGCAACAACCGTATGTCATCGATCACGTACCGCATCATCGCCAGTCGCGTCAGGCCCAGCCCGAAGGCGAAGCCGTTCCACTGGTCGGGATCGATCCCTCCGTTGCGCAGCACGTTCGGATGCACCAGCCCGCAGGGTAGCAACTCGAGCCACCCGCTCTGCTTGCAAACCGGGCAGCCGTCGCCGCCGCAGATCAGGCACTTGATGTCCAGTTCGAAGCCGGGCTCCACGAACGGGAAGTAGCCCGGCCGCAGCCGCACGGTCACGCTGCGGTGGAAGATGCCGCCGAGCAGCGTCTTCATGTAGTAAACCAGGTGCGCGATGGAGACCTCGCGGTCGATCATCATGCCTTCGAGCTGATAAAAGGTGTGCTCGTGCGAGGCGTCCACTTCTTCGTTGCGGAATACGCGTCCCGGTGCGATCATGCGCAGCGGCGGCCCCAGCCGCTTCATTCCGCGCACCTGCACCGGCGAAGTGTGCGTACGCAGCAGGTTGCCGTCTTCCAGCCAGAAGGTATCCTGCATATCGCGCGCCGGGTGATCCGAGGGGATGTTCAGCGCGTCGAAATTGTTGAATTCCGTTTCCACTTCCGGGCCGCTGAGCACCGTGAAGCCGAGCGAAGTAAACAGATCCTCGATTTCCATCTGGATCTGTGTGATGGGGTGGAGGCTTCCCGGCCGCGGGCCCGGGGCGGGCAGAGTCATGTCCATCCACTCGCGGTCGAGCCGCTTCTGGAGCGCTGCCGCGGCGAACGCCTTCTTGCGCTCCTCAATGGCCGCTTCCAGGCCCTGCTTGGCTGCGTTCAGCAGTTTGCCAATGCGGGCGCGCTCTGCGGGCGCGAGCTTGCCCATGTCCTTGCTCACGGCTGCCAGTGTGCCCTTGCGGCCCAGAATCTCTACGCGGATAGCTTCCAGGTCCTCGGCATTTGCTGCCGCCCGGACGCGTGCTACCGCGCCCTGGGACAATTCCTCTAACTTTCCTTCCAACATTGTATTAGGCGTTAATTCTTCCCGTACTACTTTAAGCCTTGGGCAGGAACATCTGCGGTTCCTTGGTCAGTTCCCAGGCCAGATGATTGATGTAAAGCAGCAGCGGCGCCTCGGAAAAGCTCCCGCGGAACTTCTCCCACGCGCGCTCCTGCCAGTTGTCTTTCAAGTAGGCCGAGGCGTCTATGTCCTTGGCAAAGAAGCCATCCTCGTGCGGTATGCCGAGGAAGTCCAGCACCGCCCGCACCATGTCCAACTGCGACACCAGGACGGCCTGCGCCAGGTCGCGCGCGAATTCGTCGTCTTGTTCATTCAGGCGGGACCAGGCTCGGGGAGCCGATTTCGCCAGCGTTTCCGAGTTGAGCTTGTGCAGGTACAAACGCGCTTTCACGCGGTCAAAAAGTTGATAAGTTCTGAGCTTGCCGATGGAAATGCAACGCACCAGCTGACGCGTGCGTTCCTCGCCAAGCGCAAGAAAAACGTCCGAGAGCTTCATTACAGCCAGCGTAGCATACGGCGTGCGGTACAATGAGACAGTTCGATCCCCTTTTCCGCGAATATGAGTAATCTCATTGTGCTTGGCGCCCAGTGGGGCGATGAAGGTAAGGGCAAAGTGGTTGATTTGCTCTCGGAGCGCTTCGATGTCGTGGCGCGCTATCAAGGAGGCCATAACGCCGGCCACACGGTCTACATAGGCGGCCGCAAGTATGTGCTCAAGCTGATTCCCAGCGGCATCCTGCGGCCCGGCAAACTGGCCGTCATCGGCAACGGCGTAGTCGTCGACCCGGCCGCACTGCTCGAAGAGATCACCGCGCTCGAAGCTGCCGGCATCAAGGTGAAAGGCCAACTGGCGGTGAGCAACCGCGCGCACGTCATCTTTCCGATGCACCGGATGGTCGAGAAAATGTCGGAAGCGCGGCCTGACCGGGTGGCGATCGGCACTACTTCTCGCGGCATCGGTCCCTGCTACGAGGACAAGATCGGACGGCGCGGGATCCGCATGGCGGACTTCATCGACAAGGATGCCTTCCCGGCGTTGTTCGACTACCTCGCTGAGGATAAGCAGACTCTCGCCCGGGCTTTCGACATACACGAGAAGGTGGACTTCGACAAAGTTCGGGCGCAGTACACCGAATACGCCGAGCGCCTGGCGCCGCTGGTCTGCGACACCGCCCTGCTGCTCAACAATGCCATCCGCGACGGCAAGCGTGTGCTGTTTGAGGGCGCGCAAGGCACCATGCTTGACATTGACCACGGCACTTTCCCGTTTGTGACCTCCTCCAGCGCGACCGCCGGAGGTGCCTCGACCGGCACAGGCGTTCCCCCCACGAAGATCAGCGGCGTGGTAGGCGTGTCCAAGGCTTATATCACGCGCGTGGGTTCTGGCCCGTTCCCGACCGAGGACCATGGTCCCGCGGGCGACGAGTTGCGCAAAGTCGGCCACGAGTTCGGGGCGGTTACCGGCCGGCCGCGCCGCTGCGGTTGGTTTGATGTGCCCCTGCTACACTACACGGCGACCATCAACGGGTTCGACAGCCTCGTCATCACCAAGCTCGACGTCCTGGACACCCTGGACGAGATTCCGGTCTGCGTCGGCTACCGCGTGGACGGAAAGCCCATCGCCGAGATGCCCGCCACGCGCAACGGCTTCGACAAAGTGGAACCGGTCTATGAAAAACTGCCGGGCTGGAAGACGTCCACCAGCGCGGTTACGTCCTATGAAGACCTGCCCCCAAAGGCGAAGGATTACTTGAGCTATCTGTCGCAACGTGTTGGTGTAGAAGTTGGTTGCGTCTCTGTTGGACCTGACCGAAACCAGACCATGTTTGTGCCCGGATCGCGGATGGTGAAGCTGCTGGCATAGGTCAATCCACCCGTGCCTTAAGTTCCCCCTTAAACTGGCGGCCCCATCCTAAGAGACTCTTCCGCATGGGCGTTGAACATTATCGAGCCATTCTGCAAACTTCGCTGGACGGTTTCGTAACCGTCGACACCGCGGGGCATCTCCTGGATGTCAACGAGACCTACTGCCAGATGACGGGCTACACGCGCGACGAATTGCTGGCCATGACCGTCGCCGATCTCGATGCTGGCGAGGACCACAGCCAAGCTGAGCGAAGACTCCAGTCTCTGATGGAAACGGGATCAGGCCGGCTGGAGTCACAACATAGCGCCAAGGACGGCCGCTTGATCGACGTTGAGGTGAGCGCGGCATATCTGCCTCGCGAGTCGCAAATTGTTGCTTTCATCCGCGACATCACGCAAAGAAAGCGGGACGAGGAGGCGCTGCGGGAAAGTGAAGAGCGGTACCGCCAGATCATCGAAACTGCCCAGGAGGGCATTTGGCTGATTGCCGAGGATAGCACCGTCAGTTACGTCAACGCCCGGTTAGCGGCCATGTTAGGTTACTCCCGCGAGGAGATCGTGGGCCGGTCGGTGGACAGCTTCATTGAGGAGAAGAACCACCTCGCCGCACGCACGAACCGGGAACGGCGCCGGCAGGGCCTGAAGGAACAGTACCTGTTCACCTTCCGGCGTAAGGACGGCTCGCTCCTGCACACGATCGTCTCTTCCAACCCCCTGTTCGACAAGCAGGGTGCGTTCCGGGGTTCTCTCGGAATGCTCACCGACATCACTGAGCAGACGTTAGCAGAAGCCGAACGCGCCAAGCTGGGGGACCAACTCCGGCAGGCGCAGAAAATGGAGAGCATTGGCCGGCTAGCGGGGGGCGTGGCTCACGACTTCAATAACCTGCTTACCGTGATCAACGGGTATAGCGAATTGCTTTTGAAGGGCATGAAGCCGGGCAACAAGGCTCGTGCCTACGTCTCACAGATTCGTGAGGCGGGCGAGCGTGCCGCGAATCTGACCCAGCAGTTACTCGCCTTCAGCCGCAAACAGATCGTCCAGCCTCAGACCATGTGCCTGAATACGCTGGTTGCGGATGCCGAGACGTTTTTGGCGCATGTTGTTGGAGAACAAATTGAACTGATAATCCGCCGGGCCTCATCCTCCAGCCTTGTCCTGGCGGACCCCAGCCAGGCTCATCAGGTGCTCATGAACCTGGCGGTCAATGCGCGGGACGCCATGCCGAATGGCGGCAAGTTGATTATCGAGACCAGCACATTCGAGGTTACCCCGGAGTACGCCGCCTCGAATCCCGACGCCGCGCCGGGTTCGTATGCCGTCCTGACTGTCACCGACACGGGGATAGGAATGGCCGAGGATACTTTGCGGAACATCTTCGAACCTTTCTTCACCACAAAGGAGAAGGGAAAGGGAACGGGGCTGGGACTATCCACCGTCTATGGCATCGTACGGCAGACAGGGGGCTGGATCTCCGTGGAAAGCCAACCGAAGGTGGGAACCACGTTCCGGATCTACTTGCCCCGTTTGGACGATGCCACCCCTGGTCCGCAGCCATGCTCCCACGCCACTGCGGATCCGCACGGTTCAGAAACCGTTCTGGTTGTCGAAGATGAGGAGGATGTGCGCCAGTTGGCGGTGACGGTGCTGATCTCCCATGGCTACCGCGTTCTGGACGCGGCGAACGGCCGGCTGGCGCTCCAGGTGGCTGATCGGCACCCAGGTCCAATCCATGTGATGCTGACTGATGTCATCATGCCCGGCATGAACGGCCGGGAACTGGCAGACTGCATGAAGTCACGCCGCCCGGATGTAAAAGTCCTTTTCATGTCGGGCTATACGGAGGATGTAATCGCCCCCCAAAGGCTGCGCGAGGACCGCATTGCGCTCATCCAGAAGCCGTTTACCCCGGACGAACTGATCTCAGAGTTACGCGCGTTGCTCACCCGGCCTGAGAACAACTGACGGCCGCCGCTTCAGGCTCTTCTTGCGGCCTGGTACACCTTTCGGATCGCCGCCACGATGTCGGCGATGTCACTGTCGCTGTACTTCGGGTCGATGCTCGGCCCCGCGAAGCGTTTCAGGATCGACGCCGAGCGGCGGCAGATCTCCGGCCCGTACACCATCGCTTTCCCGCGCGCGGTCTGGAAGGTGGGCCAGTTGGGGCGCGGCGGGACTTTCTTCTCGATAAACGGCACGGTGGGAAGCAGGGCCGCGCTGCCGGGGCGCGTCGCCGGCACGCCTTCGGCCTTCATGCGCTTCACGAAATCGTCGCACTGGGCGGGCGTGTCGAAGCGTATGAAAACGATCGCGCCGGGGTCGCCGTCCACGTCCGGTCGCAGGCGGAAACGGATGCCTTCCAGGTCGCGAATCCCCTCGTAGACGCGCCGGGACCGTGCCCGGACATCGCCCAGGATGCGGTCGAGCTTGCGCAGTTGTGAAAGAGCCACGCCGGCAGTTAACTCATTTATCCGTAAATTGGTTCCAGGGAATCCTTCAAGTTTTCCTTTACCAACGATCTTCTCGTGGTACGGCCGCAGACCGCCCACGTCGTGGTAGCGTACCGCACGCTCGTAGAGCAGCGGATCATTGGTTGCCACCACGCCGCCTTCGCCTGCCGCAATGGGCTTGGTGATCTGCAGGCTGAACATGCCGATGTCGCCGATGGAACCCACGGCGCGCCCCTTGTAAGTCGAACCCATGCTCTGGGCGGCGTCTTCAAAGACTTTGATGCCGTGTTTGCGCGCGATGGCCATGATCGGGTCCATGTCGGCGGCTACCCCGCGCAGGTGTACCACCATGATGGCCTTCGTCTGGGGAGTGATACGGTGCTCGATGCCGGCCGGGTCGATATTGAACGATTCATCGACCTCGGCGAATACCGGTAGCGCGCCGCTGAGCACGATGGTGTTGTAGCAGGAGACGAACGTCCAGGCGGGCAGGATCACTTCGTCCCCGGGGCCTACTTCGAGTGCCGCCATGGCCGTGTCCATGGCGCCCGTGCCGGTGGCGACCGCCAAGGCGTACCGCGTGCCCATGCGGGCGGCGAACTCCCGCTCGAATGTTGCGGCCTTGCTGGGCGGCTCGGCGCCGTGGCCGTAATAGCGGAACGGATTGCGCGATTCGAGGACGTCCGAGATCTGCTCCCGCTCGCCCGCATCATAATACTGTGTGCCCCAATACGTTGACACCAGCGGCTTCTCGCGGACCGGCTTCTCGGCGCTTGCGGCGCCGGAGGCGGCCGCGGTAGTGGCCAGGAATTCTCTGCGTTTCACACTTGACAGGATAGCGTGGTTCGCGGGGGCGGAGTTTACTCCGCGCGGGAGTTCACTCCCGCCGCTTGCGTTCTGATGGTAGCCAGTAGCGCCAACCCCGCCGCCGTCACCAGGATCCCGGCCAAAGTCCAGCTCCAGGGCAGGGTAGTGGCGCCTTTGCCGCCGGCCGCCTCGGCGAGCGACGGCGTGCGGGCCAGTGTGACCATCAAAGCGTTGTTCAGCGCATGCGCGATCACGCCGCAAACGATGGACCGCGTCTTCCAGACGGCGTAGCCGAAGACGATGCCCAGCCACAGCGTCGGGAGCAGCCGGTAGATGGAAGCATGCGCCAGCGCGAACAGGAAGGCGGCGATGAGAATGGCCGGCCATTTGCCGAGCCGCCGGAACCCGCTGAGCACGAAACCCCGGAAGAAGATTTCCTCGCACACCCCCGGCATCAGCCCGATGGCGAGCCACAGCACCCACAGCGCCACGGGCTTGCGGTCCAGCAGCAGAATCTGCTCCAACGCATGCACCAGCGATTCGGGCGGCGGCATCAGCCGAAGCAGCACCCCGCTTGCCACGGTCCAGGCCGCGCAGCCCACGAGCACGCTGGCGAGAAGCCCGCGCCATGGTGGCAGGCGCAGCGCCAGCGTCTCCCGCATGGGGAAGCGTCCAAGCGCGACCATCGCCAGGCACGGCAAGAGGAAGAAGCCGAATTCCACGCTCACAAGCTGCACCGCCGCGCCGAACTTCGTCAGCAGCAGACTGCCGTAAAAGGCCAGCACAAGCACAACGGCGAAACCGAACAGCGCGAAACCGGGCGTCGGAGAGGTCTCGCCGCGCCGGAACGAAAACAGCGCGCGCATTTCGACCTTGCCGCCCAGCAGCACGTTCTCACGCTCGAACACACGGGCAGCCGCCAGAAAAGCGACCGCGGCGTAGATCGCGGAAGCCAACAGCGTCAGGAACACGAGATCCGGTTGTGCTTCTCCCACGAACAGGCTCTTGATGAGCAGCGCAATGTTCACTACCGGCACGAAGGCAATGTAGGCGTTCAACTCGATGCCTGGCGCCATGGTGACGGCCATCGGAACCGTCAGCGCCATCATCACCGGCGTCATGTAGTTCTGGCCTTCCTTGAAGTCCTTGGCGAAGGCGCCCAGGGCCAGGAAGATGCTGGTCACCATCACAGAGACGGGGGCGAGCAGCGCGAAGGCCAGCATGAACGCCCCCGGCGAGATGGACACTTCGACGCCCGGCATCTTGATGCGCGCAAAAGTTGCCGAAACGCTGGCAATGTTGACCAGGCTCGCGATGAGGGCGATGGTCCAGACCGTCAGAAACTTGCCGGCGATGATTTCGGTGGACCGCAGGGGCGCGCACAACAGCGTCTGCATAGTGCCGCGCTCCTTCTCGCCGGCTGTGAGGTCCAGGGCCGGATAGAATCCGCCGATCACGGTGAACAGGATGAGGATGTAGGGCAGCACGGTGCCCAGGAAGAAGCCCGATTTACGCTGGCTCGGAGCGACGTTCTGCGCCTGGACGCGCACGGCGCGCGCAAAGCCGGGCTGCAATCCCGACTGGGTTTCACGCGCCTCCAGAATCTTCCGCCGGTACACATTTACCGCGTTGTCCAGTCTTTGGCGCGCTGTGCGTGAGTCCCCGCGCACGGAGTCGAACAGAAGCGAGACCTGGCCGAAGCCGCCCGCTTCGATCTGACTGTCGAAACCGGGCCATAGCACCATGACGGCGTCGAACCGCCGTTCCAGGATCAGCGGACGCGCGGCGGCCAACACAGGCGTGTCCGGAACCGTCTCCTTTTCCTTCCCGCGCTCCTGCTCTGCTTCCTTTTCTCTCTCCCTCTCCGCTTTCGCGATGTCCGGCGGAACCAGACGGCCCGTCTCGAAATCCGCCCTCAGGTTTGCGGGCATTCCGCCCCAGGGCACGATCCTGACGCGGTTTTTGGCCGTGATCTCCTGCATCAGCCCGCCGGGCAGGGCGCCCCAGACCGCCACACGGCTGGTACGGGCTTCCTGTGCTTCCGTCTGCGATTCCATCAGTTTGCTCATACCGATGAGCAGCAACGGATAGAGCAGGACTGGCAGCACGATCATGAGGAACAACGTCCGGCGGTCGCGCAAGGACTCGATGAGTTCCTTGCGGTAAATGGTCCATACGATGCGGACTCTCATTGAGCGCCGCCTCCCCCGGCCGCGACGGCGCCAATTTTCTTAAGAAACGCATCGGTAAGGTTCCGGGCGTGGGCGCGCTCGATCAATTCGGACAACGTGCCTTCGTCCACAATCCGGCCCTTGTGCAAGAGCAGGATGCGGTCGCAGAGATATTCGGCCTCGCTCATGATGTGCGTGGAAAACAGGACCGCCCGCCCGGCCGCCTTCTCTCTCTGGATGGCTTCCACGATGAACTGGCCGCTCACGACGTCGAGCGCTGCCGTCGGCTCATCCAGCACCAGCAACTCGGGCTCGTGCAGAAACGCGCGGGCGATGTTGGCGCGTTGTTTCTGGCCCGAGGACAGGCTGCCGGAGGCCCGCGTGACGAACTCAGACATGTCGAGCTGGTGCGTGACTTCGCCTATACGCCGGGCCAGCCGGCCTTCCTCCATCCCGTAAAGCCGCCCGAAGTATTCGAGAGCCTCGCGCGTGGAGAGCCGCCGGTACATCTGCGTGTCGCCGGACAGGAAGCCGATCCGCTGCTTCGCTTCGAGCGATTGCGTGCGAACGTCGAGGCCCGCTATCCGTACGCTACCTTCATCCGGCGTCAGAATGCCGGCAATCATGCGCAGGATGGTGGTTTTCCCCGCGCCGTTGGGACCGAGCAGACCCACAATCTCGCCCGCGCTCACGCGCAAGCTCACTTTGTCTACTGCCCGGACTTCCCCGAATTGCTTGGACAGGCCTTCCGCAATGAGCGTGTCGGTCATTAGGTAGAATGTTCATTCATTCTAAACTAGGTTCTGATCGACATGTTTAACAGATCCAGGATTCTCTTTTCACGGCTCGCGGCGGCACTGCTGTTGGCCGGTGCCCTTTACGCTGCCCCCGCCAGCCGTACCGCGCTTGACGAATACGTCGCCAAGCCCGACCCGGCTTACAAGTTCGAGCTGGTCAGCACCATTCCCGGCAACGGTTATACGTCGTTTGTAATCGACATGACCTCGCAGACCTGGCTCACGGAGAAGGAAGTGGACCGCCCGTTGTGGAAACACTGGCTGACGATCACTAAGCCCGATAAGGCGTCCGGACCCACCGCCATGCTGTTCATTGGGGGAGGAAACAACACCAGCACACCGCCCACCAAGGTGGACCAGATGACGTCCTCGATCGCAGTGGCGACGAATACGATTGTGGCCGAACTGCGCATGGTTCCCAACCAACCGCTGGTCTTCGCGGGCGAGACCCGCAAGCGCCGCGAGGACGAGATCATCGCCTATACGTGGGACAAGTTTCTCCGTACGGGCGAAACCAAGTGGCCGTTGCGCCTGCCCATGACCAAGGCCGCGGTCCGCGCCATGGACACCATGACTGCGTTCGCTGCCTCGCCCGCCTGCGGCAACCTGAAAATCGACCGCTTTGTGGTCGCCGGGGGCTCCAAGCGCGGGTGGACCACCTGGACCACGGCGGCCGTGGACAAGCGCGTCGTGGCCTTCATGCCGCTGGTGATCGACCTGCTGAACATGGAGAAATCCATGACCCACCACTACCGCGCGTACGGCTTCTGGGCCCCGGCGATTCGCGACTACGTGGAATCGAATGTCATGGATTGGGTGGGGCGGCCGGAGTTCAAGGCGCTCATGAAGCTGGTGGAGCCGTACGAGTACCGCGAGCGCTACACGATGCCGAAGTACATCGTCAACGCCGCCGGCGACCAGTTCTTCCTGCCGGATTCCTCACAGTTCTACTTTGACGATCTGCCGGGCGAGAAATACCTGCGGTACGTTCCGAACACCGACCACTCGCTCAGGAATTCCGATGCTGTGCAGACCGTGACGGCTTTCTACCAGTCCGTTCTGCAAGGCGCTCCGCGGCCGAAATTCACCTGGAAGATCGAAAAGAACGGCACAATTCGCGCACGCACGATCACTGCGCCGGCCGAGGTGAAACTCTGGCAGGCCACTAACCCGAAGGCGCGCGACTTCCGCCTGCAAACCATTGGGCCCGCTTACAAGAGCACGTTGCTGACGGGGAAGGGCGGGGTATACACCGCGAAACTCCCCGCGCCGCCGTCCGGCTGGACCGCTTACTTCATCGAGATGACCTATCCGGGACCCGGCAAATTCAATTACAAGTTCACAACCGGAGTGAAGGTAGTGCCGGACAAGTACGTGGCGCCAGCGCCGAAGCCCAAGGCCAGGTAAACACACGGAGCCGCGACCAAAGGGAGCGGTCCTATACTGCCATGAATTCCACTCGAAGGTCGTTTCTCATTCAGACTGCCGCGGCTCTCCCCGCAACGTCGGCCCGGACTTCCCCGGACCCCATATGGGACGTGCACTGCCACCTGGCAGGCGTCGACGGCGACACGCCCGAAAAGCGCGCCAGTGAACTGTTACGTATCGCGGACCGGATGGGGATTGAGCGGCTCGTAGTCTTCATGGGATATCCTTTCCTCGCCGATCCCACCGCGGAACAATTGCGTGAACAGAACGACCAGGTGCTCCGCGCGCTCCGGGCGTTTCCGGACCGCCTGTTCGGCTTCGTCTACTTGAGCCCCCGGCAGGTCGAGGCGAGCTTGGATGAACTGGAACGCTGCGTGCGCGACGGACCGATGGTGGGCGTCAAGCTCTGGATCGCCGCCCATTGCAACGGTCCGGAGTTGGATCCCATCGTCGAGCGCGCCGGAAGCCTCGGGGCGATGGTGTATCAGCACTGCTATCTCAAGATCACCGGAAACCTTCCGGGCGAGTCCACGCCGTTCGACGTCGCCGATCTGGCCCGGCGCCACCCGAAAGTCCCCATTGTCTGCGGGCACGCCGGAGCGGATTGGGAACGTGGCATCCGCGCAATCCGCGATTGCCCGAACGTTTCGATCGACATCGCCGGGTCCGATCCCACCGCTGGTTTCGTGGAGATGGCGGTGCGCGAGTTGGGCGCGCCCCGCGTCCTGTTCGGCAGCGATGCAGGAGGGCGCAGCTTCGCCTCGCAGCTCGGCAAGGTCACCGGCGCCGCGATTCCAGACGCCGCGAAGCGGGAGATCCTGAGCGGCAGCTTGCGCCGCCTGCTCGGGCCAATTCTCAAAACGAAAGGAATCCGCGCGTGATCATCGATACGAACGTATACCTCTCGCGCTGGCCTTTCCGGCGTCTGCCGGACGACGAGCCGGCCAAACTTGTGGCGGCATTGCGCGGTCATGGCGTGAGTCAGGCCTGGGCGGGCAGTTTCGACGGCATCCTGCACAAAGACGTGGCCGGTGTAAACGAACGGCTTGCCGCCGACTGCCGTCAGTACGGCGATGGCTTGCTGGTGCCCTTCGGCACGGTAAATCCGGCGCTCCCCGACTGGAAGGAGGACCTGCGGCGATGCCACGAGCGGCACCACATGTCCGGCATCCGGTTACACCCGAACTATCACGGCTATGGCTTGGACAGTCCGCTGCTCGCCGGACTCCTGGAGGATGCCGCCGCCAGGGGTATGCTGGTTCAAATCGCCGCGTGCATGGAGGACGTCCGCACCCAAAACCCGC
>JAJFUV010000140.1 GCA_021372245.1 Terriglobales bacterium
GCGGGTTGCTCTCCAGCAGAGCCCGCCTCCGCTTCGCCAGCCAGTCCCAGTCTGCTACGATTACTTCCGTTCGACAAGGATGTTTCATCGAACGGCGATTGGTCCCTGATTTCCGTGTCTCACCCGAGGGGCGCGGCGCAAACCATTTACCCCGTTTGCGCGGAGACCATGCTGGTCTGTGGTTGCTTGCGGGGACGGCCCGGAGGCCTCGGTGTCAGATCCCGGCCAACCGCCCGGCTCAGCCTCTCGATGAATTCTTGGCTGCCCAACGGCGTGCCGCGCCGCGTCGCTTCCCGGATGCGCTCCTTCCAGGCCTCTTCCTCCACGCTACACCGCAACACCTCCCGCCAGCGCTCTCCGGTGTATCGCGCACTCCACTCTTCGCAATCCAGCGACCCGTCCATGTCGTCCTGCCGGCAGTGGGCAGCCACCGTGGACCACCGGTATTCCTCGGCCGCAGCCACCAACCCCACCCGCACAGGATTCCGTTCCACATAGGCCAACGCGTTCCATGTATGCTCCGCCTCCAGTGCGCAACTGTAAAAGCGAGCCTGCCAGAAGTGTCCGCAACTCCGGCGCACGAGGTTGGCGTAGCGCGCGTAATCGGCGTGCGTCCGGCCGAAGACCTTCGCCAAGCTGAATTTCCGCTCGGGAATCACCACGAAATGCACGTGGTTGGTCATCAAGCAGTAGCCCAACACCCGGAGGCCATAGCGCGACGCGTACTAGAAGAAGGCCGCCAGGTAGACCTCGCGGTCGCGGTCCGTGAAGAAGACGTCCTGCCGTCCGTTGCCACGCTGGGTGACGTGATGCGGGGTATCCAGAACGACGGCCCTCGCGTTCCTCGCCATTGACACAATAGTGACGGCGCGGAGAAGAATCTCTCACGGGAACTGACTATTTGGTGACTGTCACGGTTTCCTGCATGATCTCCGCGCAAACGGTGTAAATGCCTGTCTGCGGTTGTCTCCGGTTGTCTCGCCACCCGCTGCAGCGCGTCCGGGCACGTCACCACGCGCCGCCCGCTGGGGTACACCTCCTCGCCCCCGGCATCGCCCGCAAAGTGACTATAGGTGAAGAGCTTCTCCGCAAGCCCCGCGGTCCGTTGCGCGCTGCTCACCACGCGCCCCGCCGCCAAACCTGTCGCTGAACTCGCGCCACGGAGAACATCGCATCTGTCACTGTCGATCTCAAAAACAGCTATTTGGTCACTGTCCCCGGTTTCTTATATCAAGGTTCCTTATATCAAGAGCTTCGATCCGGCACTCCTCAAGCAGAGCGTCCGGATCGGTGCCACTCTTTGTGATGCATCGGCCGGCCTCATCACGACCAAACACTTTGTATACTCCAAACGACACTTCGTCGACGTTGAACGTCCAACCTGGAAGATCTGGGAACTCTATTGGCATCGGGTTCACTTTCGTAGAAGTACGCCCCTCTTCAGGAGGACACCAAGATTCACTGGTGTCAGGTACTGCGTACCGCCCCCGAGTTGTCCGAACGCAGGTGCTACAGTGCCGGCCTGGACGGGGAATGGCTTCGCTACCTGAAACAGATTGACAGGCTGCCCTGCGGTCGCTGGAGGTAGTGACAAAGCGCCAGCAGGCGTACCCTCGAACCCAGGGAAAGGGGACAGACGCATTTCTTTATCTTATCTTCATCCGCCAAGCAGGTTTTAGAGAATGTGTCTGAAAGATGCGAAATAATGCAGTTCCAGCCCGTTTGGCACGGGGTAACGTGCTGTAGACATGCGGCGGCGACTGTGCCTTTGGCAGGTATGTTGTACCTTCCCGTCCTCTTTGGCGCCATGCCGCTCGTTTCCCGCCTGCGTGATCCTCGCCGGCATCCCCGCCATCTCCCGCGCCAAGGTCTCACACTCGACGGTCCAATTCGCGTTTCAGCCTCGGAAAATTGCGTTCACTTCGAATGCAGACTTCTTATTTCGAGCATTATCAACGAAATAAACCTATAGCCTCCTGTGGTTTCATCACCTCGCCTGCTACAATCCCCACCGAGCGCGAATCATGCCCGTTATCCGACTCACTCACAAACAACTCGAAGCCGCCCGGCGCAATGGCGCCCGCTCTCGTGGCCCCAAAACGCCCGAGGGCAAGGCCCGTTCTGCCATGAACGGCTTCAAGCACGGCCGCTACGCCAAGCTCGCTTGCGTCCTCCGCGGCGAAAACAGAGACGCTTTCCACACCTCCTCCAATCCCTCATTCGCCGTTTCCAGCCCGTCGACAAAGCCGAGCTGAACCTCGTCCGCAGCCTCGCTTCCATCGACTGGCGCCTCGCCCGCATCGTGGCCACCGAGTCCCGCATCCGCGACATCGAACTCGATGTCCAAACCGCCGCGCTCCTCGCCTCCCGCGAAAGTCAGCTCACTTTCCAGCGCAGGCCGTCCTCAACCAGCTCCGCCAGCTTCGCCGGGAGTGGCCCCTCCCCGCGCCTCTCCCGCAACCCGTTGTATCCGAACCGGTTGACCCCGAAATTCTCACCGCGACCGAACCCGAACCGAACCCGCAACCTGTTGATTCTATGGAACCGCCTCCGCCCGCCGAACCCGGCGAAACCCCCGTAACAGCCCTCCCGGAGGTCGCTTGAACCGTGACAAAACGCCATGCTGATCGTGGAGGGGAGACTGATCGGCGCATCTGCCCGTGCGGGTACCGCCTGCGGTGCGCAAGAAGTGAAACGCCCCCAAAGTGGGCTATTGACACTGTACGCCAGAGGAGTAAAATCCTCAGAAGGCGTATATTCTCAAAACGAAAGCACCTCCCCATGTTCAAAACAAGGAAGGCCCAACCTGCTCCGGAGGGAGAATCCACCGGCTTCTCCAGCAGTGATGTCGCGCGTGCCGCCAAGGTCAGCCTGCGGCAACTGCAGTGGTGGGATGAACAGCGCGTTGTGTCTCCCGAGCACGAGGGTCACAAGCGCGTCTACTCGGCAAAAGAGATGCTGGAGATCACGGTAATCGCAGAACTGCGCCGCAAGGGCTTCTCGCTGCAGAAAGTCCGGCGCGTGATGCGGTTTCTGGAGCGCGAGATGGGGCGGCGCCTGGGGGATATTCTGGCCGGTACGTCCGACGTCCACCTGCTCACCGACGGCAAATCGATCTACCTCGAGGACCGCAACGAGCGCGTCATCGATATCCTGAAGAACGCCAAGCAGCCCATGTTCCTGGTATCGCTCAGCGACCAGGCCCGCCGGTTGGGCGTCTATGGACCACGCAAGCCGGTTCGCGCCGAAAACTCGCTCGCGGCCCGCAAATCCCGCGCCGTCTGATTCCCGGTTCTCGCTCCAAGAGATTTCGGCGGGTACGCTATACTGGAAGTAGTTCGAGAAGGGTCCCGCAATGGCTCAGAATCGGCGTAAGTCTCTGATTACCGGCGTTCTCATCGTGGCCGGGTGTTCGCTGCTTGGCGGCGTCTATGGGCGAGGCATTGAAACCCCCGCCGCGGCCGCGTCCGAGGATGACATCCAGACCACTCTGAAGAGCTTCACGAAGGTGTACAGCGTGGTGGAGCAGAATGCCGCCGATGCGCTGAACCCGGATCGCGGCATCTACAATGGCGCTATCCCGGGCATGCTGCGGACGCTCGATCCCCACTCGAATTTCCTCGATCCGAAAGCATTCCAGCTTCTGCGCGAGGATCAGAAAGGCCATTACTACGGCGTGGGCATGATGGTGGCCGAGCGCAACGGCAAGACCATCGTCATCGCTCCGTTCACCGGCTCTCCGGCTTACAAGGCCGGCTTGCGCCCCGGCGATGTCATCCTTTTCGTTAACGACAAGTCCACCGAGAACCTCAACACGACCCAGGTGGCCGATTTGCTGAAAGGTCCACGCGGCACGCAGGTGCAGGTAGTGGTCGCTCGCGAGGGCATGGACAAGCCTCTCACGTTCAACATCGTGCGTGACGAGATCCCGCGTAAGAGTGTCCAGGACGCTTTCTGGCTGCAACCGGGCATCGCCTATCTTGACATCGAGAGCTTCAACGAAAACACCAGCCGCGAGGTGGAAGAGAATCTTGGCCGGCTGGGAGAGAACAATATCAAGGGCCTCGTCCTGGACCTCCGCGACAATCCCGGTGGATTGCTCAACGAGGGCGTGGCTGTAGCGGATCATTTCCTGCACAAGAACCAGTTGATCGTTTCGCATCGCGGCCGTTCCTCGCCGGAGAAGCCCTACATCGCCCGACACGGCAACGCCGGGCGAGACTACCCCATCGTGGTGCTGGTGAACCGTTATTCCGCTTCAGCCGCCGAGATCGTGGCGGGCGCCTTGCAGGATCACGATCGAGCCTGGATCTTGGGCGAGAACACGTTCGGCAAGGGACTGGTGCAGACCGTCTACCCGCTCAACGAAAACACGGGCCTTGCGCTGACCACGGCTAAGTACTACACGCCGAGCGGCCGCTTGATCCAGCGCGATTATTCGAACATGTCGTTCCTCGACTATTACACCCGTAAGGACGTGCCGGTGCAGAATTCCACCGACGTGAAGATGACCGACGGCGGACGCACGGTGTACGGCGGAGGCGGCATCACCCCCGACGAGAAGTACAGTGTTCCGAAGCTGAACCGTTTCCAGATCGACGTGCTGCGCAAGCAGGCGTTTTTCAGTTTCACGGCCCGTTTCTTCTCCGGCCGCGATGCCAAACTGCCCAAGGGCTGGGATCCGGATCAGAACGTCGACAACGATTTTCACAAGTTCCTGTTGAAAGAGGGCGTGCAGTTCTCCGAAGCTGAGTACGCCGAGAACCACGCATGGCTCAAGCAGCAACTGAAACGCGAAATCTACATCACGGCGTTCAGCGTGGACGACGCGCGTCGCTTGGCCATCGAGACCGATCCGATGACCGCCAAGGGCATCGATGCCCTGCCGAAGGCCAGGACGCTTCTCGAGTCCGCCAAGAAGCTCATCGTGCAGCGCACGCAAAAACCGGAGCGATAACCCACGGTGAGTGACAGCCGAACAGGCAACGTCCCTGCAGGAGGAGAATCGCACCCCGCGCCCCAGGTGGCCGTGCTGGACGCTGGTGGCCAGTATTGCCATCTCATTGCCCGCAAGGTTCGCGAGCAGGGCGTGTACGCCGAAGTGTTCGCCAGTGACACTCCGGCCGCCGAACTGAGTTCCTGCCGCGCCATCATTATCTCCGGAGGGCCCGATAGCGTGTATGCGCCCGGCAGCCCCACGGTCGATCCCGCGATCTTCAAGACCGGCCAGCCGGTTCTGGGCATCTGCTACGGTTTGCAGCTCATGGCCCTCCTTCTCGGCGGGCAGGTGGCCAAGGGGGAGAAGGGCGAGTATGGCCTGGCCATGCTCGACGTGATCTCGCCTGGCGTCCTCTTTGACGGGATCGGCGTTCCACAGCAGGTGTGGATGAGCCACCGCGACAGGATGACCGCGATGCCCCCGGGTTTCGAATTGCTGGCCACTACCAGCACTTGCGCGATGGCCGCCATGGGCGACCGGTCGCGCCGGCTGTACGGTGTGCAATTCCACCCCGAGGTGGTGCATACGCACAAGGGCAGGGAACTGCTCTCGAACTTTCTGTTTTCCATCGCCGGCTGTGTGAAGGATTGGTCGCCGCGCGGCCGCGTCGCGCAACTTGAACAGTTCATCCGCGAAACCGCGGCCGGACGCAACGTATTCTTTTTTGTGAGCGGTGGAGTCGATTCCAGTGTGGCTTATTCGCTCTGCCTCCGCGCCCTTGGCGCGGACCGCGTGCACGGCGTCTATGTCGATACCGGCCTGATGCGCGAGGGGGAGACCGAGTTCGTCGAGAAGGTTTTCGCGCGCCAGGCATCCGGTACTTTTGCCGTCGAACGTGCCGCGGACAGCTTCCTCGGTGCGCTGGCTTCCGTATCCGACCCTGAGCAGAAGCGCCTCATCATCGGCGAGCAGTTCGTCCGCATCCAGGAACAGATCCTCCAAAGCGGCAACTACCTGGATGGAAATTGGATCCTGGGACAAGGAACCATTTACCCGGATACTATCGAGTCCGGCGGTACGGCCAACGCGGATGTCATCAAGACACACCACAACCGTGTGCCTGGCATCCAACGCCTGTTGGCAGATGGAAGGATCATCGAACCGCTCACGTCTTTTTACAAGGACGAAGTCCGGGAGATCGGCCGCGAATTGGGGCTTCCCGAGCAATTGCTCGCTCGCCACCCGTTCCCGGGGCCGGGACTGGCCATTCGCTGTCTTGCGAGCGAATCCACGCTTCCGGTGGAGAGCGTCGCCGGCGGGTGGATCATTCCGGTGCGCTCGGTCGGTGTGCAAGGTGACTCGCGCAGCTACCGGCATGTGCTCGCGCTGGACTCTTTCCCCAGCCGGCAGGCCGATTTGCAGGCGCGCGCCGCGGAGATGATCAATGCCACGGCGGGGGTCAACCGGGCGGTGGCTCTGGTCGCCTCGCACGCATCCATCGGTCAATTCTCAGTACGTGAAAGCACGCTCAGCGAAGACCGCCTGGCCCGTTTGAGGCGCGCGGATGCGATTGTGCGCGGCGTCTCCGCTGCGAGCGGCTTCGAAAACCAGGTCTGGCAGTTCCCGGTGGTTTTGATCCCGGTCGGCCAGCCGTCCCGGCCCGATTCGGTGGTGCTCCGGCCGGTAGATTCGGTCGACGGGATGACCGCACAGTCCGTGGCGATGGAGGACGGGCTGCTTAAGGATCTGGCTGACAAGTTGCTACAGGTGCCCGGCGTCGCGGCAGTGTTCTATGATTTAACCCACAAGCCGCCGGGCACGATAGAATGGGAGTAGTGACCCAGTGGGAGACGGGCCGTGGGGCATCTGCTCTCAGACTGGGTGATTTCACCCGATCATGGGTTTCATCGAGTTCCGCGTGCACCTTTAAGCCGTTCTCTATGAGAGACTTGGGGGAAGCCGCGCAAGTTGGAATCTGGTAAGAGAATTGCGACAAAAACAAAGGGAGAATTCATGGCATACGTAATTACACCTGCCTGCACGAAAGACGAGCTGTGCGTTGAGGCATGCCCCGTCGACTGCATCCATCCGAAGAAAGACGAGGACGGCTTCGAGGCCACCCCTCAGCTTTTCATTAACCCCGGCGAGTGCATCGACTGCGGCGCCTGCGTCCCGGTTTGCCCTGCATCGGCCATTTACTCAGTAGACGACCTTCCGGCGGATCAGGCGGCCAGCGCCACTGCAAACGCCGCTCACTACGGCAATTAAGCCTTTTCGATTGAGCGCGGCGGCCCGTTGCGGCTACACCCGGTGAAATCCCTTGAGGATGTCGCGGGTGGAGTATAACAGTGCGATGGGCCTGCCGTGCGGGCAACTCATGGGGCATTGTGTTGCCGCCAGCTCTTCGAGCAGCCAGGCCATCTTGCGCTCGTCGAGCGGCGTGTTGATTTTGATTGCGGCGCGGCAGGCCACCGACGCCGCGATTCCTCTCCGCAGGTCTTCCAGCGAAACGCCCCGTAGTTCCGCGTCCGCAATCTCCAGGATTTCGAACACTAACTTATCGATCTCGCCCGGCGGGACGGCCGATGGCGCGGCTTTGATGGCGATGCTGCGCGGCCCGAACGGTTCGGTTTCGAAGCCGGTTGCGTTCAACTCCGCCGCGATACGGTTGTAATCCGCCATCTGCGCCGGCGTCAGCTCGATGATCATCGGCATCAACAGCGCTTGTACTTCTATCTTTCCCTCCGCGCGGCCGCGCAGGACCTTTTCGAACAGGATGCGTTCGTGGGCCACGTGCTGGTCGATGAGCCACAGGCCGTCGCGGCCGGCGGCTACGATGAAGCTGTCGTGGATCTGGCCGAGAGGCCGCAGGTTCGCCAACTCCGACAGGCTCGTCCCGGGTACGTAGCCGGCGTCCGGCGGCAGGGCCGAATGGGACTCGGGGACGCGCAGCTTCAACTGCGGCGAAGCTGGAGGCGGTGCGGGCGGCGGCGCGGAAAACCGCACCGGCTCGCCCGGGATGCCCGGCGTCTGGCCGAAATCGAGGCGCGGGGCGGGGGGTGTCGCCCCGTGCAGGTTGAACACCGGCAGCTCGGAGTCAGGCGCAGGCGCCGGTACACTCTCGAACCGCTGCTCCTCGATTTGTTGGGAAAACTCCGAGTAGGGGAGATGCGCCGCGGGTTGCGACACGCGGCTGGACGGCAGCGACGGCGCGGGTTTGGCCGCGATAAGGGAGTTCCGGACGGCGTCGCGCACGAAATCGTGAACCACCGGGCCATGGCGGAAACGGACCTCGGTCTTCGATGGGTGCACGTTGACGTCGACTTCCTCGTAATCGCAGGAGAGGAAGAGCATCGCAAATGGATACACACCCGAGGGAACCAGGTTGTAATAGGCCGAGTTGAGCGCGTGCAGCAGCAGCCGGTCCCGAATGACACGGCCGTTCACGAACAGGTGAATGGAGTTTCGGTTGCTCTTTTGGAACTGTGGCCGCGATACGAAACCGGTCAGTTGCAGCGTCCCGGCTGGTGAATCGGAGCCGGGCTCGGGCGGAAGCGCCCGCTCCACCGGCGCAAGAGGGATCAGCTCCTCCAGCAATTGGCCGCCGAAAACCTGGTAGATGCGATCGCGCAAATCCGCGGCGGGCGTGACCGCCAGCAGTTCCTTCTCGTCGTGGATCAGCGTGAAGTTCCTGTCCGGATGGGCCAGGCTATACTCGGTCGCCAGGGTGGCGATGTGGGCGAGTTCCGTCGTTTCGCTGCGCAAAAACTTCTTCCGGGCAGGCACGTTAAAGAACAAGTCGCGCACCGTGATGATGGTCCCGGAGGCCAGCGCGGCTTCCTGGCAGGCCATCATCTTTCCGCCCGCTATTTCGATGCGGGTGCCTGTGGACTCGTCTCGCGAGCGCGTCTCGAGCGTAAGCCGCGAAACCGAGGCGATCGAAGGCAGCGCCTCGCCGCGGAAGCCCAGCGTGGCTATCGACAGCAGGTCCTTCACGTCGGTCAGCTTGCTGGTAGAGTGGCGTTCGAAGGCCAGCATGGCATCGTCGCGAAGCATGCCGCAGCCGTCGTCGGTGATGCGGATGAGCCGCCGGCCGCCGCTCACGGCTTCCACGCGGATCGTGGTCGAGCCGGCGTCCAGGGAGTTCTCAAGAAGTTCCTTCACCACGGAGGCGGGGCGTTCCACCACCTCGCCGGCGGCGATCTTGTTGGCGACCTGATCGGAAAGAATGCGTATGCGGCCCATGGTGCGAAGAACCGGCTAACTGCGGCCGGCCGCGGTTCCGAAGAGCCGCTTCCCGCTTATTGTACCGCTACGCCGCGCTGCTCCAGCAGCTCGCCGGTCGTCCGCAGCAAGGTGAGCAGGTTGCGGCGGTAATTCACCGACTCGGTGAGCAGCCGTGACTGTGCCTGCGTGAGGCGGTTCTGCGCATCCAACACGATGAACAGGATGTTGGTCCCCAGCTCGTACTTCTTCAGTTCGGCCTCGTATGTCTTCTGGGCCAAGTCACGGGCGATGGTGGCCAGGCGCACGCTGGCTTTGCTCGACTCCACGTTTGTGACTGCGTTGAGTACTTCAAGGCGCACGGTCTGTTCGACGCTGCGCACGCGCAGGGCGTCCTGTTTCTTGGCGACCATGGCGTCGGCCAGGTTGGCCTGCGCGGCGCGGTCGCGCAGCGGCAGGCGCAGCGTCAGGGCGAAGCCGTAAACCGGGTAGTTGAATCCGAACATCTGGTCCAGCGCATCGCCGAAACCGCCGGGAACCATGTTGACTACCGTGCTCGATGTCCCATCGCCGGAGAAGACGTCGGTCTTTTGGAAATAGTTGCCACCGCGTCCCGAACTCGAGTAGTTGGCCGACAGCGATAGGTCCGGCCGCATCATGTTGGTGGAAGACTTGATGTTCAGCTCGTCGACGTCCAGCGACTGGACGGCCGCGCGAAGGTCCGGCCGCAGGCGCAAGGCGGCTTCAACCGATTTCTCGGGATCCATCGATGTCGTGTCCGTGGGGGGCAACACCGATTCGGTCAGTTCCAACGGTAAGCGGCGGACGTCCGCATCCAGGTCCGCTCCGATCTGCCTGCGCAATGCGTCTTCAGTCTGTGCCAACTGGAAGCGGGCCTGCGACACCTGAATCTCCGCGCTGGCGTATTCGGCCTGCGGCTGGTAGATGTCCAGGGGCGAGAGCGCACCCAGGTCAAGTTCCTTCTGCGCGCGCTTAAGCGCCTCTCCGCGCAGCGCCAGGGCCTGCTTTTGGACACCGAGGTTCTCGCGCGCCGAGATCACATCCCAGTAGGCATTCTCCGCGTTGGCCAGCAGGCGCATCAGCGTGTCGCGAAGCGCGTACTCGGAGACCTTCAATCTGCTGCGGGCGATCGAGATGGGCAGCTTTGTGACGAACGAGCCGCGGTTACGAAGCAACGGTTGCGTCACGCCGAACTGCAGCGCGGAGCTCAACGCCGGGTTGAATGTCGCGAACTGGTTGTTCGTGGACGTCTTCGATGCGTTGAATCCCACCGTGTACGTAGTGCCTGTCTCCAGCGTCTGCGCGTAGGTGAAGTTCGCCGGCTGCGAAAGCTGGTTCAGGGTTGCAGCGCCGGAGAGCACGTCCGTTGTGGGCGTCTTCGTGCGCGTGTTGCGGAACGTTGCGGCCATCGAGGGATCGAATGTTCCGAAAGCCCGCAGAATGGCGTTCTTCTGCGTCTCGACGTTCAGCCGCTCGATGGCGATGTTCGTATTGTTGGCCAGTACCAGCTCGAGGTAGTTCTTCAGACTGAGCTCCAGCCTGTCCGTTACGACGAAGTCTCGCAGGCGCACGGGTGGACGCAGTTCGACGCGGGTCGACGGCGTCCCGAAGCGCTGCCGGAAGTACCCCCGCTTCGGGAAAAGCGGCGAATCCTGCGCCAGCGCGCAGGCCGTCAATGTCAGGCCAAGCAAAATACCGTACTTTCGCATTGTTTTCGTCATTCGTAGCGTATGGCCTCGATAGGATCGAGTTTGGCGGCCTGCACCGCCGGATAAATACCGAATACCAGTCCGATTCCGACCGACACGCCGAAGGCCACCGCGATGGAACCCCAGGTGACCACCGTGGACCAACCGGCGGCGGCAGCAATGATCTTCGAGAGCGTGAAACCGAAAGCGATGCCGATCAAACCACCCACGATGGAAATCATGATGGCTTCGGTGAGGAACTGCCGCACAATGTCGGCCTGGCGCGCTCCGATGGCGCGCCGGATGCCGATTTCGCGTGTGCGTTCGAGCACCGTCGCCAGCATGATGTTCATAATGCCGATGCCGCCCACCAGCAGGGAAATACCGGCGATGCATATCATCACGACGCTGAAAATGAACTGCGTGCGGCGGCGCTGTTCCAGCAGGTCCGCCGGCACTACTACCGTAAAGTCTCCGGCGTCTTTGTGCGTCGCGTTCAGAATGGCGCGCACTACGTTCGCCGTCTCCATGGAATCCGTACCGCTGGCCACTTTGATGTAAACACCGTCGATTTCGTCTTTGAGATAGCTGTTGTTGTCCTCGAATCGCCGCATCACGGTGTTCAGTGGGGCGATGACCATATTGTTCCGGTTCACCACCTCCAAGCCGCCTACATCACTGTCGGCGGTGGCTTGGTGGGCCAGGATTCCGATTACCTGCAGCCAGGTATCGTTGATCTTGACGAACTTGCCCACGGCGTTGTCGTAGCCCAGCAACTGGACCTTCGCCGATTCCCCGAGCACGCACACGGGCTTGGAGCGTACGTCTTCGCCGGAGGTAAAAAACCGCCCTTCCACCAGCTTCAGGCTGTTGATCTTGAGATAATTGGACTCCACGCCGATCAGCAGCGGCGGCTCCTGCGCCGTCTTGGGGAGAACCTTCAGCGGCTTGAAGCGCTTACGGGGGGTCATCTCTTCGATGCCCTGCACGTTCTCCCGGATGGCGCGCGCGTCGCGGAATGTCAGTCCGGGGGAGATCTGCCGGCGGGCCTGCAACTCGTTCCGGTCGACGGCCTCTTTGGCTTCTATGATGATGTTGTTGACGCCCAGCAGGTCAATGTAGCTGAGCATCTCCTTCTGTGCGCCCGCGGTGATCGACAGCATCGCCACCACGGCGCCCACGCCGAAGATCATGCCCAACATGGTGAGCAGGCTGCGCAGTTTGTGCACCAGCAGGCTCGAAAGCCCCATGGAGAGTTCGGGAAGATAAGTGGAAAATACCGACACGGTCTAGCGTCCCCCCTTCTTTTCGCCGCCCACTGCGCCCATGGGACTGCCTGCGCCACCGCCCTGTTGGCCTTCCTTTTTCTCGCCTTTACGGGCTGTCGGGTCCGCCATGGCCACAACCTCGCCGGGTTTCAGCCCTTCGGCGATCACCATGGTCGACTCGCTGCGCCGCGCGAGCTTGACCGGACGCTGCTCGAAGCCGCTTCTCGTCTTTACGAACACCACCAGCTTGCCCTCCCTCTCGAACAGCGCCTGGCTGGGAATGTGGATGGCGTTGGGGATCTTCTCCACGATGATCTCGATGTCGCTCAACAGCCCGGGGCGCAACAGCACGTCGAGCTGACTTTCCTCTTCGGGTGGTGGCGGCAGCTGCGCGTCAGCCATATCCTTCGCCGAAAACTGTTGCCCTCCGCCGCCCATGCCCATCATTCTCATCTCGCCGTTCGGGCTCTGGCCCCGCTGACCCCGCTGGGGCGGCTGGATGCCCAGCTTCTCGAGTTGGGCGCGCAATTGTCCGATCACTTTCTGCCGTTCCTCCGGGGATAGATCGGCCATGTTCTTGCCGCCCAGAGCCTTCTGCATCGCGTCGCGTACTTTCTTCTGATCGGCTGCGGGCAACTGGCTGGTCAGCCGGGTCATGAAATCGCCCCGTCCGCCACCCTGACGCCTCGCGGCACTCGCGCCGGGACCGCCTTCCGGTCCCTGTGGACCGGGCATGATGCCCGCCGGACCGCCGCCCATCGCGGCTCCCGGCGCTCCGCCATTCCCAGCGGCCATCATGAACATCGCGCCTCCCGAGGAACTCTGCATCGGCGGTTTCTTGCGATTCTGTTCGGCGGTGGCCATCATCCTGGCGACTTGATCAGGCTTGGCGCCCAAGGCAGCCAACAAGTCTTTCATGTCCACCGAGAAAGTGACGTCGAATTTCTTGGCCGGGTCCGCCGAAAACACGCTGGCGCTTGCCGTGGCGCTCATGCTCTTGATTTGGCCGTGGAATTTCTTGTTAGCGATCGCGTCGAGCTGGATGATCGCATCCTGGCCTTCATGCAGGTTGGCGCGGTCGAGTTCTCCCACCTTGGCCACCAGTTCCATTTCGGATACGTCCAAAATGTCAGCCACCGGCATTCCTGGCTGGACCTGATCGCCCTCGCGGATGTCCGGCACCTGAGACCCGAACATAAAGAAGCCGCCGCGGTTCTGTTTGATGGCCACCAGGCCGCTCATCGGTGACAGCAGCTTGATCTGGTTCAGCCGCATACGCTCGCGGCTCAGTTCGAGCACGGCTTTGTTGCGCTGCTCGGCGAGCACAGCCAACTGCGCGCGGGCTTGCTCGCGGCGGCTCTTGATGTCGCTCTCCAACTGTTTCAGCGACCGGCGGGCCTCTTCCAGGCTGAGCAGGTTCTTCTTGGCGTCAATCGCAGAGAGCAGTTCGTTACGCTTCACTTCCAACTCGGCGCGGCGGACCGAATAACGGGCACGCAGCAGTTCCACTTGGTCCTGGTTGTCACGGATGGCAAGGTCGGCCTTGTTCTTGCGGATCTGTTCGTCGGTTTGGTCGAGCTCGAGTTGCTTGTCCTCCAGCCGGCTCAATACCTCGGCGTCGTCGAATTCCACGATCAAGTTTTTCTCGTGGGCATAGCTGCCGAGCGGTGCCAGGCGCGTCACCTGCACCGTGCCGAACAGGTTGGGCGCCGACAACGTTACCGAGCGAACTGCGCGCAGCTCTCCGCGCGCGAATGAGCGTATGATTACATCGCCCTGTCTCACTCGCGCCGTCGGCAACTCCCGCTGCCGCTGCGGCATCTGCCGCGAAAACCGGTAGCCGTAAAACGCGGCTGCGGCCACCGCCGCGACAATCAGGGTCCGGATGATCAGTTTCTTCATTGTTCGCCGTCCGCTCACAGTTTCTTGGCCCGCTTGGCTGCTTCCGCCGGGTCCTCCAGCGCGACGCTCTCGCCTTCCCGCAGGCCGCTGAGCACGACGATGTCGGTCTCATTGCGCTTGCCTACCTGGATGGTACGGATTTGGAAGTTGCGGCCCTTCTGCACGTACACGGCGGGCTTGCCCGCATATACGAAACTGGCGCGCACGGGGATCATCAATATGCGGGGCTGGCTATCGATGATGATTTCCGCGGTAGCGCTCATGCCCGGCCGCAACCGCGGATCCAGGTTCTTTAGCGTGGCGCGTGCCGGGAATATCTTCTCTGTCAGGCCCATGCCGCGCCACAGCAGCGCCGCGATGGGGCTGATCCAATCCAGGTTCGCCAGGAACTCCTTCTCGGGCACCGCGTCCACGCGAATCCGCAGCTGCTGGCCCAGCTTGAGCTTTCCACGATCCACCTCGTCGAGCTTCAATTCGATGCGCATCTCGGAAAGATCCGGGATCTCCGCGATGGCCGCGCCTGTCCACGCCTTATCGCCTTCCTTGAACGGCGGCGCGGAGCTGCCGAACGAACCTTGCGTGCGGGCGTTGGGAAGAACGTTGAGGACACCGTCGATCGGCGCGCGCACCACCATCTTGCCCAGGTACCCCTTGGTCCGGCCCAGGTCCCTCAGGGTCTTCTCTTTCTTCTGCTCCAGGCGCTCGACGTCAGCCTGCTGCGTGGTTTTGTGCGCATTGATGGTCGCATTCACTTGGCCGAGCTCGCCTTTCGAAATCCCCACTTCAATCCGGTTCTTGGCGCCTTCGATTTCGCTCAGAATCTCCGCCTTGCTGGCCTCCAATTCGGCTCGCTGCAGGTTGTAGCCGGAGCTCATCAGGTTCATGGCATCGGTCTCGTTCGTGATGCGGTGGCTGGCTTTCGTCTGCACGATCTCGCTGTCAACCGTACGGACGCTGGTGGTGCGCTCCAGATAGTACTGTTCCTGCTGCGCGGCATCGAATTCGACCACTATGTCGCCCTTTCGGATGGGCTTGCCAGATTCGGCCAGGCGCACGATGCTCGGATTCGGAACTTGGGGCGCCGTAAGGATGACAGAGCGCACGCTGCGGACTTCTCCCCGCGTGCGCACTCCGATGATGAACTCGCCGCGGCGCACTTTGGCCACCGGCACCTCCACCACGGTGTTCGTGTTCGTGTACCTGTAATAGGCGTACGCACCGCCGCTCGCCAGCACCGCACCCAGCGCCCAGAACAGAAGCTTGCGCCTGCCGGCTCCGGGCCGCTGCCCGATTCGTTGTTTTGGCTTGACGTCCTTGGACATGCTTCGATCTCGTCCTCGCGCTCTACTGCGTCTTGATCCGTTCCGGCGGCCGTTCGGCGGCCAGCACCTCGCCCGGGCGCAGGCCCGACCGGACCACCGCCGTGGTATTGTTCATCAATCCGACCGTCACTTCGCGCTTGTCCCAGCCGGAAGGCCCCTGCACGAATACATACGGGGTGTCTGCTCCCGAGTCCGTGAACAGCGCTTCGCGCGGTGCCAGTGCGGGGCCCGATTCGGAGCCCACCACCACATCCACGCTCACCGACAAATCCGGGATTACCCGCGGATCCATCTTGTCCAGCCGGAACGTAACTGGAATCTCGCTGAGGAAGTTGGCCCGGAAGCGCCCAGTGCGGCCCAGAGCCCCCACCGAATACACATGAGCCGGCAGCTCCAGGTCGGGGTAGGCGTCGAAGCGGACCCGCGCGCGCGCCCCGATCCTGATGGCTTCCACGTCGGCCTGGTTCACAAAAGTATTGACGATCATTGAGTTCGGATCGACTACCTTCATGAACAACTGCCCAGGCCAGAGCTGGTCGCCGGCCTGGATGGTGGTGAATTCCGTACCCCGGATGATCGGCTGCACCACGGCTATGCCGTCCAGCGGGGCTTTAACCACCATGCGGTCGATGTTGGCCTGCACGCGCCGCAGTTCGTTGTGGGCCTCCTTGAGTTCGCTCTGGCCCAGCCTCAATCGGGACCGTTCGATCTCATCCACATAGCGCGCTTCGGCCAGAATCTCCTTTTGGCGGGCGTTGGCTTCCTCTTCGGCCAATTTCAACGTCTCGGTTGTAATGGCGGATTGCACCGGGATCGTTTTTAGATCCAGGCGCGCCTTTTCGAGGTCTGCCCTCACCGTGCGGACCGACTGTTCGTAAGCCTTTCGAGTTACCTCCAGATTGGCTTTGAGCGTGCGGAAACTCGCCTCGGCCTGCGTCACCGTGTCTTGGTAATCGTCCAGCCGAGTCTGCATGTACTGGCGGTCGAAGGCTGCCACCACGTCGCCCTTCGATACGCGCGCGCCAGATTCTTTCAATTCCTCGATGACCATCATCCAGTCCCCACCGCCACCTCCACCGCCACCGCCGCTGCCGATGCCTCCGGAGGTCGAAGTCGATCCCAGTCCGGAGGTCCCCATAGCGTCAGATGTGGTCGACGAACTTCTGGAGGCGGCCGAGCTTCGCGACGACGAACCCACGGACTGAGTGTTGGCGAACCGGCTGGTCATGGCGCTGCTTTTGCTGCCGGAGGTGGATGCCGAGGAAGCTGAAGATGCGGAAGAAGATGAGGAAGAGGAGGCCATGCTTGAGGATGCCGACGAGCCACCAGAACCTGCTGTGTCGCTGCTGGTTGAGGATGCCCTGCTGCTGGACGAGCTACTCGACCGAGCTCCTCCGCTACGGGCTACCGACGTGGTAATGGAAGTCCCCCCACCGGAACTGTCGAAGCTAACCGACAGATCGTGCCGGTGTCCCAACATTTGTGGCGCATTCAGGGAGGCGTAGCGTTCTGCCGACGTGACTCCCGTCAGGCGCAGCGTACGGTCCAGGCCGCCTCGCCCGGCGGTTACGGTCCGTACAACTGCCGCGGGCCCTTGTGGGCCTCCCGTGTCAGGTTGTGCAGCCCGGTTCTTCAGCCACCAGAGCCCCAGTCCGCCAAGCGTTAGCACCAGCGCAAACAGTCCCCAAACGACTTTCCTGGGGGGCCGCTTCACAGTTGGAGCGGGCTCCGGCCGGGGTTGCTCCGGCCGAGGTTGCCTTTCAGGCGCGGGAAGACCTGCAAATTGAGATTGCATGTGTTCCATTGCCCTGCATCGCGAGAAACGATCCCGGGCACAGATATCGTATCAGAAATTATAAGACGTTAATCCGCTGCATAAGGTTATGCCGCCGGTGCGAGAATCCCGGCACGGATCAACACCTGTGCGCTAGTTGCTCATGGCCGCCAGGAACTCGGCGTTGCTGCGCGTCTTGCCGAGCTTGTCCAACAGCAGTTCCATGCATTCCACCGGCGATAGCGGGCTCAGCACCTTGCGCACGACCCAAACGCGGTTCAACTCCTCCTTCGGCTGGAGCAGTTCTTCCTTGCGGGTTCCGCTCTTGTTGATGTCGATGGCGGGAAAGACGCGCTTTTCCACCAATTTCCGGTCCAAATGGATTTCACTGTTGCCGGTGCCCTTGAACTCTTCGAAGATCACGTCGTCCATACGGCTGCCGGTGTCGATGAGCGCGGTGGCCACGATCGTGAGCGAGCCGCCCTCCTCAATGTTGCGCGCGGCTCCGAAAAATCGCTTCGGCCGCTGCAGGGCGTTGGAATCCACGCCGCCCGACAGGACTTTGCCCGACGGAGGCACCACAGTGTTATAGGCCCGCGCCAGGCGCGTGATGGAATCCAGCAAAATGACCACGTCCCGCTTGTGCTCCACCAGCCGCTTGGCCTTCTCGATGACCATCTCGGCCACCTGGACGTGGCGCGAGGCCGGCTCGTCGAACGTGGAACTGATCACTTCGCCCTTTACCGACCGTTGCATGTCGGTCACTTCCTCGGGCCGCTCGTCAATCAACAGCACAATCAGCACGATCTCCGGGTGATTAGTGGTGATGGAATTCGCGATGGCCTGCAGCAGCATCGTCTTGCCGGTGCGGGGCGGGGAAACGATCAGGGCGCGCTGCCCCTTGCCGAGCGGCGTCAACAAGTCCATGACGCGACCGCTGTAGTTTTCGCGAACGGTTTCCAGCCGGATGCGTTCGTCCGGATAGAGCGGCGTCAGGTTGTCGAAGAAGATCTTGTTGCGGGCTTCCTCGGGCGGCTCGAAGTTGATCGCGTCCACTTTGATGAGCGCGAAGTAACGCTCGCCTTCCTTGGGCGGACGGATCTGGCCGCTGATGGTATCTCCCGTGCGCAGGTCGAAGCGCCGGATCTGCGAGGGTGAAACGTAAACGTCGTCCGGACCCGGCAGGTAGTTATACTCGGGGGCGCGCAGGAACCCGAAGCCGTCCGGCAGGCACTCCAGCACTCCTTCCGAGAAGATCAGGCCGCTTTTCTCGGCCTGAGTTTGCAGGATCTTGAAAATCAGTTCCTGCTTGCGCATGCCGGCTCCGCCGATCACGCCCAGATCCTTGGCGATCTGGTTGAGCTTTTGGATGCTCATGTCCTTCAACTCGACCAGATCGAGCGTGGGCGAACCGTTCTTCGCGGTTTCGTGCTCCCGGCGTCCGCCGGCGTGCTTCTTCCTGGGCGGTTGAGGAGGGGCCTGTACTGGGGGCGCCGCTGGCGCGGCGGCCGGTTGCTCGGTGGTCTGAGTCTCCACCGGCTTTTGCTCCGGTTGGGTGGGCTGTTCTACGGGTTGTCCCGCGTTTTCCAAATCGCTTGCCAAAGCTCTTTCACTCCTTGGCCGGTTACGGCCGAGAACGGCACCAGCAGGCCTTCCGGATACTCCTCCCGGATGGCGGCCAAGCCGCGCTCTCTTTCCTGGTTGCTTTTCAACTTGTCGATCTTGGTGGCCACCACCATGTACGGCATACCGTGGTATTCAAGCCACTCTTTGAGTTCCAGATCCGGCTCCATCCAGCCGCGGCGGGCGTCCAGAAGCAGGATGGACAACTCCAGGTTACTGCGGTCGAGCAGGTAGCTCTCGATCAGGCGCTTCCAGCGCGCCTTTTCACTTAACGGCACCCGCGCGTATCCGTACCCGGGCAGGTCTGCAAACACCAGCTTCCCGCCCACACGGAAAAAATTGATTGTTTGCGTGCATCCCGGCGTCGCGCTCGTTCGAGCCAGCCCTTTTACACCTATCAAGCTGTTGAGCAACGTGGACTTGCCTACGTTGCTGCGGCCGAGGAACGCGACTTCGGGGCACCGGTCCTTGGGAAACAAACCGGCGCTCGCTGCACTAATTATAAACTCGGCTTCGAGGGCTGTGCGCCGTGGCTGCGGCAAGCTCCACCCCTTGCGGCGTTACTGCGGCCGGCGCTCGTCGGCCGGCTGCGCAATGATCTCGGCCGGTTGCGAGGCCGTCAACGCCGTTACCTCTCTCTCCAGTGCGATCTTTAAGACTTCGTCCATCGAATCGACGAATTGCAGCTTCACATCCTTGCGGATAATCTCGGGTATGTCCGGCAGATCCTTCTCGTTGTCCCGCGGCATGATGGCCTCGAAAATTCCGTGCCGGTGCGCCGCCAGCAACTTCTCCTTCAGGCCGCCGATAGGCAGCACCTTGCCGCGCAAAGTAATCTCACCGGTCATGGCCACGTCGCAGCGCACGGGAATCTTGGTCAATGCGCTCACGATCGCCGTCGCAATGGTAATGCCGGCCGAAGGCCCGTCCTTGGGAATGGCCCCCTCGGGCACGTGGACGTGTATGTCCAGGTGCCGGTAAAAATCCTTGGGCAGTCCGAGGGAAACCGCGCGCGACCTCACGTAACTCATCGCCGCCTGCGCCGACTCCTGCATGACATCGCCCAGCTTGCCCGTGGTGGTAAGCTTGCCCCGGCCGTCCATGATGATCACTTCGGTGGATAGAATCTGGCCGCCGACTTCGGTCCACGCCAGGCCCGTGGCCGCGCCCACTTCGTTGCGCCGGTCCGCCGCCAGATCGCGGAACTTCTGCGGACCCAGCAACTCTGTCACTACTTCAGGTGTAACCGTCACTTTCGGGAAGCTCTGCCTGTCGTTGGCGACCACCTTGCGCACAATCTTGCGCAGAATGTTCCCCGCCTCGCGCTCCAGGTTGCGCACGCCGGCTTCGCGGGTATAGTACTCGATCAGGCTCAGCAGCGCCTCATCGGTGAATTCCGCTTCCTTACCCGTCAATCCGCAAGCGTGCATCTGCTTGGGCACCAGGAAACGCTTGGCGATCTCCAGCTTTTCCTGCTCCGTGTAGCCCGACAGCCGGATCACTTCCATGCGGTCCTGCAGCGCTGGCGGCACCGTGTGTATCACGTTGGCCGTGCAGATGAAGAATACCTGGCTGAGGTCGTACTCGACGTCCAGGTAATGGTCCTGGAACATGTAGTTCTGTTCCGGGTCCAGCACCTCGAGCAGCGCCGCCGACGGGTCGCCGCGGAAGTCGGTGGACATCTTGTCCACTTCGTCCAGCATGAACACGGGGTTACGCGTGCCGGCCTTCTTCATCATCTGGACGATCTGGCCCGGCAGAGCGCCGATGTACGTCCTGCGGTGCCCGCGAACCTCGGCTTCGTCGCGTACACCGCCCAATGACAGCCGCACGAACTTCCGCCCGGTGGCCTTGGCGATGGACATGCCGAGCGAGGTCTTACCCACGCCCGGGGCGCCGACAAAGCACAGGATCGAGCCTTTAGGCTCCTTCACCAGGCGACGCACCGCGAGGAATTCGAGGATGCGCTCCTTGATCTTCTCCAGGCCGTAGTGGTCGGCTTCCAACACCTCTTCGGCGTGCTTTAGGTCGCGGATTTCCTTGGACTTCTTCTTCCACGGCACGGCCAGCAGCCAGTCCAGGTAACTGCGAGAAACCGTGGATTCGGCCGACATCGGCGGCATGGCTTCCAGCCGGTGCAGTTCGGCCATGGCCTTTTCCTGCGCATCGGCCGTCATGCCGGCGGTCTCGATCTTCTTTTTCAGCTCGTCGAACTCGTTCTTGTCGCCCCGGCCCAGTTCCTTCTGGATGGCCTTGATCTTCTCGTTGAGGTAATACTCTTTCTGGGCCCGCTCCATCTGCCGCTTCACGCGGCCCTGGATGGTGCGGTCCATGTTGAGCTTCTCGATCTCGATGTCGAGCATTTCGGCCACGCGCGTGAGCCGGTCCACCGGATCGAAGATCTCGAGCAGTTCCTGCTTTTCCTCGATCGTGAGCTGGAGGTTTGCGCCGACCGTGTCCGCCAGCCGCCCGGCGTCGTCCAGGCGCACGGCGGCGATCATGGTCTCGTAATTCAGGTTCTGGCTGAGCTTGACGTATTGCTCGAACAGCGTCGTGACGCGCCCGGTGAGCGATTCGAGTTGCGGGCCCGGTTCCACCTTGAAGTGGAACGTGCGGACCAGCGCCCGGAAGAAGCCCTCGTCGTCGCTGACCGAAATCACCTTGCCCCGCTCGACGCCTTCCACCAGGACCTTTATGTTCCCGTCGGGCAGCTTCAGGCTTTGCACGATGGTGGCCACCGTGCCGACACTGTAAATCTCGTCCGGCCGCGGTTCGTCCACGCCCGCATCGTGCTGCGTGGCCAGGAAAATCTTCTTATCGTGCGCCAGAGCGTCCTCCAGCGCCTTCACGCTCGACTCGCGGCCCACGACGAACGGCGTCATCATGTGCGGGAAGATGACCACGTCCCGGATGGGCATCATCGGCAAGCGCTTGCTGTCGGATTTTTCTTTCGCGATAAGCATAGTTGCGTGTCTGGGATGACGAACGAAGGGGTTCGCTGCGTACTGCGCTGGGCTTGCTGCCGGTTAACCGGCTTTTTCGAGCAGAGCCAGGTTGATCTTCTGCGCCATGACCATCTCCTTGGTGACCAAGAACTCTCTCACCTTCTTATAGCTGGGGAGATAGTACATGAGATCCAACATCAAATCTTCGAGAACCATGCGCAAGCCCCTTGCCCCTATCTTGCGCTCCATGGCCAGCTCGGCGATCGCCTCGATTGCGTCGTCGCCAAACTTCAGTCTAACATTTTCGAACTCGAACAGTTTCTGGTACTGCCGGATAATGGCGTTCTTCGGCCGCACCAGGATCTCCATGAGAGCTTCCTTGCTCAGTTCTTCGAGCACGCCGACCACCGGCAGCCGGCCCACGAACTCAGGTATGAATCCGTATCGAATGAGGTCGATCGGTTGGGTCTGTTGGAGCAGGTCCAGGTCCCGGCGTCCACTGGAATTGCCGCGCCGCATGTTCTCCGACCGTTGCTCGTCGTTCAGGAAGCCGATGGACTTGCGGCCCACCCGGCGGCCCACCACTTTTTCCAGCCCCACGAACGCACCGCCGCAAATGAACAGGATGTTGCTGGTGTCCACGGGGGTGAATTCCTGGTGGGGGTGCTTGCGCCCGCCCTGCGGCGGCACATTGGCCACGGTTCCTTCCAGGATCTTCAACAGGGCCTGCTGCACGCCCTCGCCCGATACGTCGCGCGTGATCGACGGGTTCTCGTCCTTGCGGCCGATCTTGTCGATTTCGTCGATGTAAATGATGCCCTGCTGGGCCTTCTGTACATCCCAGTCGGCGTTCTGCAGCAGGCGCAGAATGATGTTCTCGACGTCTTCGCCCACGTAGCCGGCTTCGGTCAGCGTGGTGGCGTCCACGATGGCGAACGGCACGTCCAGGATGCGCGCCAGGGTCTGTGCCAACAGCGTTTTGCCGGTTCCGGTGGGCCCGATGAGAAGAATGTTGCTCTTGCCCAATTCCACGTCACCCGCCATCCGCTGCTTGCTCATCTGGATGCGTTTGTAGTGGTTGTAAACAGCCACCGCCAGCTTCTTCTTGGTGGCTTCCTGGCCGATAACGTACTGTTCCAGATAGTCTTTCAGTTCTAAAGGCTTGGGCAGCTTGTGCGGCGCGCCATAGGGTTGCTCCCGGCGGTCGTCTTCAAGGATCGAGTTGCATACGGCGATGCACTCGTCGCAAATATAAGCGCGTGGATAGTCGCTCGGCGAGCTAATCAGCTTACCAACAACGTCCTGGCTTTTATGGCAGAAGGAACAGCGTAATGTTTCGTCGGATCCTGGCCGCTTCACAAAGAGTCTCCCGGGCGAACTGTGGTGCTATTCACCCGTTGAGGAGGAGGTGACCCCAAATCTCATTATCTCTCGGCTCGGGCGGGCTGGCAAACACATAGTCTGCATAGCCCGCTAATCACGCCGCTCCCCGCACTTTGGAAGGTCCTCCGGGAGGGAGCGCCTTGGCCGTGAAGACCGAGCAGGCGTTGCTCAGTTGCCGTATGTCGCTGCCTTCTTCCACCGTCATTTCATGTTCCACCCAGTTCGACAGCGGAATGTTGCGGAAGTAGAGCCGCTCCTGGAGCACCATCGATTTCTTATTCAAAAATAAGGACTTGCTCTCTCTCAGATAATGCCGTTCCTCCACCCGGAATTCGCCCAGGAAGTTCTGCAGGGCCCGGTGCTCGGCCTCCTCTCGCGCCGCCGTCACCTTGTCTTCGATCCTCTTTTCCTGGGAGGCCAGTTCGGCGCGCGTGTGAGCGGACTGTTCCCGTTCCTGGGCCAATACGACCTCCATCCGCGCCTGCATGATGTAAAAGGCCAGCAGCGCGCTTCCGGCGGCGATAAACAGTGGCAGACCGATCCAAAGAAATGCAGCCATAAGACTTCTCACTCAAAGATCGGCAGGGGGAGTGGAAACTTTAGGGCTAAGGTGGCGACCCAAGCGTAGGTGGTTCACCCGGCAGGGCTTAGGGTGAACCACCACGATTGGAAGAGGGACTTACTTCACAGGAATTGCCGTGACCTCAATCTGCAGTGTTCGTGTCGAGGCCAAATCGTCGGAAGAAAACAGCATCGTGGGCTTGCCGACGGGTACGATCACGAAGGAGTTCCATCGGTTCTGGCGGATTTGGGGCGACTTAGGCGTTCCCTTTTCGTCTTGCGCAGGGACTACGGTGCTCACATCCGCAGTCACGTACATGGTGAGACGGTCACGCTGCCTCTGTATGGAGGTACAGTCGATGTCCACTCCTGCATTGACGTATTGTAACTGCCGTGTGTCCGGAAACCCCGTCGGAGGCCCCGTCGGGATCGGCATCTTTGTGCTAGTGCGAATCGAAGCACGGTCTTTTCCGCCTGCGAGCATGATCG
>JAJFUV010000167.1 GCA_021372245.1 Terriglobales bacterium
CCACCGGCTAGCACGGCTGTCTGCTTGCCGGATATTGGCCTCACATCGACCACGGGGTCGGGGAATACGAGCATGTCTGCGCTCATCATCCCTTGATTGGATGCAATTCCATTCACTGGGAGCGCAAAAACAGTCACTTAGGGCTGGCTTTGCCCGATGTACCGGAGCGCGGCCTCCAGCACCGTATCCCGGCCGGCGCGGAAATCCTCGACCGTTTCGGCTGCCGTAATGTTCGGTAGGACTCCTACGCCGACAAACTCCTTGCCGTCCGGATAGCGATCATGTTTCGTACAGATCCGTGCCGAACCACCGCCCGGTAATGCAAAGACCAATGGTTGCCCGGTACTTCCGCCGGTGGGCTCGCCAATGAGCTTGCCGCGTTTCATCGCATCGAAAGCAACCGCAAAGTCCTCCGCAGCCGAGTACGTGTGGGGGCCGATCAGCACCATAACCGGTTTGCTGTAAGGATTGGGACCGTGAGGAGGAAGCTTTCGGCCGGGCTGGCTATACCACTTCTCCGGGTTTCCCCAGGCACGAAAGCTCGGCCGGTAATTGCGGGTACGCCATTGAGAGGAGAGAAATTCATGGTCGGTAAGGTAGCCAAGTATCGACCACCCGACGCTGCTGCTGCCGCCTCCATTTTCGCGAACGTCGAGAATCAGGGCGTCGGACGTTCGGATGCTCTCGAACGCTCGATCGAACTCCTTCACCATGGCGTTGTTCCCAAAGCTGCGCAATGCGACATAGGCAACGTTGCCTGCGAGTGTGCGGCGTTCAAACTGCTTCCATGGCTTCTCCGGGTACTTTGCGAGGTCTGCAAATGACTTCCGGGGCAGGGTCACCTAAATGAGGCTTCCCGTGGCATCGCGCAAGGTCAACTTCACGGGCCACTCCAGCGGACCGCTGAGCAGGGATCCCTCATAGATCTTCACTGCGAGTCCCTGCGGGGACGAGGCACTCAGTGCTGATGCCCATCGCTGTTCCCCGTATTGCTTGGCCGGAATCCCATCGACTTCGACAATCTCCGAACCTCGCTGGACGTGCTCTTTCACTAGTTCCGGGTCGAGCACCGAATCGACGAATACGCGTCCCTCTACCAGATGAGTGTTGATCGCCGGCCAGCCCAGACGACTCCTCGCTTCGCGCGGAAAGTTAACGTTCGTGTGCCCGTCATGCAGTTGTGCGAGGAATTCGGCGAGGGTCTGGTAGTATTCCAACGTGCTCTTCGTTCGCCGCACCTTCGCCAGGTAGCTCAGATACTGGCCGTCCCAGTCGATTCCTCCCAGCCGCTCGAAGTAGGCGAAATTATATTTCGCCTCCGACCACAGAAGCGACAGGCCGGCGATCTTCTCGTCTTCGGGAAGGTCTTCGCGATAGGGAGTCCGCATGGCAGGACTGCTCCAAAGCATCTGTGCCGGCTTCTGTTTCGCATCCAGCTCATCGAGAAGCTTGACGAATCCGGGATCCTTGCGGATACTGTCGAAGTCGGAATCCTGCCGCAGATTAGCCGTGCTGAGGTTCCCAGTCGTGGCGGCTTCCCGGAGGACGTCAACTGCTTTCTTTGCGTCGCCTAGCAACGAGTAATTACAGGCCAGATTGTACAAGACGTTGTCTCGGGCATCCTCCAACGCGGCAATTTGCGGATTACGCCGCAATTCTTCGAGAATGGCTGAGGCAGCCGCGTACTGTTTCTGCTCGTACAACCGGGCCGCCTCCGCATTCCGCTGATCTAGAACGTCACGGAATTGCTGGCCACAGCAAAGAAATGGGAGAAGAAAAATCAGACATCGGCAGACGGATCTCATATTTTCCTCCGATGGCGGCCACTATATCACAGCGGGGCGTGATCAGCTCCGCCGGCGGCGGGCGGGGGTGCGTTCCGGTTCGACGACGGAGAATTGCAGCTTGCCTTCGAATGCTTCCACGCGATCCAAGCGGACTTCCAGGCGATCTCCAATCGAGTATTCACGGCGGGTGCGCGGGTTGATTATTTTGCGCGTGTTTTCGTGGAAGTGGTAGCGCCCGCCCGGCAACGTTTCGATGGGCACGAGTCCTTCGACGAAGTACTCTTCCAGTTCGACAAAGAAGCCGAACTTGGCCGTGTGCACCACCAGCCCGTGAAAATGATCGCCCACGCGCTCCGCCATGAACTTGGCTTTCTTCCAGGACACCAGTTCGCGCTCGGCGTCGGCGGCGCGGCGTTCCGCCAGGGACGTCTCGGCCGCCAGCGGTTTCAGTTCGTCCATCTCGTAGCGCCTGCCGCGCGCGCCGGGTAGCGTTGTGGATAGCACGCGGTGCACGATCAAATCCGGATAGCGCCGGATGGGCGAGGTGAAGTGCGTGTAGCAGTGCGACGCCAGCGCGAAATGGCCCGTGTTTTCGGCCGAGTAGCGCGCCTGTTTTAGCGACCGCAGCATCATGTAGTTCAGGATGCGCTCCTCCGGCTTGCCTTCCAGCTTCGCGGCCAGCCGCTGGTAGTGGCGCGAAGTCACTTCCAGCCGCTCGTCCGCCAGCACCAGGTCTTTTCGGATCTTGCGGCCGTCCCGCTTGCGGTCCACCATGGGGAAACGCTTCACGGGCAAGGCGGCGAATCCGAGCGAGTAGCCGAAGCCCGCCGCGATGTCCTCGAACTCCATGACGCGATCGGCATCGGGCGGTTCGTGTATGCGGTAGAGGAACGGGAGATCCAGGTGCTCGAGATGTGACGCGACAGCTTCGTTGGCCGCCAGCATGAACTCTTCGATGATGCGGTGTGCCATGTAACGGGGCGCGGGGCTGATGGCGGTCATCTCGCCGGCTTCGTCGAAGTCGATGACAGGCTCGGGAAGGTCGAAGTCGATCGAGCCGCGGCGCTCGCGCCGCTTGTTCAGGATCCGCTCAAGTTCCTCCATCAGGCGGAAACGTGACGCCAGGCGCTTGTAACGCGCCGTAGTTTCCGCATCTCCGTCCAGCACCTGTTGCACGGCGGTGTAGGTCATGCGCTCAACGCTGCGAATGATGCCGCGCGCGAACTCCTGGTGGACGACGTCGCCGTGACGGTCGATGGTAAGCAGCACGCTCAACACGAGCCGGTCCTCGTTGGGCTTGAGCGAGCAGAGGTCCGTCGATAGTTCCAGAGGCAGCATGGGCACGGCGCGGTCCGGGAAGTAAACGCTGGTGCCGCGCAGGCGTGCCTCGACGTCGATGGCAGAACCGGGACGCACATAATGGGCGACGTCGGCGATGTGCACGTGCAGGGCGTAGGTGCCGTCTGGGAGACGGTCCACCCACACGGCGTCGTCAAAATCGCGCGCCGTTTCCCCGTCGATGGTCACCACGTCAAGCGAGCGGAAATCGCGGCGGCCCTGGGCGCTCGCCGCTCCGGCGTGGAGCGCCATGTTGTGCGCTTCCAGCAGAACACGGTCCGGGAACACGTGCGGGAGGCCGTGCTTGCGGATGACCATTTCGACGTCGACGCCGAAGTCCTCGCGCCGTCCCAGCACTTCAAGGACGCGGCCCACGCCCATCCTCCCGCGCTCGGGTGGCTCGACCAGTTCTATGTGGACGATCAGACCGTCCAGTTCCTCGGGGTTAGCCGCGCGCACCTGCTTGGCGCCGATGCGGTCTTTCGACGCTGGACGCCGGGGCCGCTCCCATCCGGGCGGGATCTCGATCGACTCATGGATGCGGTGATCGTATGGTTCGACGAAGTTAGCGCGCCGCCGCGCGTGAAACTCGCCCACAACCGTCAGCGGCATTGTGTCCAACTTGCGTACCATCCTCACCGTCCCATCAATTATAGTTAGGAGTATCTCCCGGAGATCGTATGGAACTCAAAATCGTGCGCCTGGAAGTCCCCGATGGCGGCAATCTCATAGCCGGCCAAACCCACTTTATCAAGACCGTGGAGGACATCTACGAAGCGATCGTAAACACGGTGCCGCAAATGAAGTTCGGCGTCGCGTTTAGCGAAGCTTCCGGCGCCTGCCTGGTGCGTGTGGAAGGCAACGACGACGAGTTGAAAGCGATGGCGGCGCGCAACGCGACCGCGGTCGCCGCGGGCCATACTTTTTACGTGGCCATGCGCGAGGGGTACCCCATCAATATTCTCAACCGCATTCAAGAAGTGCCGGAAGTCTGCGCCATTTTCTGCGCGACGGCGAATCCGGTGGAAGTAATTGTCGCCGAGACCGAACTGGGACGCGGGGTGCTCGGCGTGATCGACGGCTCATCCCCTAAAGGCGTGGAGACTCCGGC
>JAJFUV010000170.1 GCA_021372245.1 Terriglobales bacterium
CCGCGGCCCATCGCATCAGGATGGTCTACAATGACATCGAGAACGGTATCATGTAACTCGTCTCGGACGCGTACGACTTCATGAAGTGCGCTCCCGGAATGAGCGCGCCCGCAACGGCAAAGGTGTTTGGCGCCTTCAAGAAGACTGGACTGAATTCTTACCTACTTGCGGCGGACGGGCAGTACGAGAAGGCGAAGATGGAGGATTAATGAACCGGAGATTCTTTTTGTTTAGCTCGAGCGCCCTGGGGCTTAGTGCGGCGCCGGATTCCCAGGTGCGCGGCAGTATGCGGCTGGGTGTGATAACCGGTGTCGGCAAAGATCCTGAGGCAGCGATTCGCAGAGTCCATGAACTTGGGTTTGCGACCTGCCAGGTAGGCGCCCGTTCGTTCGACGACGACACGGTGAAACGCCTGCGTGCCGCCTTGGACCGCTACAAAATCGAGGCCACTGCCGTTATTGCCGGTGGGCCCGGGCCTGAAATCTATGACTTCTATCGCGGGCCGGCGACCATCGGCATGGTCCCACGCGAGTACCGCGACGCCAGGATCGCTCAGATCAAGAAGACGTCCGACTTTGCCGAGCGGTGTGGAATACCAGCCGTCCAGACGCACTGCGGTTTCATTCCGGAGAATCCGAACGACCCTCTTTACAAGGAAGCCGTGGCGGCCATACGCGAGGTTGCAACGTACTGCCACGCCAAAGGCCAGAATTTCCGGTGCGAAACGGGACAGGAAACTCCGATTACGCTCCTGCGCGCGATCCGCGATGCCGGCGTGGAAGGCATCGGTGTGAACTTCGACCCCGCGAACCTGATCATGTACGGCAAAGCCAACCCGGTGGATGCGGTCGAGGTGCTCGGACCGTATATCCAGGGCGTACACGCGAAAGACGGGCTTTACCCGACCGATCCGAAATCGCTTGGGCGGGAGGTGCCGATCGGGGAAGGGAAGGTGAACTTCCCGGTTTTCGTCAAGAGGTTGAAGGAAGCCGGGTACCGGGGCGCGCTCACGATCGAGCGGGAGATTTCGGGTCCGAAGCAGACACAGGACATCCTTGCATCAAAGGCGTTCTTAGAGAAGCTCATCTGATTTCGGAGGTCACAAGACGCGGTCGCCATCCAGGACGCCGAGGAGGGCGTTGAGCCACATCCATCCGACGTTGACCAGGGGATCGGGGATGGTCTTGTGGTTCACCCAACTGATGCCCTGCGGATCGATAGACGGCCCGGAAAGGCAACGGCAGAGGTAATGGTGTGACAGCTTTGCACGGGTGGAAAGTTCGGCCAGTTGCCGGGGGTGCGGCGAGACGCTACGCAAGTCTGCGAATTGGCTGACGGCGTAGCCGGCGGCGCCCAACCACTTAAGTAACCACTTTCGGCGTAGCGGCGCCGCGATTGTACGCGGGCTCATGCTCTGGTTAACGGAGTGAAACCGGAGTGACAACCGGCATGTTCCATCGCGCGCCAATTCTCTGCAAAGTAGCTTGTCACTTCTGCCTCGGATAGCCCACGGTCTGGGCGAGAATGATCCGCTGCTCCGGCCGCAGTTTCATGGTCTTCTGTAGGGCTTCCCGATTCACCCCACCCCTCACCACGGTGCCCAATCCCTCGGAGGCGCAATAGAGGTAGACGTTCTGGCTGGCAAAGCCCGTGTCGGCGGCTGAGTAGAAGATCTTGTTCTGGTCCGAAGAATTCCCCATGCGGGCGAAATCCGCCACGAAGATCAGGTTGAGGGGCGCCTCGCCGACGAACGCATCCCTACCGGTCAAGGCCCGGATATCCTCGGCAAGTACCGGTTCCAATCTGTGAGCCTTGGCACCATAAAGGTAGAGACCCTCCTTCATGGCCACATAGATATCGATCTCCTGCCGGTTGACGGCGGAGGGGGCTGTTCGCTTGCCGGATTCCGGCCGGTTGATTCCGAAAGCCGCCCATAAAAGGTTCGAAAGTACCTGCGGAGATAGCTTCTCGCTTCGAAACTCGCGTACCGTGGCCCGGTCCTTCAACACCTGCATCAAGGGGCGGCCGCCGCTTGTGTCAGGTTTCGGCAGGTCGATCGGCCGGAGTTGCTGGGCGAGTGCCGGCGCGAGTAACGAGACAGCGAGCAGGAAGCGGATGACGCAGGGTAGGGAATTGTGCATGGCGATCCTCCACGGTAATTCTACTGGTATCCGCGGCCGCTCCCACGGCCGTGGCCATTACGGAGTTCGGCGCAGCGGCATATCGGTTTCGTAGATCGCGACCTTGTCGGCATCGATCACTCCCTCTCCCGCATAGCCGACAACGTGAACTCTTCGTCCAACCGTCAACTGCTTGCGGCTTGTCCCGTAACGGGTGGTTGGGTTGAGAAAGACAAACACGCCCACTTTCCGATCCGCCGGAGTTGTATCCGTCGAATCGGGGAGAACCGTGACGTGGTTCGAGGCGGCTTCCGTTATGACACCGGAAACCGTGACCCTCACGGCTATGTTGACTGCGGTAAAGGCGCCTTCGCCATAATAGTTGACTCGGACCTCATCCCCAACTGCCAGAGGCGAGAGGCCCTTCGATTTCCTCAAGTTCGTAACCGTGGTCTTCTCATCGGTGTTGAGCGTGATTAGACCCTCTGAACTCTTCACCTGGAATTGGTCTTTGTCGATCTTCTGGACCTTGCCGGCAACCGTTTGGCTGAATGCGGGAAAGCAAAGAATCGTGAACAACAGAACGTATGGTTTCATACCACGCCGTCCTCTGCCCATATCCTACGCCCGTTCACACGAGAATAAAAGCACCTAACTTACCCTCGGGTTAGCGCGCGGCATGTTGACAAAAGGCTAACATGTCTGGGTGAACTCGACTCCGCACACCTCCGAGCCGGATGCCTCTGGCGCTGGGTTGAGCATCTCAAACCGTCGCCGCTGGGGCATTGTAGGTCTGCTGTTCAGCGCCTCGATGATCAATTACATGGACCGTGCCACGGTCTCGATGGCGCTACCGTCCATCTCCTCCGACCTTGGGCTCGGCCCGACGGCCAAAGGCGAATTGCTCTCGGCATTCTTTGTTTCCTACGCGCTGATGCAGATTCCCATTGGCTGGTGTGCCGACCGCTTCAATTTGAAGTGGCTCTATGCCGCGATGTTTCTCCTATGGTCGTTGGCGCAGGGACTTTCGGGCTTCGCCGCGAGCCTGGCCGCACTGATGACGTTTCGGGTGATTCTCGGCATCGGCGAATCGATCTACCTGCCCGGTGGCACGACAATCGTCAGCCTGCTCTTCCCGCCCGCGAGGCGCGGCCTTCCTTCGGGGCTGTTCGATTTCGGCACGCGCACCGGGTTGGTGCTCGATGGGATCGTCATTCCCTGGATGATCGTGCATTACGGCTGGCGGCGCATGCTCATGCTTGTCGGATTTTCCGCGCTGCTCTGGCTGATCCCCTGGCTGTGGATTTTCCCGTCACGTCTGCGCTCGCCGAGGCGCACCGATGATTCACGGCCCGGTGCTTCGCTATGGCGCGGCGCTTGGGTTCTCATCAGCAACCGTAATCTGATGGGCATCTGCCTGGGATTCTTCTGCTTTGACTATTACTGGTATCTGCTCGTGAACTGGTTGCCGGACTACCTGGTCACCGTGCGCCACCTCACGATTTTGAAGGCCGGACTTTTCGCGTCGCTTCCCTTCTTCGTCTTCGGCGTGAGCGAGCCTTTGGGCGGATGGATTGCCGATAGCTTGACGCGTAAGGGCATCAGCGAGACGCACGCCCGCAAGGGCGTTGTCACGGTGGCTTTTCTGACGGGCTTGCTGCTGATCCCCGCGGCGCGTGTGGAAAGTGCCAACACCGCCATCTTGCTGATCGTCGGCGCCTCGCTCGTCGGCCTTGCCACCGGAAACCTGATCACGATCCTCCAAGATTGTGCGCCTCCGAACGAAGTCGGCATCTGGACCGGCGTTCAGAACTTCGCGGGGAACATTGCCGGCTCCGTTGCCCCGCTCACGACCGGATTTCTGATCAGTTGGACCGGTTCATACTTCCCTGGCTTCGCTCTTGCCGCTGTCACGCTCGTTGCAGGCTTGCTCGCGTACTGGTTCATCGTGGGCCCATTGACGCACGGGCAAACCCATGGTTCGCAATAATCCCATTCGAGGCTCACGCTGCGACAATGCTTGTGGAGAAGCCGGCGGAGACCGGTATCGTTGTAGTCTGCGTTTTGTTCCAAGGTGCGGCCTTTGAATGAAAACGTGTATGCCTCGTAAGCTGGGAGAGCTATGGAGTCGTGCAGGATGAACAGTGAACACCGTCTGATCGGATTTGCAGTGGCGGTTTTGTGCCTGGCCGGGGTGGTGAGGGCAGGCACCGTATTCTATGTGGCCACCGATGGCAATGACGCCTGGTCTGGGCGCATGGGGGCCGCGAACGCCGGCAAGTCGGACGGGCCCTTCGCCACGATCGAGCGGGCGCGCGATGCAGTCCGCAAACTGTCGGCTGCGAAGCGCAAGGACGGCGTCACGGTCATAGTGCACAGCGGCACTTATTTCCTGCAGGCCCCGTTTGAACTGGGGGCGCGGGACTCTGGCACAACCGCGGGGCGCGTCATCTATGCGGCGTTTCCGGGCGAGGAGGTGCGGATTTCCGGTGGCCGCGAGGTGAAGGATTTCAAGCGCGTAACGGATCCGGCCGTACTCGCGCGCCTGAGCGAGAGCGCGCGGGTACGGGTCTATCAGACGGACTTGAAAAGGCAAGGTATCGCCAACTATGGCGCGGCGGACGCCGGTGGGCTGGAAGTGTTTCATGAGGATATGCCGCTGTGGCCTGCGCGCTGGCCCAACCAGGGCTTTGTGAAAGTCGGCGACCTTGTGGTGAACGATGGTTACAATATCCGCGGCACCAAGGGTAGCAAGACGGGCAAGTTCCATTATGACGGTGACCGCGCCCGGCGTTGGGTGGGCGAGAAAAACCCGTGGCTGCATGGTTACTGGTTTTGGGATTGGTCCGACCAGCGCCAGCAGATCGAATCCATCGACCTCGAACGGAAGATCCTGGCGGTGAAGCCGCCCTATCACGTGTACGGCTATCGGAAAGGACAGTGGTACTACGCGTTCAACATGCTGTCGGAGTTGGACACTCCCGGGGAATACTATTTGGATCGCGAGACCGGGATCCTGTACATCTGGCCGCCGACATACATGGGCTCCGGCAAAACCATCGTTTCAGTTCTCGAAAACCTGGTGGTGATGAAGGATGTTTCCAACGTGGTGCTCAGCGGTTTCACGTTCGAGGCGGCGCGCGGTACTGCGGTGCGGGTGGAAGGAGGATCGCACGTTCTGGTGGAACGGTCGGTGATGCGCAACCTGGGTGGATACGGTGCGGAACTCTCCGGTTTGGGCCACGGCGTTGCCGGATGCGAAATCTATCAGACCGGCAAAGGCGGCATCGCGCTGAAAGGCGGCGATCGCAAGACGCTGAAGCCTGGCGGACTGTTCGCGGAGAACAACCACATTCACCGTTACGGGCGGGTGTTCCGGATGTACCATCCGGGAATCTCGTTGTACGGGGTGGGCAATCGCGCGGCGAACAATCTGATCCACTCCGCGCCCCATATGGCAATCTATTTCTCGGGTAACGAGCACGTCATTGAATACAACGAAATCCACCATGTTTCGTTCGAGCCGAACGACGCCGGCGCCATCTATGCGGGCCGCGACTGGACCATGCGCGGCAACATCATCCGCCACAATTATCTGCATGACATCACGGGTTTCGAGAACCGCGGGTGCGTGGGCGTCTACCTGGACGACATGTTTGCGTCGGCAGCGATTTACGGGAACGTCTTCCGGAATGTAACTCGCGCGGCGTTCATCGGCGGCGGTCGCGACTGCACTGTGGAGAACAACATCTTCATCGACTGCAAGCCGTCGCTGCACGTGGACGCACGCGCGATGGGCTGGGCCGGCTACCACGCCGACGACTGGATCAAGGAAGGCCGCGAAAAGGGCACGCTCCTGGGCATTGCTTACAAGGATGCGCCGTATGCGGCGAAATACCCGAAGCTACCGTCGATCCTCGAAGATGAGCCCAAGGCCCCCAAAGGCAACGTGATTGCCCGCAGCATTTCGATTGGCGGTCGATGGGACGAGATCGAGAAGAAGGCACGTCCGTATCTGAGTATGGAAGGCAATCTGCTTGATCAGGATCCGCATTTCGTGGATGCTGCGTCCGGTGACTATCGTCTCAAGGCCGATTCACCGGCCTTCAAACTCGGCTTCAAACCTATTCCGATGGAGAGGATCGGCTTGTTCAACGGCGGTTTCAAAAGCGATCCCACGGTGCGTGCCGCGTTGGAGCGCGCCGGCGCTGCGCCGTTGGGGTTGGCGCGAGAGGCTCGGCTGCAAAAGGACTATGGCGCCGCCGGCCGCTACTTCCGGAAAGCCGGTTCAGATGCGGACATGCGCATCGAATGGGGCAATGCGCTGATGGAAGCGGGCCGGTACGATGCCGCGCGGCGTGTGTGGCGGCGCGTAGCGGAAGACCCGCAGGCTCGGCCGGAGCGGCGTAGCGTGGCGCAGATGCAGATCGCCCGCAGCCTCGCCTTCGAACAGCGTTACGGGGAAGGCGTCGCGGCCTACGCCAAGGTGAAGGCCATTGCCGGGATTCCGCCGCACCACATCTGGGAAGCGGAGGAAGGTGCGAAAGAACTCGAACGGTTGAAGGCAGGATTACCCGCCCGCGATCCGCAGTCGAGTCGTACCAGACTGGTACCATTGCCTCAGCCCGGCAGGACCGTTTTCGTCAGCCCCAATGGATCCGACGAGAACCAAGGAACGCAGGAGCGGCCGCTGGCGAGCTTTGCACGTGCGCTGGACGAGGTGCGCCGGATCAAGCGAGCGGGGCTTCCGAAGGGTGGAGTCAGGGTTGAGTTCGCGGGCGGAGTCTACCCGCTTCCGGCGGGTGTGAAGATCGGAGAGGATGCGTCCGGGACGCGGGAGTCACCGGTTGTATTCACTGCCGCCGCGGGCGGACGGCCGGTGTTTCGCGCAGGCGTCAGGATCGAGGGATTCTCACCGGTCACGGACCCGGAAGTCCTCGCGAGGCTGCCTGAAGAAGGCCGGGGAAAGACGCTGCAGGTCGACCTCAAGAAGCGAGGCATCACGCAGTACGGCACGCTCGGCACGCGTGGAGTCGGCGTGACGAACGGCAACAACGCCTCGCTGGAGTTGTACTTCAACGGACATCCCATGACGCCGGCGCGCTGGCCGAATGAGGGCCTCGTCCGCACGGGCAAGGTGCTTGATACCGGCGTGGCGGCAGAGGGCAGGACGGGTCGCTTCGTGTTCGATTCTCCGCGCATGGATCGGTGGAAGACCGCTCGCGAGGCTATGCTTTATGGTTACTGGGTCTACGACTGGGCGGACGTCACAGTGGGCGTGGCACGGATCGATCCCGTTGCGAGAGAAATTCAGACTGCCCATGGTACAAGCTACGGGTTCAAGCAAGGCCAGCCCTTCCGCGTGTTCAACCTTCTGGAAGAGATTGACGCCCCCGGCGAGTGGTACCTGGATCGTGCCTCGGGCATGCTGTACCTCCACCCACCGGAAGATCCGGCGAAGGCAGTAATCGAATTGTCGATGCTCGAAGACCCGCTGGTACGGTTCGCGGGCGCGTCGCATGTCACACTGAAGGGGCTCACGTTCGAACTGGGCCGGGGCGACGGGCTGGTGATGAAGGGCGGCGAAGCCAACCGCATCCTGGTTTGCACGTTCCGGCGATTGGGCGGCACCGGCATCACGGTGGATGGCGGAATGGGCCACGTTATCATGGCTTCGAATCTGTACACCTTGGGGCGCGGCGGCGTCAGCGTGAGCGGAGGCGACCGCAAGACACTGAAGCCTGCCGGACACGTCGTGGAGAACTGCCATATTTACGATTTCTCGCGCATCGACCGCACCTATACGCCGGCTGTTTACATGGAGGGCGTTGGCATACGCGTCGCGCACAATCGCTTCCACGACACTCCCGCGCACGGCATGCGCATCGAAGGGAACAATCATTTGATCGAGTTCAACGAGGTGTACAACGTCGTGCGCGAGACCGACGACCAGGGCGGCATCGATATGTTTTACAACCCCACTTACCGCGGCACGGTGATCCGTTACAACTACTGGCACGACATTGCCAACGGAGAACCTTGCGGGCAGGCGGGTATTCGCCTGGACGACGCCATCAGCGGCACGCTGGTGTACGGGAATGTCTTCCACCGAGCCTCTGGCGCGAATTTCGGCGGGGTGCAGATCCACGGTGGGAAAGATAACTGGATCGAGAA
>JAJFUV010000176.1 GCA_021372245.1 Terriglobales bacterium
CTGGGCGCGCGCTATGACGGGCACCCGGATATTGAGGCTATCGATCTTTCGATCGTGGGCGCCTGGGGCGAGGGGGCCGGTTCCGCGCAGTTAAGCCAGTCTGCACGCGAAGCGCTGGTCGACGCTTACGTGGAGGCGTTCCAGAAGACACCGCTCGTCATGCTGCTCACTGATGAGAAGACCAACAAGTACGGACTCTCGAAGCGAGATGTCGGCTGGCGTGTGGACTGCCTCGGTGACATGGGTGGTTTTAGCAACCCGAAGTGGTCCCACATGCAAGATTACTATCCCCAGGGCATTATTAACTTCGGCATGCGGGACGCGTGGAAGAAGGCTCCCGTAAGTCTCGAAGTCTGCTGGGTGATGCAGCACTGGATGGACAAGGGTTGGGATGCTGACTACATCATTGACCAGTCGTTGAAGTGGCATATCAGCACCTTCAACGCAAAGTCGTCGGCGGTGCCCGAAGCGTGGAAACCAAAGGTAGACCGCTGGCTCAAGAAAATGGGGTATCGTTTCGTTCTCCGGAAGTTCACCTATCCGGCGACGGTGGCGCGGGACGCGAAGTTGCCCTTCACATCCTGGTGGGAGAACAAAGGCGTCGCCCCGTGCTATCGCCAGTGGCCGCTTGCCATTCGGCTCAAAAGCGCGAATCATACGCAAGTCTGGAGGACGGAGGCTGACATTCGAGATTGGCTGCCTGGCGACAATCTGTACGATAGTGCCGTGGTTGTCCCTGTGGACATGCCTGCCGGAGTGTATGATTTGGGTGTTGCACTTATCGACCCGTTAACGGGGGAGCCAAAGGTCAAGCTGGCAATTGCCGGCATCGGCGCGGACGGCTGGTATGATCTCGGAAAGATCACGGTAACGGAGTGACTGGATTCAGGCACGCTGAGGGGCGGCTCCTGGGCAGACGTTGAATATGGTGTGTGGAACATGACGAAGCGAGAGCGAATCGATGATTTCCTCGGCCAGAAGCGGCTTGCGCTGGTCGGGGTATCCCACAAACCCAAGGACTTCACGCGCCTGTTGCTCAGCGAGTTTATGCGTCGCGGCTACGACGTGGTGGCGGTGAATCCATCGGCCATTGAGATAGATGGCGTACCGTGCTTCCCGCGCATCCAGGATGTTTCCCCGCCGGTGGACGGTGTTTTACTTTTGACACCAGCGGCTGTCTCGGAGACGATCGCATCAGAATGCGTCGAGGCTGGCGTCAGGCGCGTGTGGTTCTATCGCGCTTTGGGAGAAGGAGCTGTAAGCCGCAAGGCGGCGGAATACTGTGAGGCCCGCGGAGTCCAAGTCATCGCAGGCGGATGCCCCTTCATGTTCTGGAAGGGCTCAGGCTGGATTCATCGCGTGCACGCGGCTCTGGCGAAGATCACGGGCACGTACCCGCGGTAACGGCGGGCTATGGAGCCCATTGCGGCATTACATACGCATAGAACGTCACTATCAAACCGATCGCACAAGCGAGAATGACGCTATGCCGCAGGGTGAAACGAAACAGTTTCGCTTCAT
>JAJFUV010000180.1 GCA_021372245.1 Terriglobales bacterium
AGATCCGGTCTACGGCAGAGTCAATCGAGAAGATGTGTCTGGAAATCCAAGCCCTTCCGGGACCGGCTGTGCGCGAATTCGAACTCAAGGAGCAACATGTTCCACCGTGTCACAGTTCTGTTCAGCGCGCTGACGCGCCGGGGGCTCATAATTCAGACGCGCTGAACTCGATCCTACATTTTCGTCTGTTGTTCGCCTTGACGTGCTCAAGAAATGCAAATTCTGGTCAGCCCGGATGAAATTTCTCCCCGAATCCCCCCTACAGGCTGGATTTACCCCCTAGTGGTGGTCGTATACTGTTCTGGTACGGGTGTCTTAGCAAGACTTCACAATTCTGCTTTAGGAGGGAGTATGCGCAATTTGTGCAGACTCGTGTCTGCGCTGTTTGTTCTGACGTTAGTACCTCTAGCTTATTCACAGGAGGTACGTGCCAGTTTAACGGGGACCGTCACGGACTCAACCGGCGCCGCGGTAGCCAACGCCGCCGTGCAGGTCACCAATCTTGCAACAAACGCCGTCACATCGACCAAGAGTAACGAATCGGGCAGCTTCCTGACCCCATTCCTTGCTCCCGGCAAGTATCTGATGACGGTGGAAGCCACCGGCTTCAAGAAGTTCGTGCGGGAGAACATCCAACTGCAAGCGGCGGATAAGATCCGCCTCGACGTAAAGCTGGAAGTCGGCGAAGTGACCACCAGCGTGACCGTAAGCGAATCCGTTTCGCAGTTGCAGACGGAAACCGCCACCCGGTCGCAAGTGCTGGCCAACGAGATCGTCGCCAGCGTCCCCACACAGGGCCGCAACCCGTTCCAGATTTCCTGGGCGGCGTCCGGCGTCATCAAGAGCGGCACGTTCCGTTATCTGCGCTCATTTGATATCGGCGGCATGTCCGGTCTCTCGATCAACGGCGGCCGTGAGAAGACCAACGAAGTGTTGATGGACGGCATCAGCAACGTCCGTGCCGAATATACGGTAATCAGCGCGCCGACCACCGAGTCGGTGCAGGAATTCAAAGTACAGGCCAATACCTATGACGCGCAGTATGGGCGTACCGCTGGCGGTGTCATCACCATCGTCACCAAGGGCGGCGGCAACGACTTCCATGGCACCGCGTTCGAGTACTTCCAGAACGACAAACTGAACGCCAACCAGAGCGAACTCAACAAGCCCATGACGGTTGCCGGCCAATACTTCCCCAACGGCCGCAAGCCACCAAACCACATCAATCAGTTCGGTATCCAGGCGAGCGGTCCCATCGTGATCCCGAAATTGGTCAACACCAAGAACCGCGTGTTCTGGATGCTGTCCTGGGAGAGCATGCGGCAGCGTTCGGCCGATCCTGACGTGAAGACGTTCCCCACCATGGATATCCGTGGTGGCGACTTCACGAATCTGCTCAACGGCCAGGGCCAGCAGGTGACGATCTACGATCCGTACAGCACGCTGGCCAACGGATCGCGCACGCCCATTCCGGGCAACAAGATCGCGGCCAGCCAGATCAACCCGGTCGCCGCCAAGCTGCTGTCCTACTACCCGGCTCCCACAGCTGCGGGCGACGGACCGGCCCACATCAACAACTATCCGTATCCTTCGATGTGGATCGCCAGCTTCGACCAGTTCGTGGGACGCACCGACGTGGTCGTGAACTCGAAGAACAACGTTTTCTTCCGGTACAACGAGAACCCGTTCCAGGAATTCCGCGCCGTCGTATTTGGCATGGACAACCCCGCCGAGCCGACCGGCAACGGACCGCTGTTGCGCAATGGCCGCAACGTGATGATGAACTGGACCTCCACGCTATCGCCGACCATGACCTTCGACCTTCGCGCGGGTTTGAATCGCTGGGAAGAAACCGGCGGCAGCACCATCGGCGCTGGCTACAACCCTTCGCAGCTCGGCTTTTCGAGTGCGATCACGTCCCAGATCACGCGCTATCAGTTCCCGCGGTTTGACTTCGAAGGGTACCAGAGTGCTGGCTCCGACGCAGCGGGCCCCGGCACGCGCGACACGTACAGCTTGCAGCCTAACCTCAACAAGGTAGTCGGACGCCATTTCCTGAAGTTCGGGGCCGACTTCCGGCAATTCAACCGGGCTGAGCCTGGCCGCGGCCAGCCGTCGGGCTACTATAGATTCGCCAAGAATTGGACACAGGCCAACGCCAACCAGGCGGACGCGACCTCGGGCAACGCCATCGCCACGTTCCTGCTGGGTGTCCCCACCGAGGCACGAATCGATAAGAACATCGATACGTACTACCGCCACTTCTATTACGGCGGTTTCTTCCAGGACGACTGGAAGGTCAATTCCCGCCTGACGATCAACTTCGGTCTGCGGTGGGACACCGAGACCGGGAACTACGAACGGTACGACCGCCAGATCCTCGGCCTGGACTGGGATGCCGCCAGCCCCATCGCCAGCAAAGTCACGGGCCTGACCCTGAAGGGCGCCGTACAGTTTGCGGGCGTGAACGGCCTGCCCCGCACCCTTGTGGATGCCGACAAGAACAACTGGCAGCCGCGCGTCGGCCTGGCTTACAAGCTGGGTGACAAGTGGGTGCTGCGTGGAGGCTACGGCCTCTATTACATCGGCCACGATGACAACGGCTCCACGAACGGCTTCAGCCGCTCCACGGGCGCTGTTACATCCGTCGACGGCGGTCTGACGCCGTATCCGGGCATGACCACGCAAAACGCATTCGTGTCCTACCCCAACAGCAAACTGCTCGATGCCATTGGTTCGAGTAATGGGGCGGCCAGCTTCCTGGGTGAGGGCATGCAAGGCTGGATTCGAAACCGCGCCCTGCCCTATACGCACCAGTTCTCGCTCGATATTCAAAGAGAATTGCCGGGCGGAATGCTGTTCGAGGTCGGATACTCGGGCAACATCGGACGCCGGTTCAACGTCGGTCACGGAGGCGGTGTCGGTTCCGCGGGGTATGCCTTGAACTACATGCCGCTCAACCAGTGGGCCAGACGCACCTCGACGGGCGCCATCGATACGGCGTATTACACAGAGAAGGTCCCCAACCCCATGGCGGGGTTGATCCCGAACAATGCCGCGCTGAACGGCGCGACCATCGTACGTACGCAGCTCATGTACGCCTACCCGCAGTTCAACGGCGTTACGCTGACCGGCGTACCTATCGGCAAGAACCGTTCCGACGCCGTGAGCTTCAAGATCACCAAGCGCTTCTCGCATGGGTTGAGCTTCCTGGCTAACTACGGTATCGCCAAAAACCTGCAGCAAGTCCGTATGCTGAACCCGACGGACTTCGGCGGGCTCACGAACTACGACTCCACCGTTCTGGTGAAGGAATCCAACCAGAACGTGGACGCCCCGCAGAAGTTCGTCATCGCGGGCATCTATGAGCTGCCGTTCGGCAAGGGCCGGCAGTTCGCCAATAACATTCCGGGTGTTGTCAACGCCATCATCGGCGGTTGGCAAGTCGCCTACGACGTGGCCTTCCAGAAGGGCTGGGTGGCGGACTACCCGAACGCGCTTCAGAATGCTACGGGCAGCGCGAAGCTGGACAACCCGACCAACAAGCAGTGGTACAACACATCGTTGTGGAAGAAGGCGGATGGCTCAGCGGTTGCCACCCCGGAACCGTACACACTGCGGAACTTCCCGTACCTGTTCAGCGATGTGCGGCGTCCCGGCATGAACAACTGGGATACCTCGCTCATGAAGTACTTCCCCATTAAGGAAAGCCTGAAGCTGCAGTTCCGCTTCGAGATGGTGAACATGATGAATCACCCGTGGTTCGCGGACATCGCGGACAACGGGAACAACGTTACCAACGCCGCATTCGGCCAGTTGAACCCGACGCAGCGCAACCTGCCTCGGTTCATCAAGCTGGCGATGCACCTTAACTGGTAAGGGTTGTGGGGGCGGAATATATCCCGCCCCTACGGTTTCCTTGGGGGGCCGCGACGGCGGCCCTCTTTTTTTGTCTACACGCTATAATTCGGTGGGGACAAGAACTGCCTTCATGCAACGCCTCCTCGACGAAGTCAGCTTTCGGGATCTCTCTCGCGCGCGTTCCAGTATCGAGAACCTTTCCGGCGCCATTCCCGCCGAAACACAAAAGCGGCTCCGCTATCTGCTGGCGTCCTCGCCCGATCCCGATGAAGCGTTGCTGTGCCTGGAGCGGCTGCACGAATCGCGTCCGGAATCGTTCCGCCGCCTGGTGACCAATTCCACCGCATTGCAGTACATGGTCGCCGTCTTCTCTTATAGCCGCTTCCTTTCCGAGGCCGTGCTGCAATTTCCCGAATGGCTGGAGGATCTGGCCAAGGCCCGGAACATCGACCGCGTCCTTCCCGCCGAACAGCTCGAGGACCGGCTGGAGGCGGCCCTGGCGGCGGACGCTTCCGCGCCGCTGGCCCTCACGCTGGCCCTCTTCCGGCGGCGCCAGTTGCTCCGCATCGTGCTCCGCGATGTGCTGAACATCGCCACGCTGCCAGAAACCACGGAAGAGATTTCGAACCTGGCCGACGCGATTCTGGAAGTCAGTTACCGCCATCTGCGAAAGGACATGGAACGCCGCTATGGCGTGCCCCAGCAGGTAGATGCGGATGGAAAGCGCCGCGCATGCTCGTTCGCCGTGGTGGCGCTCGGGAAGCTCGGCGGGCAGGAGCTGAATTACAGTTCCGACATCGATCTGATGTTCCTCTATTCGGGCAACGGCGAAACCGACGGCGCGCACTCCATCAGCAACAAGGAGTTCTTCCAGAAACTGGCGCATCAGTACACGGAGCTGCTCTCCACGTACACGCCGGTGGGCGCCTGCTATCGCGTGGACCTGCGCCTGCGCCCCGATGGCAGGTTGGGCGAGATCTGCCTGTCCCGCGATGGCGCCATTCTTTACTACAGGACGCGGGCGCGCGACTGGGAGCTGCAAATGCTGATCAAGGCGCGCACGGCGGCGGGCGATCGCGCGCTGGGCAGGGAACTGCTCGAGACGCTCGAATCGCGCATCTATGCGACGACGCTGGACTTCAGTGCGGTGGAGAGCGTTTCAGCCACTCGCGAGCGCCTGCATGAGCAGGCGGCCCGGCGGCGCGGCAACGCGTCGGGCTTCGACGTCAAGCTGGCGCGCGGCGGCATCCGCGACATCGAGTTTCTGGTGCAATGCCTGCAGCGGCTCCACGGCGGGCGGGAGCCTTGGGTGCGCCACGGCGGCACGCTGCTGGCGCTTGCGCGCCTGCACGACAAAGACTTCCTGGACGATTCGGAATACTCGCGGCTGGCCTCCGCCTACCAGTTCCTGCGCACGCTCGAACACCGGCTGCAGTTCGACGAGGATCGCCAGACGCACACATTGCCCTCGGATGCGGCCAAGCTGGAAACGTTCGCCCGCCGCATGCCTGCCGCCGAGATCGGCAAGGCGTCGACAGCCGAGACGCTGCTGGGCGAGTTGAATGCGCACTTGGAGGAAGTGCAGGAGATCTACGAGCGCGTCATTCACGCGCAACGGCCCATCTATTACATGACACCCGAGCCGGTCATCGAACCGGCGGGCGGCGTGGAAGCGGCGGTGCCGGACGATGTTCCTGAACCCGCGCCGAGCAACCTGGTGCGGTTCCTTGACGAGAAGGCTCCGCGGCTGGCCGCCATGATCGGCCGGGGCGACTTGCGGCGCGGCCTGAGTCTGTTCGAGCACTACCTCGAAAGGATTCTGAACGAGCCGGAGTGGCTAGGCTGGCTGGACCGCGATCCCACCTTGGCGGGCTACGTTTTCGAGATTTTCGATTGCAGCCAGTTCTTCTCCGAACATCTGATCCGCAACCCTGAGCTGTTGCGCGAGCTGCGCGGCATGCGAGACTCGTCGACTCGGGATCTTCCCTACTCCGGCCTGGTGACGGCGCTGAGCGACATGAGCGCAGTGCGGCGTTTCTTCCGCCGCGAGATGTTCCGCGTGCAGGCCGAAAGCATCTGCCTGCGCACACCGATTTTCGAAACGCTCGATCGCACCAGCGAACTCGCCGACGCGACCATCCAGGCCGCCTACCGCCTGGCCATCGAAGAGGTCGCCGCCTCGCGGCCGCCCGCCGCCGGGTACAAGCCCGAAAACCAGCTCATGGTGGTGGCGCTCGGCCGCCTGGGCATGCGCGAGTTCGATATGGCCAGCGACGCCGACCTGGTCTTCGTTCTTCCCGACGCCGATCTGCCCGAACTGCCCTTCTGGACCCGCGTCGCCGAGACCGTCATCAATCGCATCACCGCTTACACCGGCGAGGGCGTCATCTTCGCCGTTGATACACGGCTGCGGCCCAATGGCCGCGAGGGCGCCCTGGTGCAGTCCGTGGAAAACTATCACGAGTACTTTGCCAAGCGCGCCGAGGCCTGGGAAGGCATCACATACATGAAGTCGCGCGCCGTGGCCGGCGACATCGAGCGCGGTACGGCGTTCTTGAATGAGCTGCAAAAGGTGGATTGGCGGCGCTATGGGCAGAGCGGGCGCTCGCGGAAGGATCTGCTGCAGATGCGCCGCCGCCTGGAGAAGGAACTGAGCGCCGGCAATCCGCTGAAGGCTGGCCGCGGCTCCTATTACGACATCGACTTCGCCCTCATGTACTTACGCCTGCGCGGCGCGGGCATATTCTTCAAGGTGTTGAACACGCCCGCGCGCATCGACGTCGTCGAGCAGATGGGGCACCTGGAGCGCGCCGACGCGGATTTCCTGCGCGACGCATCCACTTTCTACCGCGCCGTGGATCACGGCATCCGCGTTTCCACCGGTCAGGCGGCGGGCGACCTGCCAAGGTCGGAATCGCAACTGGAAGTGCTCAACGAACTGGTCGGCCGCTGGACTCCCGATTATCTGCACGACCAGCCGCTAGCCATGGAACTCGCCCAAGTGCAGGAGCGCACCCGCGAGTTCTTCGACCGCCTGTTCGGATGAGGACGAGGCAGGCGAAACCGCCTGCCCTACACTATTTCTTGACCAGCTCGACGCGCCGGTTCTGGGCGCGGCCCTGAGGCGTGTCGTTGGTGTCGACCGGCTTGGTGGCACCCAGGCCCGCCGTTGTCAGGCGCGCGGCATCGATCTTGAACTGAGTGACCAGCACGGACTTGACGGCCTCGGCGCGGCGGCGCGAGAGATCCATGTTGGCGGCGGCGTTGCCGACCGAATCCGTGTGCCCCTCGATGAGCAAACGGAGGTTCGGATTGGTCTCCAGGCCCTTGGCGATGGATTGGATCACCGGGGCCGACTCCGGCTTCAGGCGGTCGCTCGCCGTATCGAACAGGATGCCGTGCGTGACGAAGCGCCCGGCGGACGTGATGACCTGGCTGAAGTCCGGCGTGGATTCTGCGAAACGGACCGTCCGATAGCCAAACGATTGCGGCGGGCCATAGAAGTCGTGGGCGAACTCCACGCCGCTGATTGCGGGCATCTCGATCTGGTTGAAGTCGAGCTGCTTCTCGCCATTCACGAAAATCCGGAGGCGCCCATCCTGAACCCACAGCGCGAGCTTCGACGGCTCGGCCCAGCTCATTTGCAACCGCTTGCGGCCGAGATCCTGGTATTTCGGCGCTTTGAGCTGAACCTGCAGGTCGCACTGATTGGGGCTGGCGGTTGTGCTGTAAACGAGGACTTGCTTTGTGCCCGAGAGCAGAATGAGATGGGCAATCTCACGGCCCTTGGGATCGAACTTGATCTCGGCTTCGTAAGTGAAGTTCTTGGGCAGCGCCGTGACATTGGGAAAAATGGATCCGCGCTGGCTGATGGTTAGTTGACGGACATCGCCCGCGGCCTGGAGTTCGGGAGCGGCGCCGCGGACCTTGAAATGGGGCGGGGCATCGCCCGCGCTCATGTCCGTGAAATCGTCATAGAAGATAGTCTTGTCGCCCGGGATAAAGGCCGACTTGAGGGTGGTCATCTCCGGCTGTGCCGTAGGCGTCTGGGCCGGAACGGGAAGCCCTGAGAAAAGTAACAGGGCGGCAGCAACTGCAGTCGAACGCAGTACAAACATCTCTGTCCTCCGAGAGAGCATCAACAGATTACGGGCCGTTGAACCCGCCAGATCTGTACTAAGCTACCACGCCTGCAGGCAAGACCGGGGGGCGCGCGCCAGCCCGCCACGCTAAGGTATACTGAGTCACTATCCCACGCAAGACAGACGAAAGGAGAAGTCTACATGACGGTATCTTTCTATGGACACGTAAGGCAGTATCACAACATCAAGGCCGAAATAGACGCCAATATGGCCGAGGTGTTGGAGAGCGGCCAGTATGTCATGGGCCCCATGCTCAAGAAGTTCGAGAAGGAATTCGCCGCCTACAACGGCACTAAGTACGCCGTAGGTGTGGGCAACGGAACAGACGCCATCTGGCTTTCCCTGATGGCGTTGGGCGTCGGTCCGGGCGACGAGTGCATCACCACCACTAACACCTTCTTCGCCACGGCCGAGGCTATCTGGATCGCAGGCGCCACCGCCGTGTTCGTCGATTCCGATCCGGTGACTAACTGCATCGATCCGGCCAAGATCGAAGCGGCCATCACACCGAAGACCAAGGCCATCGTTCCGGTACATCTTTACGGGCAGTGCGCCGATATGAAAGCCATCCGCAAGATCGCCGACAAATACAAGCTCCTGGTTGTCGAAGACAACGCACAGGGCATCGGCGCGGCGGGCGACGGCTTCAGGATCGCCGAGCTGAGCGACGCCACCTGCACCAGCTTCATCATCCAGAAAAACCTGGGCACGTTCGGCGACGGCGGCGCTGTGGTCACCAACAACCCGGAAGTGGACCGCATCATCCGCAAGCTGCGCAACCACGGTTCCGGCAAGCGTTCCTGTCACAGCTATGGCTTCAATAGCCGCCTGGACGATCTGCACGCCGCCATCCTCAGCGCCAAGCTGAAGCATATCGACGAATGGAACGACCTGCGCCGGAAGTGGGCCGCCCGCTACACGGCCGGCTTGAAGGGCGCGAAGAGCTTCACGCTCCCCACCGAGCTGCCCGGCTACCGCCACGTCTTCCATCTCTATGTGATCGAGACGAAGCAGGCCGCGCACCGCGACCCGTTGCTGGACTACCTGAACAAGAACGGCATCGACGCCAAGTGCCACTACCCCATCGCCATCCATCAGCAGGAAGGCTACCCGTGGGGTAAACAGGCCCGCATCGTGGGTTCCATCGCCAACAGCGAGCGCAACGCCGCCTGCTGCATCACGCTGCCCATCTATCCCGAACTGACAGAGGCGGAGGTGGACTACACCATCGCCAAGACGCTCGAGTGGGACTCCCAACAGGGGTAACGCGAAATGGAGCGCAAGTATAGAGTCGTCGTGGTGGGGATGGGCAAGCGTGGCATGCACCATGCCACCACTTTCCAATCGAACGGCCGTTTCGAGGTGGTGGGCATCTGCGACATCGACAAGGGCCGCCTGGACACGGCTGCCGCCAAGCTAGGCGTCACGCTGAAGGGCACCGATGCCGCCCAGGTGGCTGCCGCCGCCAAATCCGACGTGTTCTGCTTCTGCACGCTGCCGAATATCCGCAAGGACATGTTCCGCATCGGCGTTGAGAGCGGCGCGAAGCTCATCGCCATGGAGAAGCCCGTCGCGCTCACCAGCGCCGAGGGCTTCGCCATCCGCGACATGGTGAATGCGAGCGGCATCAAGGTGGTGGTGAGCCATCAGCACCGCTACGGCTCGCATTACCAGAAGGTGAAGGAGATCATTGCCAGCGGCGCGCTGGGGCGCATCCTTACGGTCTATGGAACCTCCACCGGGTGGATGGCCCACATGCTCTCGCACCTGATCGATTACACCCGTTGGTACAACAACGAAGCCGAAGCCGAGTGGGTAATGGCGCAGGCGGCCGGGCGCGGCAAACTCACCGATGTGCACCCTTCGCCCGACTACATCGCGGGCATCGTGCATTATGCGAACGGAGTTCACGGCGTGCTGGAATGCGGCGCCGGCGCTCCGGACGTGCCCGAAGTAGATGCCTGGTGGCGCAAGTGCCGCATCGGCGCTCAGGGGACCGACGGATTCGCCGAAACGCTCACCGGCGCCGGCTGGCGCTCGGTGACCAAAACGGGCTCGGCGTCGGGCACTGGCTCGATGAACTACGACCTCGACATGCCGCCCTACATTCAGGAGATGGCCGACTGGCTGGACGACGACGCCAAGGTCCACTCCTGCAACTTCCAGAGCGCCTACAAGGGCTTCGAGATCATGATGGCCTTCTGCCGCTCGGCGGCCCAGGGCGGCCAAGTGGCCCTGCCGCTTACCGAACCGGCCGACGAACTCGAAATGCTCCGCGGCGCTGTGAGCGCCCGCAAAGTGCTGCTCTCAATGCCGGCCAACGCCAAGGAGTACCTGGGGTAATCAGTCTGGAGGGAACCGGGGCAGTCCACCTGCCCCGGTTTTTTTATATGCTGGGACGGTTCCAGTTAGGAGGCAATCGTGTCCGAGCATCCTTTCAGACTGTCCCGTCGTGAATTCAATTTGGGCCTGGGCGTTACGCCCGCGCTTGTCCCTGCCGCCCGCGCCGCGGTGAGCGGAGCGCCGTGGGACGCGCCCGCCGAAG
>JAJFUV010000197.1 GCA_021372245.1 Terriglobales bacterium
CGCGTACCTGCCCGCGATGGAAGTCGACGAAATTATTCAGGCGCACGGTCTGAGCCGCCACAACGAGAACACGATCGTTAGCGCACGGCATCTCCATCAACACCTTGCCGAAGTCGCAATGCGCGGATATGCGTTCGACGACGAGGAGGATGAGTTGGGCGTCCGTTGCGTCGGACTGCCGATCTTCTCTCCGAACCGCCGTGTGATTGCCTCGATCAGCGTATCCGGTACCACGTCCGAGATTACGCTCGAGAACCTCCCGTCGCGGGTGTTTGAACTCAAGAACGTCGCCTCGTCGATCGAGAAGGCTATCGCCGCACCGGCCAGCCTGCCCCTCATGTAAGCGAAGCCGTCATTTGGCCGCGGACAATTCACGAAGCAGATTCACCTCTTCGACGCGGTACGGTGTGCCATCGGTCTTGAAAACTTCGTGAAACCAGATCACAGGTTCGCGGTCCACATAGGGCTTCTTCCAAGAATCCCACGGAAGATACGTCTGCGTTCGGCCGGCCACGAGGCCCCAGTTTATTGCGGCTACCTTGTATTTCCTGGCAATAGGAAGGATGCCTTGAAACGTGCTGTTGCTGCCACGAGCCATGAACTCGGTGCATAGCAGCGGCCGTTTGTACTGTTGCAGGCTCTTTACCAGCCGCTCAAAATCATCCGGCGTCTTGTAGTTGTGGAAGCTGATCACGTCGGAGTGTTCGAGCAGGACTGCGTTCTCAGCACTGAGTTTCTTTGGATCGCCCCACTCGCCCACCCACACTCCTGCCGTAAGCGGTTGCACCGGATGCGCGGCCCGCGCCCAGGCAAAGACCTTCGGCAGCAGGGCGAGCACGAGTTCGGTTTTGTTGGCCGGCTCCCTGTTGCCGTAACTGTCGCGGTTACCGTTTGACGGTTCGTTCCAGACGTCCCAGGCGAGCACGCGTGGATCTTTCGCGAAAGCACCGACAACACCCTTTACGTATGCTTCGAGTCTGGCGTACTGCCCAGGATCCTGCAGCGCCACGGCGCCGGGGCTCTGCACCCAGCCGGAATTGTGCACACCGGGTTTGGGGTCATGCTGTCGCCCGAGGGCAGGGAAGGGGTCCCAGCAGGAGTCGAAGAGCACGAACACGGGGCGGATGCCGTGCCTGGAGGCGATGGTCAGAAAGCGGTCGATTCTGGAGCGGAATCCGGGCGCGTCTTCCTTCCACAGCAGATCATGGAGAAACACGCGCATCGTGTTCATGCCGATTTCCTGCGCCCATCTGAGTTCCAGGTCGATGCGCTGAGGATCGAACGTGGCGGCCTGCCACATTTCGAGCTGGTTGATGGCGGTCGCCGGAATGTAATTGGAGCCAAGCAGCCACGGCTGGCGGCGATACCAGCTTGCGGCGCGGGCTTCGGACCATCTCGCCGTCTGGGCACAGAGGCCTGCGGCAAGCAGCATCAGTAGGATTGCAGATCGCTTCATCTTTCAACTCACCTTTCAATGATCATGGCAGGGCGGCGCGGCTGTCGCTGGTCGACAAGCGCCGCACGCATATGTTCCCGTCCTGGGTGGCGGCCACCCCGAAGTAAGACAGCCCGAGAATCTCGCCGAGGTCGACTTTCACCACCGGTCCTCCATCAATTGATACCGACGCCGTGCGCGAGTGCGTGTCGCAGTCCACGCGCAGTTTGAAACACCTGCCCGCGGTCCAACGGACCGGGTATTCACGTTCGGAGTTCACCGGGTAGGCCAGATAGGAATACTTGGGACTCCACGCGGGCTTTCCGATGGACTTCCGGCTTGGCGAACCGGCACCGATGAAGACACGGCCATCCGCGGCGAAGCGGACTCGCAGGCAGGCCTCCTCCACACGACCGGGATAGAGGAAGCTGTCGTGCCACAGCAGGTAGCCGTCGCCCTTGTTCACGGAACCTTCGACCCGAAAAACGCCGTGGCCGATCTGCGGAAAGTTGCGCACAATGCCGGCCAGGGCCGTCCCGCTCTGTTTCACCTGCAGTGTGGCGCCTGGCTCATTGTCGTCCGGAGAAATCAGGGCGTCGCCCGAGCCTCCCAAACGGCACCAAGTGCTGCGGCCTTCCGAGAAATCCTCTTGAAGCGCCCGTTCTTCGAACCAGGAGGGCGCGAGACGCGCCAGCTTGGCCCGGTTGTAGCTCCAGTCGCCGAAGTTATAGGCGACGAGGACCGTCCCGTCGGCGGCTTCCGTCAGGTAAGGGTACATCGCGCCCCAGTACTTGTCCGGGGTTAGCAACGGATAATCGGTGTGATCGATCTCCCGGAAGCCGAAGAAGTTCTTTCCATCATCGGTGGCCGCTGCCACCAACACATGGCGGGCGTACGCCCACTGAACCGAATGGTTCCATACCGCGATAATGCGGCCGCTTCTGAGGCGGAGCAACACCATGGGCGCGTTGCTGGCAGGGAAGCGAGACTCATGGGCTGCAGTCCAGTTGACACCTTTGTCGCCGGAGAAGGACTCCCAGTGGAAACCCGTCTGCGCCCGGATGACCATCCACAAACGCCCTCCGGGAAGCTCCGCAACGGACGGTTCTGTAGCGCCACTTTCGAAGCCGGTCCCGGTAACATCGAGCACGCTGGGCGAGCGTTTCCAAGTGACTCCGTCATCATCCGAGCAAAGCGAGGACACCATGAACTGCCCGTGCTGCCCCACCAAATAGCCGAACGGAAATATGATGCGGCCACTCGACAGTTGGGTTGCCGAGAGCACCGAGCTTAGGTAACGCTCGCCGGTCGGCAACTTGATGGGCCGGCTCCAGGTTGCACCTTTGTCATCCGACCACTGTGCGTAGCCTTCGTTCAACGATTTGTTGACGTCATGGTCCTGGCTGTAGCCGCCATAAAGGCTGGTGAGATGCAACAGCCGGCCGGAGCGCAGTTCGAGGAGCGCCATCGAGCCGGGCATTACAGACTTGTTTCCCCGGAGCAGGATGCGCGGGGCGCTCCACGTAAGCCCTCCGTCCCGTGACTCCCGGAGCTCTGTTCTTGAGATTGCGAACGTCCCGGGAGACATTCCGTCCGGGCCGCCGGTAAGCCAGAGAATCCTGCCATCGCGCGTGGCCAGAACAGGCCCCGCGGTGGTCGCGCGGTATCCGGTTTCAAGCGTGAAGATGGACTTGCCTGTTTCGGCCGGCAATGAAACAGCACAAACTGCGGAGACGACGGCGATACGGGTAATCTGTTTCAGCATCATTGCTAGTTTAGACATGGACATTGAAACACAAAAAATGTGGGACTGGACGAATCCAGCCCCACATGGGGCGGCGTTGCTGCCGCATACGCCGCAGGACGACAGGGTTAGAACATGTACTTCAGGGCGAACTGCACCTGCCGGGAAGCGCCGGCACCAAGGATGCGGCCGGCATTCCCGTCGGTCAAGGTCGTGCTCGGCCACCCGAGCGGTGGTGTGTTGCTCAGGTTGAACGACTCCGCGCGGAACTGGATGGTTCGGAACTCACCGAACCTGAAGCTCTTGAACATGGACAGGTCCATGTTCCGGCGTCCCGGGTTGGTCAGGATGTTGCGGCCCGAGTTGCCGTAAGTCAGCAACGGGCTGGAGAGTGAATTGCATACAACCTGGTTACGGCAGTCGGGTGCCGCGGCAAAGGCGCCCTTATTGAACCAGTTGTCGGCCGTTTGGTTATCGGGATACAAGGCCGAGCCGGCGACACGGTCGGGCCGGGAAGCGCCGCCGGCGATGTTTGCCGTGTCGACGCCGGACCATACGGTATTCGGCTGGCCGGTCTGGAAGGTCAGGATCGTGTTTACCTGCCAGCCGCCCAGGACCGCGTTGCTGATCCCGCCGCCATTGACGAACCGTTTTCCCTTTCCAAACGGGAGTTCATAGATCACGCTGCCCGTCAGGCGGTGCCGCATATCGTAGTTGGACAGGGAGCGATTCCACTTGTCGTACTCCCAGAGGTTCGGATCTTGTGTCGAGCCTCCGGCGCGGATTTCCTGCGCGGTGTCCATCGACTTGCTCCAGGTGTAGCTGATAAGCGAGGTCAGGCTATGGAAAGCGCGTTGTTCGGACTTGACCTGCAGCGCGTTGTAGTAGGCGTTGGCGCGCGGCAGAGCAACCTGGTAAATGTTGCTAACGGTGGGGTAGTGCGGCCGGCGGGGATTGACCGGCCCATAGCCGGGATATGCCGTGTTCATAGGCGCCGAATAAGACAGGTGCCGCGTGGTAGAGCCCACGTAAGAAGCGGTCACCGCCCAATTAGCCATTACTTCCTGCTGCAGACTGAAGTTCCACTGCTGCGCGTAAGCGGTCGGCCACACCATCTTTCCGTTTGCGACCTGTCCTTGACCGAAGTAGCTCGACGTGATACTTGGATCGTTGGGGCGAAGTTGGCTCAAGCTCAAGTACGGATAAATCGCATCCGGCACATTGACGAGAATGCGCACCTGATAGGGTGGATTGCGCACCAGGTCGACGACGGTGTTTCCGATCTGCGTGTCGTAAAACATGCCGTAGCTGGCTCGAATTACTGTTCGTTCGGATCCCTTCACCTTGTACGCAAAGCCGAAGCGCGGCGCGAAGTTTGTGTAGTCCGTGTTGATGATCGAGCGGGACACATCGCCGTAGCCGGCAACGGTCTTGCCGGCTTGCAATGGGATCGGCATCGGCGTTCCGTTGATGTTCGGAATGTACATGCCGCCCATGTGGTCGAACTTTTCCACGAACGGCGTCATCAGATCCCAGCGAAGCCCGAGATTGATGGTGAGGTTGCGGGTGACACGCCAGGAGTCGTCGAACCAGGGAGCGAACATGGTGCGGCGCAGGTAAACCTGGCCGGAACCGCTGGTCACCTGGTTGTTGTGGGAAATCCCCAGAAGGAAGTCCGCGAACTGGCTGCCGGCGCCGGCGCCAGTGGGATTCGTCACATCGGCCGTGTACGGCGTGCTGTAGACGTTGAAGGTCGGCAGAATGTAGTTCAGTGTGGCGTTGTTGAGCTGGAACCGGTAGATCTGCACGCCCATGCGCAGGTTGTGGCTCCCGCGATTGACGGTTACAGTGTCCTGGATCTGGTAAGTGTTATCCCGGGTCTCGGTCGGTACGCCGAAGGTGGCTCCGCCAATGCCGGAGAGACCAGAGATTCCAACGCTTGGAACTTCCCAGGCGGAAGGCGGAAGTCCCTCCTCGCCCTGGATGCCCAACTCGCCCGGGATGTTCTTCGTGTACGCGTTCTTATTCACGGCGTTCAAACGGAAACGCGTGTAACCAATACGCACATCGTTGGCCACGTTGGGCGAGAAGAACCGCGTTTCGCCGAGAGTGAACACCTGCGGCCGGGGTTCGCGGCGAGTGCCCTGCGTGCTGAGCGCGCCGGGCGAGAAGACGCTCTCTTCCGAGTAACTGTAGCGCCCGAAGATCTGGTCCTTGGCGCTCAGGGTGTGATCGAAGCGGACGCTGAACTGGTCCATATTCTGGCGATTCGGGTCGTTATTCAGATAACGCCCGGTCCAACTGGAGACCATGCCGACGTTTGGCATGTCCACGTACTTCAGAATTCCCTGGGCGATCGGGCTGAGCCGGGTAGAGGGGATTACCGAACCCGGGAACGGATCGCGAAGATACTGCGGGTTCGTTGACGACGCCGGCAGCGAAGGACTGAAGGCCGGATTCGGCCGTGTTGTGGATGGATCCCAAATCTTCGTGACCTGGCTGAAATCTCCGGTCCTGACCGTGGCGCTGGGAACAATCGCCGTGGAGGTCTGCGCCTGTACGCGGCGATAGCCTTCGTAGCTCAGGAAGAAGAAGGTCTTGTCCTTCCGGACCGGGCCACCAAAAGTCGCGCCAAACTGATTCTGGCGATACGGAGGGATCTTGTACGGAGCGGGGCGGTCGAACAGGTTCTTCGCGTCCAGCGAAGAGTTGCGCAGGAACTCATAAGCCGTCCCGTGATACCTGTTGGTCCCGCTCACCGTCACGAGGTTGATCTGGCCGCCGGCCTGCGCGCCAAACTCAGCGGAGTAAGTGTTGGTTTGGACCTTGAACTCCTGGATGCTATCGATATTGGGGCTGATGACGAAGGTGTTGAAGTTGGGGTCCGTGTTGAGTGTTCCGTCGATCAGGAACAGGTTCGAACCTTCGCGGTTTCCGTTGATGTTGATGGCGGAAGATATGGTGCCGCGCTCGCTTGCCTGACGCCCGCCGATGGCGGGAACCGCGCCGGGCACCAACAGCGCCAGCGACAGGAACTGCCGGCCGTTGAGCGGCATGTCGCGGACCTGTTCGTTTTCGATCACCCCGCCGAGGCTGCTCTCGGTCACCTGCATGACCGGAATACTCGCCTGCACAGAGATCTGCTGCTGCACATCGCCGACCTCCATAACGGCGTTCAATTCGATGGTCTGGTTCACTTCGGCTACAACGCCCTGCACTACCTTGCGCTTGAAGCCCTGGGCCTCAAAGGTGACATCGTACTTGCCGGGATTGAGAAAATCCGCCGTGTAATGCCCCTGTTCATTACTGACGGAGTCTCGCGTGACGTTTGTATCTACGTTCCGAACAACCACCTTAGCCCCAACCACAGAGGCACCCGATGAGTCGGTGATGTTGCCTGACAAAGTGGCTGTAGTTTTCTGCGCATAGAGAGAGCCAGCCACAAAGAACACTAACGACACGGCCAGGAACGTCTTGATGAATTGCCGGTACCCGAATTGCATGTTGTATCCTTTCCCCGGTCCACCACCAACTCCCCGCTGGCCGGACCGACAAGTGGTTGTCGCCGCTCCGGAAATTTGCAGCGACACCTGTCGCGTTCATCGGATCCACTACTAACCCGTTACGTTTTCCGAAGAGACGCGATGCGGAAGACCGCCGCAATGCAAGCGGTCCTCCGTTTCCGGCGCTGCCGCACAGAGATGTTCTCAACCCAGGTGCGGCAGCACTAAGTTAGAAGAGTACTCGGACTCCGAATTGGATGAGGCGCGGGAAATTCTTCTGGTTCGTAACCTGCCCGAAATTTGAAGCGCTGAAATTCGTGACCGGCAGGCCGAACGCAGGAGAATTGGTCGCGTTCATAACTTCGGCGCGGAACTGGCCCTTCAACCTCTCGTACAAGGTGAATGCTTTGAACAAAGAGAGGTCGAGGTTTCCTTGGCCGGGGCTGCGCAGGTTCGAAACACGGCTGACGTTGCCAAAGGTGTACGCGGGCGCGAGCGAGTAGGCCTTCGGGTTGATCCAACCATAGAGTTGATCCGCGGCTACCGAATCCGGAGCCGCGCCGGTCGCATTGGGCCGCTGTACGGCCATGCCCATGATGCCGTTGTAGTTGCTTTGGATGATCGCGAGCGGGAATCCGCTCTGGACCGTGGAAAGCGCATTCAACTCCCATCCGCCCACGGCATAATCCAGCAGACGGCTTTGGTTGAGCCACTTTCGACCTTTGCCAAACGGCATTTCGTAGTTCATGCCGAATGTAAACCGATGCGTTACATCGGCCAGAGCCCGGCTGTATTCGCGCTCAAGGTCATACGCGTTCTGCGGGCCGCCGCTTCCGCCGTTCTGGTTGCTCGCCACGGAATAGGCCGCATCCATGTTCTTCGCCCACGTCCAGGACGAAAGCACGCCCAGGCCGCCGGTGAAACGCCGCTCCGCCTTCATCACGAACGCATCGTAGCGGGAATGGTTGAAGTCGGAGAACAAACGGCCTATGCCACCGAACTGCGGGAACTGATACAGTGACTGCGCTCTCGTGATGGTGGCTGAGCCTATGATGCCGGTGCCACCGTGCCCATAGAAGGGGTTCGCCACGCTGTCATAGAGTGTGCTACCCAGAGAAAAGAGATCCGGAGAGAGTTGGTTGATGTTAACGCTGCCGGTTCCGATCAGCAGTCGGCGCGACCGGGACCCAATGTAACTGGTGGTCAACACGATCTGCTTGGCAAGCACACGCTGCATATCGACTGAAAAAGAGTGGATGTAAGGCGACCGGGCATTCTGATCGATATAGCTGACGCCCTGGCCCAACCCTACCGATGCACCCAGGGA
>JAJFUV010000254.1 GCA_021372245.1 Terriglobales bacterium
ATCTTCAGTTTCGGTTTTGAAGGCTGAACGTCACGCCCGCGACTTGATCCGCGGGAAGTACAGCCAGAGGTGTCCGCCGTTGTCGTTCTCGCCGAACACGAGTTCGCCGTCGCGGCCGGTGACCGCATCGCCGAAGACGTAGCCGTAGCGCCGGCGCCCAATGATCGAAACGGCCACGCCGAGGTTCGTCACCTCGCGTTGCTGCGGATCGTAGCTGAACATCTTGGCGATCTCCGCGCCGCAGAATCCGAACAGCCGTCCATCGAAGGTGACGGCCATGGGCCCCACCGGCTTGAGCATAGTGCGCCCCAGCGGCGCGCTGAAGCCGGCCGCTTCGCTGAAGGAGAACAACTGGCCCTGCGCGTCGGCCGTGTAGAGCAGGCCGTCATGCGGATCGGCGGCCCATTCGAGCGACTGGCTCCAGTCTCCGGCGGGGAGCTTCACGGCGCGTCGCTCCAAAGCCTGCCGCTCCGGATCGTAGCGCCAGAGGGAATCGCCCTCGTCACGGCCGAAAACGCCGCCGCGCGAACCCACGGCAATCTTCCCCTTGCCGGGCGCTTCTCCAACGATCCGCGGCTTCGGCGCGTCGGTATCGAGCGCGAACACGTGGCCCGTGGTTGTGCCAACTACCTGCTTGCGCGAGGCTAGCGCCACGGCGTCCACAACCGCTTCGCCCGGCGCACATTCGCCCTGGTCTTCGATGGCCGGCCGCCGGACGCCCCACTCCTGAATGAAGTCCTGGCCGAACAACCGCACCAGCTTCGTGCTGACCGCACGGCCGCCCTTAGGACCATTCACGAACGCCACCACGCCCTTTGCGCCGCAGCACACCGCCGCGCATTGCGTGGCGCCTTCGACGGCGCCGATATCGAAGACGAGGCCGGTGAGCCCCCGGAAGCACGCCACGATCAGGTGCGCCTGGTGGCCGCTGGTGCCGCCGTAGATTGTGCCGTCGGGAATGATATCGAGCGCCGTGATGCGGCTTTCATCGAGCGGGATGGGCACGGTCATTCCCGGCATGCAGGTCTCGAAGGCGATCAGCGTGCCTTCGCGCGTGAACGTCTGCGCAACGTCCCTCAAATACGCCTTGATCTCGGGAGAGTTCCGGTCGAATCTCGGTTTGTTCTGCATGACGTTCCTCCTAGCCCCACATCCGGATCGGAAGGTGAGCGTTCTTCCGCTTGCGGTTGGCCGGCATCGAGACTTTGAAGATCCCGCTGGGACGCTCGCCGACGTGGCCGAAGAACAGGTCGCCGTTATGATCCACGGCGCCGCGCGATACATACTGCGCCAGGCCCGTGGGATGTTCCAGCCGCGACACCTCTTCGCGCTTGAGCGTCTTGGGGTCCAGCCTCCAGACCACGCCTTCTCGGCTCTTGCGCGGCGGGGGCATGGGGTTGCGCACCGGGTCGTGCCAGCGCGAAGCGACATAGTAGAGCTGGCCGTCGCCGGCGAAGGTCAGGCCGCCACAGTGGTCGAGGAACATGTCGACAGGCATGGTCAAATCGCGCGGCTGCGTGGCGGGCCCCAGGCTTTCGACGCGCGGCCAGGGCTTCTCGTTCGGCCAGATGCGCATCAGGTACGGGTTCGGGCACCAGGTGGAGGCGTAAACGCACTCGCCGTCGGGCGAAGGCGCAACGTCATAAAACACGCTGTGCCAGCCGGTCTCGTGAATCGGATGCGGCAGCGTCAGGGGCGAGACTTCCAGCCGGTCCGTCTCGGGAGTGTAGCGGACCAGGTGGCCGTAATCGTCCGTGGTCCAGACGCGGTGCGACTTATCGAGGAAGAGCGTCTGGCCGTTGATGGAGCCGATGCGCCCGATGTCGCGCCGCTTGCGCGTCTTCAGGTCGTAGATGAAGAAATGATCGCGCGGGTAGCTGAGGGCGTACATCAGCCGCCGGTCTTCGTCGTGCAGCAGGCAGCGGCAGCCCTCCTTGGGAATTAGCGTGTCCCACCAGAGCACCTGGTCCTTGCGCGTGTCGAAGGCAAGCAGAGCCGCGCCGCGGAAGAGGCGCTTCTCGTCGTGCCAGGAGTACCACGGATTGTAGACGGGCAGATCGATGGGCGGCCCCGACAAGTGCGTGGCCATGTACATCACGCCGTCCGACATCGACGGCGCGAAACTGTAATGGATTTTGCACTGGGTGGCATGGCCGGTGTTGCCCGGATCGTCCACTTTTTCGGCCAGATTAAAGAGGAAATCGAGCTTGTCCTTTTCCTCGTTGTAGCGAACCGGCTTCACGACGCCGCCCGGAACGCCCTCGGCGCAGGACGACGCATAGATGCGTCCGTCAGGCCCCACCGAGAGCGACCAGCAGGTATCGGATTCCGGATGTTCGGTGAACGGGTACCATTTCGACGGGTACGGCGTCTCCGAACCCTTTGCCGCGGCCAGGCCCGCGGAGAGAACCCCCGCTCCGGCCTTCATGAAATCGCGGCGGACCATTCCGCGCGCTTTGCTCATGCGCCTCCTCCGGCACCGCCGATGCGGCGCCTGTGAGATTGTACTTCACACGCGTGGGAAAAAGGAAGGCAATTGCGCGAGCCCTCCGCCGGCCGGCCCGTCCGATATAATGCCTCCATAGAGCATGAAACACGAAAATAGACGGAACTTTCTGCAGACCACGGCGGCGGCGCTGATTGCCAGCCGCGCCGTGCCGGTGCTTGGCGCGAACGACCGGATCAACATGGTGGTGATCGGATTCGGAGGCCGCGGCCGGGATCACGTCAACTTCCTGTCGGCCATTCCGGATTGCCGCATCGCCGGCATCTGCGACGTGGACCAGGCGGCGCGCGAGCGCGGAGCGGCGCTGGTAAAGAAACTTCAGGGCAGCGACCCGAAGACGTATTCCGACATGCGCCAGGTGTTCGACGATAAGAGCATCGACGCTGTGAGCTTCGCCACACCTAACCACTGGCATGCGCTCGGCACCATCTGGGCCTGCCAAGCGGGCAAGGACGTCTATGTGGAAAAGCCGGCTTGCCACAACATTTTCGAAGGCCGCAAAATGATCGAAGCGGCGCGCAAGTACAAGCGCATGGTGCAGGTGGGCTCGCAGAGCCGCAGCCAGCCGCACAAGCGGCTCGCCATCGAGCTGCTGGGGCAGGGGGTGATCGGCAAGGTCTACATGGTCAAAGGGCTTTGCTTCAACCCGCGCAAGTCTATTGGCCATACGCCGGATACGCCCGTGCCGCCCGGAATCAACTGGGACGTGTTCCTGGGGCCGGCGCCCATGCGACCGTTCAGCATGAACCGATTCCACTACAACTGGCACTGGTTCTGGGACACCGGCAACGGCGATATCGGCAACCAGGGCGTGCATGAGATGGACATCGCGCGCTGGGCGATGAAGGACGCAGGCCTGCCCAACTACGTGAGTTCGACGGGCGGCAAATTCCTGTACGAGGACGACCAGGAGACGCCGAACACGCAACTGGCCACGTTCGAATTCGGCGGGAGCCAGATCCTATTCGAGGTGCGCGGCCTGATCACGCCGGGCGAAGGGGACGTGCGCCGCGCCGACCACTTCGTAGGGGACATCTTCTTCGGCAGCGAGGGCTTCATGACCCTGGACGGGTCGGGCTTCCGCATTTACATGGGGAGCAAGCGGGAACTTGTGCGCAATGAACCGCGCACCGCGCCGGGCAGCGAAGACACCCGGCCTCACATGGCCAATTTCCTGGCCGCCGTGCGCAGCCGCGATTACAAGACGTTGAACGCGGATGTGGAAATCGGAGTGACCTCGGCCGCCTACTGCCACCTGGCGAACATCAGTTACCGTGTGGGCCGCAGGCTGAAAGTCGACCCCACCGCTTGGCGGTTCGTGAACGACCCGGCTGCCGACCGCCTGCTCACGCGCAACTACCGCGCACCGTATGTGGTGCCTGAGAAAGTGTAAGTAATTCTGAACACAAGAATTGAGCCGGCGCAATAACTGCCGGCTCACCTCTCTGACCAGAGGGTCTTTAGTTCCCGGGACAATGGAGAGAGAGGGTACGTGATTCCACGATTCAGGACTGGCGGTTCTCGATAAATTGGAGTCCCGCTTTCGATGAGTCCCCCCAATCATGAGCCGCGAATTCAACAAATACACTCTCAAGCGGAGCGGCTTCAGTCCGCAGTCAGCGGGGAAGGACCGATGAGTCGCTGAATTGCGGAATCAGGTAGCCTGTCCCGGGAACTCCCCGTTTGACTCCCAGTTCAGATCTCGTCAGCATCGAGTTCTTTAGGCTCCGTATCCGTTTCGCTGGCTTCGGGTGACGAGGACGCCGTGGCTGGTTCGCATTTCTCGAAGAGCTTCGAGGAAATGTCGCCACGGCAAGCGTCTAATCGGTCTTGCTGATCTTTCCAGACGCTGTCCACGGATGGAAGTTCGTCCGGAACATCGAGGTCCGCAATTCGCGACCATCCACATTTCCTGCCATAGCTGAAACGCCATTTGTGCAGCAGATTGAAGACGGCAGCAAAGCTCAGATATTCGGCCATGCTGGCTTGTGCTTTGGCCTTCAAGATCGTGCAGGAATCGCCGCCATTCCCTTTTGGCAAGACCTTGCCGGCATGTAATGTTGCAAAACCCAGCCCAGAGATGACGATACAAGGCCCCTCCACCACTCTGTCACCGTCCAGCGGTTTTACGTATTTCACTACGCCGTTGTCGGCTTCTGCACTGGTGACGAACGGAACTGGCCCATCTTCATACTCTTGCGTATCGTGGGAATTAGCAACGAAATGTGTATACCCTGCAGAGATCTTCATTGCTGTAGGCTCCTCGGCCGTGACCAAAGTGTGTAGATAAAATCGCGAATAGCCCTACCCGCCTCGTGCTCGAACTGTTCAAGATCGAGTGGCGGTGTCCCCATGTGCGCTTGCGGTATGAGTTCATCGACACGGATAGGATGAAACTCGAAGAAACCCGGCTCGACGGGCGATTTAATGCCACCACAGACCCAGGCTCGCGCCACCTCGGCCAGCGACTGTAACCGATCGACGGATTTCAAATCGTGCTTGGGGACCCTGAATCCTTTCCACTTGGTGTAGCCATCGTCGTCCAGGCGCACCCAGAGAACATCGCTTGTGCCGTGTGGCACCCCTTTCCTAATGAACACTCCAACCGATTCGACGGCGACGGGGTAGAAGAGATCGTTGGGGAATAGCACGACAGATAAGATTTGATTGGCTTCAAGCAATTGTTTACGCCATTCTGCTGTTTCTGCTGAATACATGACCGACGACGGCAAGACACTGAACAGCAACCCGTTCGGCTGCATTTGCGTGAGGGCATGATCCACGAACTTGTATTCCGCCTCATCCGTGTTTTTGAGGGCGAATGGGGGGTTCATCATGACATGACTCACGCCACGCAGTTCTTTCTTGTTGAAGGCCGCGCCGTCCTTGAACTTCAGCGCTTTTGCCCCATGAGAGGATGCGACTAGCCTGGTATTAAAGCAGGACGAGTTTTGTAGATTGTGTTTGCCATCCCCGCGGAAGTACATATTGATAAACGCAAGACTGGCAACTGGGCCGTTGTCCTCACAGCCATATATCTTGTCTTTCGCAAAACGTTTTGCTGCGGCAGGTGTTTCGTTTTCCCGTACGTGATTGTAAGCGGCGATCAAGAAACCGCCCGTGCCTACTGCGGGATCGTACAGGATGTGTTCGCTGCGGCTGTTGACAACGTTCGCGACTAGCCGACAGATGTGCCGCGGGGTCAGCACGATGCCGATATCCTTCGCGGTGTTACCGTACTTGAGGAAGTTTTCGAAGAATGGGCCAAGGATGTCGGTTTGATGCGTGGACGATAGAATCTCCGCCTCCCGTAACAGGGTGATAACGTCGTTTAGGGCTGTTGCGTAAGATGCGTTGTCTTCAGAAGGCGGAACAAGCTTCACCTGCTCCCAAAGGTGCATCTTTCCCGCGCCCTTAAACACTTGCTCTGCACGGGAGTTGATATCGTTGACGAAAACATCGGACTGGTCATTCTCGTTGAACCGAAGGTGTGGAGATTTCGAGAGTGCCAGAAGAAGCGCCGCAACGGTCGGCGCGCGACGCTCCTTTGCAACTTTCGCTTTATGCAGGCGCTTGTTGATCTTCTTGGAAAGATCAACAACCTCTTTGGTCGTCAGCTCCCGTTGGTGAATGTTTGGGTCTTTCGTCGTCAGAATGGCGATGCATTCTGACTTACTCAGTAGGCGGCTAAGCGGACTGCCCTCAATCGTAATTTTCTTCCATCCGTCGTGTGCAAGATACGCGGACGTGAATTTGTACCCGTCCTCATCTGATCCTGCCACGCCTGTCACCATTATGCTTTCGAACTGACTGCTGTTGGCATTGATCGTCTTGGCGTAATCCTTCGCCTCGTTGAACGCTTTCGTAAGCTGGTTGGGGTGCCGTTTTGCCTCAATGACCCAGAGCTTATCCGCGCCCAGTTTCACGACACACTCCGGCACACCGCCTTGAAGGGCCTTCTTCAGCTCCTCGTTACCTGCGGCTTCGTGTTGAGTGTAGACCTCACCGTGTGGATCGCGATTCGGGTTCCGCGTGCTGAAGCCGCGACGTTTCAGTTCCCGCTTGATTTCAGCGTAGGCGTGAGTTTCCGATGAGTATGCTTTGGGCATTTTCTTATGCAGGCGCGCATCTGCTCGCATCATGGCACCACCGAACATATCGACAGAAGGAGTAGAAATCCACAGCGAGCGATCTGAAAGCTTTCGCTTCGAAGAACCCAGTTTACAACGCTTGCAGTCACAGTATGACATTGGTTCGCTACCGAAGCCCAGAGTCGATAGATATCGTGTAACAGGAACACAGGGAACCCTGGGACAAACACCGCGTTTCTGCCTTGACAAGAGGGGGGCGACAATGAAGCTGGCGGAGAGAGAGGGATTCGAACCCTCGGTTCCTTTAAGGGGAACACACGATTTCCAGTCGTGCGCCTTAGACCAGCTCAGCCATCTCTCCACGGCCGGATCCTGTTCTTTGAGCGAAGCTGCGTTTTTTGCAGCACGATTTATTATACCAGCTTTTATGGTCAAGTCAAGAGTAAATTCTTCGCTCCCGGAAGAGGGGAATCCTTGCCGCGCTCCCCGGGGAAACAAAGCGGGACGCAGGGGTTCCCGAGCGAGTACCCGAGGGAAACCGACCCTCGGGGGCGAAAGCGCGGATGGAAAGCCGGCAGGAAGGCCGGGGGAAGAAGCGAAGGCTCCGTTCTCCCGGCCTTCCGGTTTCATTACAGTTTGAAGAAGGTCTTCTCGAAGGCTTCGGTGAGCTCGGCGCGGAAGTTGGGGTGGGCGATGGAAATGAGTGCCTTTGCCCGCTCCCGGATGCTCTTGCCCTTGAGCTTGGCGTACCCGTACTCGGTGACCAGATAGTCCACGTCCGTTCTCGAGGTGGTGACCACGGTGCCGGGGGGCAGGGTGGGGACGATCTTGGAGACGCCCTTGTTGGTGGTGGAGTTAAAGGCCAGAATGGATTTACCGCCGGGAGACATGGCCGCTCCGCGGATGAAGTCCACCTGCCCGCCGATGCCGGAAAACTGCCTGCCGCCGATGCCCTCGGAATTCACCTGGCCCAGGAGATCCACCTGGATGCAAGCGTTGATGGAGACCATCTTTTCGTGTTTGCAGATGACTCTGGGATCGTTGGTATAATCCACCGGG
>JAJFUV010000259.1 GCA_021372245.1 Terriglobales bacterium
TGGGGACTGCATGACATGTTGGGGAATGTCTGGGAGTGGTGTGGCGATCAACCGCCTTCGATCAGGGGCGGCTCCTGGTTCGATCTCCCGAAACTGCTGCGTGTTTCCACGACGCTGGCGAGCGAACCGGCCGAGCGGAGCAGCAATACCGGCTTCCGATGCGTCCTGCCAAGCGGGGCGAGTCTTCAGCCTGCCGGCCCGCATTAGGCGGAAGCCAGCCGGCGGGCTTCCAGAATTGCTTCCAGGCTGCGCTCGACGTCCTCGTCGCTTGTGGACCAATTGGCCACGCTGACGCGCATGGCCGCGTGGCCTTGCCACGTGGTTCCACCGCACCAGCAGACTCCCTGGTCCTGGATGATGTCGATCACGCGCGAGGTCGTCTCGGCATCCCCGAAGGAGACCAGCACCTGGTTCAGCACGACTTCGTTCAGCACCTGGCAATCCGCCGCACGCAGGCCATCGGCCATGCGACGTGCGTGGCGGCAGGTCCGTTCGATCATCGCTGCCACGCCGTTGCGGCCCAGCGTCCGCAGCGCGGCCCAAATCTCCACGCCGCGAGCGCGCCGCGAAAGTTCCGGAGTGAACAACCCCGGGTCGCGATGTTCGGCAAGTGGTATGTAGGATGCCGCCACCGACATGGCATGGTAGAGCAATTCCGGATCGCGCACGAAGGCCAGCCCGCTATCGTAGGGCACATTCAGCCACTTGTGGGCGTCGGTGGCCCAACTGTCCGCCTTCTCGACGCCGGCTACCAGGTGTGAAAGCGCCGGGCTGGCCGCCGCCCACAAGCCAAAGGCACCGTCCACGTGAACCCACGCGCCGCGCGCATGTGCCGCATCGCAGATCGCTCCCACCTGGTCGGAAGCGCCGGTGTTCACATTCCCTACTTGCACGCAAACGATGGCCGGAGCTTCAAAGTCCGGCAGCGCATCGGCGCGCATGCGCCCCTGGCCGTCTACCGGGACTCGCAACACCCGGCGACGACCCAGCCCCAGAAGACCGAGCGACTTCAGCACCGAGGGGTGGACTTCCTCGCTCACTACGACGCTCACCGCCGGCGCGCCCTGTAATCCGTCGGCATCCACGTCCCAGCCCACCGCTTCGAGCACTCTGCGGCGCGCCGCGGCCAAACCGGTGAAGCTGGCCATGGTGGCGCCGGTCACGAACGCCCCGCCACAGTCGGCAGGCAGCCGCAGCAGGCCAACGAGCCAGCCGAGAGAAATCTCCTCCAACGCGGACGCGACGGGGCTGGACGTGTACAATGCGGCGTTCTGGTCCCACGCGCCTGCCAGCCAGTTGGCGGCCAGCGCCACTGGCAGAGTGCCGCCGTGTACGAAGCCAAAAAATCGCCCGCCCGAGGTGGCTACGGTCGCCGGCGACCCGACTCGGTCAAGCAGCTCGATTACGCCAGCGGCTTCTGTAGGCAGATCGGGCAACGGCCCGCCTAACTCGGCCAGGCGTACTAGCGCGTTGACATCCGGTGCGACCGGACGTGAGTTGACTTCAGCGAGGTATCCGGCGGCCTTCGCCGCGGCTTGTTCAAGGATTGGGGACAAGTATCAGAATACCGCAGGCGTTACTACACCCAGTGTGGGGCGCCGGGGTGTTCGACTGCCGCGCGCAGGAATGTCCGCGCACGCTCCGGGCTCATCGATGGATTACGGAACTTCGAACCCATCAGGTCCACCATGTTCTCGAAGCAGCGCGTGTTGCGGATCTGCCCGGCGAAACGTTCGCGGCCCGGCCCGAGCGCCGTCAGAAGGACATAGTCCGAAGTATGGTCCGTGCTCACCCACCCGATGCCGGTGTGATTCCCCACGGCCTGTCCCATGATGCCGGCGAGCTTGTCCAGCCGGGAGTTCAGGCACAACTTCTTCGTACCGGCCGCTGCCGCGCGCACGGCCTCAACTTCGTCGGAAGTGAACTCGAAGCCGCACGCCTCGCGAACCAAGTCCTTGATCTGTGCGGTGTCCGCCTTGCCCTTCCCCATCAACTTCGGTTGGATCTGGCTGAAGGAACTCCTGGCCCGCGCCAGCATCTTGAAGCCGTTCGAGGGGCTGTTCCATTCTGCCCACTTCCCGCCGATGCCTGGATTTGAATTGCCGTGGTCGGCAGTGATTACAAGCAATGTCTCCGGATGCCGCTCGGCAAACCGCAGGGCCGCCTCGATGGCGTCGTCGAATGCCAGCATCTCCCACATCTGGCTGGCGGCGTCGTTGGCGTGGGCGGCGTGATCCACGCGCCCGCCTTCCACCTGCAGCAGGAATCCCTTGGGCGAGGATTCCAGCACCGCCAGCGCCGCAGTGGCCATTTCGGCCAGCGTGGGGACGGTCCGCTGCAATTCCGCGCTGTTGTTCCGATCCAGGGTGAACGGGATCATGCCGGGGGCGAACAAACCAACCAGCTTCTGAACGCCGCCGGCCTTCAACCGAAGCAGTTCATCGCGAGACAGGACCGGAGTGAAGCCGTCCCCGCGGAATTGGCCCACAAGGTCGCGCTTGTCCTTTCTGGTCGCTGCCTCAAAGGATTGGCGTCCTCCACCTAACACGACGTCCACCCGCTTCTGGTATTGCTGCGCGATTTCGTCTTCACCGCCCCTGTCGCGCTGCACTGCCGCAAAACCGGCCGGCGTGGCATGTGTCACCGTGGTCGTCGTGACCAGGCCTACTCTGCGGCCCGCGTCGCGGCTTACGCTGGCGATGGGCGTAAGCGCGGTACCGTCCGGCAGCATGTTGACCCATCCGTTGAAGATCCTGGCGCCTGATCCCCAACTCGAAGATGCCGCCGACGAATCCGTCACCACGGAACTCAGCGACGCCATGTCCATCAGCGCACGCGCCGCCTCCGGGCGGTCGATCAGCGCGCGCCACAACATTCCTTTGCCCCGCACGAGCCACGAGAACTGTTCCGCCATGGGCAAAACGCTGGGGCTCATGCCGTCGGCCACCATGAAGATGATGTTTTTCGGCCGTGCACCGGGTTTCGCCGCGGCGTGCAAGGCCTCAAGTGAGCCGGCCACTGAAGCCAGCACACCTGCGCGTCCGAGAAACGCGCGGCGCCCAATACTGCTTGTACTCTTCATCCAATCAGCTCCTTCTGCAACGGATACCTCACGTGCAGGTATTACACTTCCAGTTTGATGAATCGGGCGAGTCCGCGCAAACGTCCGACCGGACTTGATACTGTGAGAGTGTTACTCGTTCACGCATGAGAACAGAAGCAGAACAACATCCGATTGGCGTTTTTGATTCGGGCGTCGGAGGGCTCACGGTCCTCAAGGCGCTGCGCAAGGAACTCCCCGCGAGGGATTATCTCTATGTCGGCGACACCGCGCGCGTGCCATATGGCCGCAAGCCGCGAGAGATGGTGGAGCAGTTCGCCTGGGAGATCACTCAATTCCTCATGGACAAGGGTGCCGAAGCCGTAGTCATCGCCTGCAACACCGCTTCGGCCGCCTCGCTTCCGCGCCTTGCCGACGAGATGCCGATTCCTATCTGGGGCGTCGTGGAACCGGGCGTAAACGCCGCCTGCAAACTGACGCGGACCGGGCACGTCGGCGTTATCGGCACGCGCGGCACCATTGACAGCGGCGCGTACCAGGACCGGTTGCGGGCGCGCGGGCTGCGGGTTTGGGCGCAGGCCTGTCCGTTATTCGTGCATCTGGTGGAGGAGGGGCTGGCGGAGTCGGAGGAAGCCGAACTGCTCGCGCACCACTATCTGGATGCGCGCCCGCCCATCGACACGCTGATCCTCGGCTGTACACACTATCCGCTCCTGGAGAACGTCATCCGGCGCGTGGTAGGGCCGGAGACAGCCATCGTATCGAGCGCCGAAGCCGTCGCCACCATGGTCCGGGAGACCCTGGGCGCAGCGCCCATCGCACCCGGCCACCAGCCTGGAAAGGTGACGCACTTCGTTACCGGGGACGCGGCATCCTACCGCCACACCGCACACCAGATCGGCGGCGTCGAGGGAGAAATCGTCAAGGTCGATTCGCTCGCGCCTGCCGTAGCGTAAGATTCGCGAACAGTTTTCTCAGGTCGCGGCTCCGGGCCGGCAATCAGCTTCTCGCGGAGCCGCAACCAGTGCGTCAGATGCCCAGGGCCTTGGCCGCTTTGCGGACGTCTTTAGGGTCCACCTGTAGGAACATGCCGAAGCAGCCGCAGCCGGCGCTGGTGGCTTGCACCGCGTGAACGTTAATCTTGGCCGCGGAGAGTTTTTCCAGGACTTCGCCAGCGGCTCCAACTTTGTCCTCTCCCTGTACCAGGAAGCCGGTCTGCTTCTTTCCGGCTTTGAGCTTGGCTTTCCTGACCGCGGCGGTGAACGCCTTTCCCTCGGCAGGAACAACGTCCACCTGCGCCTTGCCGGCGCCCTTCGGATAGCCCCACAAGCCAATGAGGTTGACACCGGCGTCGCTGAACATCTTCAACAGGCATGCACCCTCACCGGGCTTGTTCGGGACGATGATCGAGTAATACTCAACTTTCGAGATCTGCTGTGCCATGGTGTCCTCCTTACGCTATGGTACATTGATGTTTTACCCCGATGAAGCAGACCAAGAATCCTTCCGAATTGCAGGAAATCTGCAAGCGCGTCCGTCGTCACGTCATTGAGATGACTGGCGCTGCGAAGTCCGGCCACCCCGGCGGCTCCCTCTCTGCCGCCGAGATCGTGGTGACCCTTTTCTATGATGTGATGAAGCACGACCCGGCCCGCCCGAAGTGGGAGGACCGTGATCGCTTCATCCTCTCCAAAGGCCACGCCTGCCCGGTGCTCTACAGCGTGATGGCCGAGTGCGGCTACACGCCGCTCGACCAGCTCAACACGCTGCGCAAACTCGGATCCATCTATCAAGGCCATCCGGACCGCCGGTTCATCCCGGCGTTGGAGAGTTCCACCGGAAGCCTGGGCCAGGGCCTTTCGATCGGGCTCGGCATGGGCTTGGCGGCGAAACTGGACGGGAAGGACTTCCGCACTTACGTTCTGCTGGGGGACGGCGAGATCCAGGAAGGCCAGATCTGGGAAGCGGCGATGTTCGCCTCGTTCCATGAGGTTGATAACGTGGTTGCTATCGTCGACTACAACCGGATCCAGCTCGACGGCTTCGTGAAGGACATCATGGAACTGGAGCCGCTGGCGGACAAGTGGCGCGCCTTCGGCTGGCACGTGATCGAAGTGAACGGTCACGACATTCCGGCCTTGCAGGAGGCCTTTGCAGGGGCGTCGAAGGTGAAAGGCAAGCCCACCGTAATCATCGCCCACACCATCAAGGGCAAGGGCGTCTCCTTCATGGAGAACAATCCGAAATATCATGGCGTGGCGCCGTCGGCCGAGGAAGTCGCGGCAGCGCTGAAGGAGCTCCAATAATGGCGGCCAAAACGAAGTTCGAACTGAAGATGGGGATGTCCACCCGCGAAGCGTTCGGAAAGACGCTGGTCGAGTTGGGCAAGAAGAACCCGAACGTCGTGGCGCTGGACGCCGACCTGTCCAAGTCCACCATGACGCACTGGTTCGCCAAGGAGTTTCCGAACCGCTTCTTCGAATGCGGCATCGCGGAAGCCAACATGGTGTCGATTGCGGGCGGTTTGGCGGCGGCGGGCAAGATTCCGTTCGCGGCCAGCTTCTCGTGCTTCCTGATGAATAAGACCTTCGAGCAGTTGCGCGTTTCGGCGGCCTACCCCGGTTTCAACGTCAAGGTCGTGGGCACGCACAGCGGGATCTCGATCGGCGAAGACGGCCCTTCGCAGATGAGCATCGAGGAAATCAGTCTGGCCTGCTCGCTGCCGGGTTTCGTTGTGCTGGCCCCGGCCGATGAAGTGGCCACCGCAGCGCTGGTGGAGGCCGCCGCCGAGCACATCGGGCCGGTGTTCCTGCGCGCCGGGCGTCCCAAGGTTCCCGTAGTCTACGCGGCGGGGCAGAAGTTCGAAATCGGGAAAGCCGTCGAGGTGATCGAGGGCGGCGACGTGACACTCATCGCCAACGGCATGATGGTGGCGGAGGCGATCCGCGCGGCGGACATTCTGGACGCTGAAGGCGTTTCGGCCCGCGTGATCGACATACATACAGTAAAGCCGATCGATCGCGAAGCGATCGCCAAGGCGGCATCGGAGACCGGCGCGATCGTTGTCGCCGAAGAACACCTCGCCGACGCCGGCCTGGGTGTGCGCGTGGCACAAGTAGTGACCGAAACGGCTCCGTGCGCGATGGAATTCGTCGGCATCCGCGACACGTACGCCGAATCCGGCTCGACCGACGGTCTCCTGGACAAGTACGGCCTGCGGGGGCGCGACATCGCTGCCGCCGCGCGCCGCGTACTGGCTCGCAAGCGCTAACAGAAGCGATCGGGACCAATCCGTGCAGCTTCCTGCCCGAACGGCGGCTGACAGGCTCCTCAAGTTGCTTCAAGAGGAGGAAGAGGTGCGCAACCGCACCTCGCACGTCCTCCACGACGAAGTCAGCCAGGTGCTGAGTGCCGTCGGATTGCAGCTTGACGTGTTGCGGATGGACTTCGCCGAGAGCCATCCGGAAGTCGCCGAGCGCACCGCTGAGATCCAACAACTGCTCGAAAAGGCTATCGACGAGGTGCGCAACCTGAGCCGGAACCTGGATCCCTCCATGGTTGAGCGTGCGGGACTCCACTCGGCGCTCAACCGGCTGGTGGGCCGTGTTCGGGATTCCACTGGCGTTTCCGTGCGGCTGCTGACAGACCCGGCGGCGCGCGTAGCGGGGGAACCCGCGGACGCTCTCTACCGGATTGCCGAGCAGGCGCTGGATAACGCCGTCCGGCACTCCGGCGGCGCGCCCGTTGAGATCCTGCTGCGCCCTAGCCGCGAGGGCGTGGTCCTCGAGATCCGCGATCTGGGCATTGGGTTCGACGTGGACCAAGCTAGATCGTCCTGCCCCGGCTTGGGGCTGATTCTGATGGAATATCAGGCCATGCGAGCGGGCCTGGATTTATCGGTTGCAAGTGCACCCGGAAAGGGTACAATTGTGAAGGCCGTTTTTAGGGCCTCGGAGGGTATCTCGGCCTCTCCGGAAAACTGCGCGGCGCCGCAATAACATGCCCTATAACATCTTGCTGGTTGACGACCATAAGATCATGCGCGACGGGATCAAGGCGATCCTGAAACGCGGTGAGGAGTTCCATGTCGCCGGCGAGGCTGAGAACGGTGTGGACGCGGTGCAACTGGCCCGCAAGAGCTTGCCAGACATCGTCCTGATGGACATTGGGCTGCCCGGCTTGAACGGAATTGAAGCCACTACCGAGATCCTGCGCCATTGTCCCAACACCAAGGTCATCATCCTGTCGATGTACGACGATGAGAATTCGGTGGTGGGGGCGATACGCTCCGGCGCCCGTGCCTTCGTGCTCAAGAAGGCCTCCGACGCCGACTTGTTGGATGCCCTGCGCACTGTAGCCAAAGGCGGCAGCTACCTCAGCCCACAGGTTTCCGACCGGCTCTTGAACCGCATACAGCGCGGTGACCTGGACTCCAAGTCTGTGCCGTCGGTTCTTGAAAAGCTATCCCCGCGCGAACTGCAGGTGCTGCGTCTGGTGGCTGAGGGAAAGACGAGCAAGGAAATCGCCGTCGTGTTGGACCTGGGCCTCCAAACGGTCCGCAGCTACCGCAAGACGATGATGAAGAAGCTGAACGTCAACAATGTTGCTGGTTTGACGCAGTTGGCGCTTGCGGCAGGCATCACGCGGTTCCCCACCCCAGATCTGGCTGAGAAGATTCCTTAGTCCGCCGCACTCTCTCATAGATCACCAATGAGCGTGACTATGGAGTGTGCTGTCCCGGTGTACTTCCGCGCCTCCGCCGAGAGGTTGAAGCAATTCCGGGCCGTGGTGGCTTCCGCGGCGCAGACAGCTTACTACGGCCCATGGATGGAGCGCGCGGGCGTGGCCGAACCATCCCGAATCGCGGAGATCGATTCGGCCGAGCAGGTGCTGGCGCAACTGCCCTGTTCGGAGCTGACCGGCATCCTGGACGATTTCGAGAAACTCCGAAACCCCGCGGGACGCCGTCCCGAGCTTCGGGATCTGCATTACCCGCTGGAAACCCCGCCGCGGGTCGCGGTGCTGGCGCCCGGTTTTCGCGAGACGCGTTCGGTGCGGTTGTTCCCGGATAACTGGAGCCGGAAGCTGAAGCATTTCCGGCCCAACTCCATCGCCGCCCCGGCCGGTGTGCTGCGTGCGCTGGCGCTGGCCGTGCGCGACGGCCGCGTCCACATGCAGCCGCTCACGCACGCCGTCATCGTCTTCACTGGAATCGAACACGGGGTACTGCGGCAACCCGACCGCGATCTGTTCTGGAAGGTCTTCCAGGTGCCGCTGTTCGAGCAACTGCGCGGTCTGGGCGGCGAATTGCTCGCCGAGGAGTGCGAGGCGCACCACGGGCTGCACATCCGCGATGAAGACTGCCTGCTGGAGTTGGAACCGATGCAATCCGGCTTCGAGTTGGTGTACACCTCTTTGACCAGCCTGGAGTATCCGCTAGTGCGGTTGGCCACAGGCTTGGCGGCCGATGTTCACGATACGCCCTGCGGCTGCGGTGAGCGTGTTCCCCGCCTCACCGGAATACGCCGGCTGCCCCGCCGCAAGAGCTACGCCATGGTAGCGGCCGCGGATTGAGTCACACGCGAAGCCGGTCCCCGCGAGTGCTAAAATCATCTCTGAAGTCCACCAGCGTGCGGACGTGGCGAAATTGGCAGACGCGCTGGATTTAGGTTCCAGTTCCCGCGAGGGAGTGAAGGTTCAAGTCCTTTCGTCCGCACCAGATTCCGATTCCTGTCCGGAGGCCGTGGATCATGCCGCTCACGTTTGTGGCTTTCGCACTCCTTGTTCTGATTCCTTTCCAGAATGGCGGCATGTGGGGATACCGGGACAACTCCGGCAGGATCGTGATCCCGCCTCGCTATCAGGTTGCGCAAGCATTCTCCCCGGAAGGACTGGCCGCAGTGGTCGATGACGGCGGGTGGGCGTACATCGATACGGCAGGCCGCACCGTGATCCGGCCCCTGGTTGTGGACAACGGCCCCGACTACTTTCGAGAAGGCGTGGCCAGGTTCAGGCGGGACGGGAAGGTGGGCTTTTTCAATACGCGCGGCACTGTCGTGATCAAGCCCGCTTACGCTTATGCCATGCCGTTCTCCGAGGGTTTGGCCGCCGTCTGTGATGGCTGCATAGAAATGTTGGAAGGAGAACACCGCGCGGTCAAAGGAGGCAAATGGGGCTTCATTGACCGCCGCGGCGTCCTCGTGATTCCGCTACAGTTTCTCGACGCCGGTAGCTTCCAGAACGGTCGGGCAAGGGTCCTCGCCGTCGCAGGTTGGCGCTATATCGGCAAGGATGGGAAGGCCGCGGAGCAAGAGGGCACCGCAGGCCCCCATAGCCCTAAACGATAGTTCGCCGGGACGCTTACCGGTACATCTCTTTCAGCATTCGCACGGCTGCGTCCACCAGCATTTCGCCCGATCCCTCCGCACAGCGGGTGGAGATCACTTCGTAGCTGCCCTGCGGGAAGGCACGCCGGGAGGGGATGTAGCCGATGGAATCGTTCGCCAACTCTACGACGATCGTATTGGGAAAAGGCGAAGCCTTCTTGATCGCTGCGCCGAGTTCGCTGAAGATCTCGCCGGGCAGCGAGACCCACGCCACCTGATTGCCGAGGGCGAAGACCTGCACCTCTGCATCGATGGGCTTCCCGTTCCGGTTGAGGACGTCGATCACCTTGAAGGCTTGCACGAAATCGTAGAACGGCCCGGCATTCGGTTTCCCGTACTTTGCGGCCAACGCCTGGGCTTTCGGCAGATCCTCCGGCTTGGCATCGGCCAGCGGCAGTTTGACAACCTGGCGGCGGATGGCGAGGGCGGACGGCTCCACAGGCGTCATCCGCGTGTAAGTCTTCAGCACCTCGCCCGCCAGAACGGTGCCGATCCGTTCCGCCTCCTCGGGGCCTTTCTGCGGTGCCTTGCTCTTTACGTCAATGTGATTCAGGTCGCCGGCGCACCCGATGGTGAAGATGCTGAGCATATCCGGCCCCTTCATCTTGCCCAGGATCTGACTGAGCGTGTAAGGATAGTCCGCCGAGAACCGGGTGCCGCCCACGGTGTCCAGGTGCAGCGCGTAATTCACGTATGTCGCCACCGGCACCTTATCCGTCGATTCGACGTAAACCACCGCCACGTCCGGATCGATAGGACCCGCGGCTTTGACGATTTTCGGATTAAGTTTGCCGGGATTCCAGCCTACGGTGCCGTCCGTCATATAAAAGCGTCGGTGAAAGGTCAGCGATGGCTCGACGCCTTTCCCCGCTGACAGGATCGCTGGCTTCAGCCGGACATCGGCCTGGCGCGCGCTTTCCGCAATCAATTCGGGAAGACGGGCCGCGTAGTCCCGGGAGATCCTGCCCATCTCTCCTTCTGGTTCGGTGCGGCGATTCCGCCCCGGCAGCAGCGGGCCCGTATGGGCGTGCGTCGCGCTGATCATGATGCGATCCGTGGCGATTCCCGTGGAACGGGCGATCCGGCCGCGCGCATCCTCGACGATCGTTCCAGGCAGGCCCACCATGTCGCAGGCGATCATCACGGCTTTCGATCCGCCCACGCTGAGAACGATCGCCTTGGCGTAGAGATCGTCGTGAACGCCTTCCGCCGCGCGGTTGTAATAGTAGCCCGCCATCGGCATGCCCACGGGCGGGGTGATCTTGACGGCAGCGGTTCCAACCCTGAGATCGCCGCCCGTCATCGTGCCCGCGCCCAGGCAGAATATGCCAAAACCGAGAATCACAGAAGTCCTGATCATGTACGAGTCCTTTCCTGCGAGATGACAGATAGACAGTCCGGACGATTTTATCTCAGCGGGGACCTGATGGTGGACTCATGTATTTGTCGTAGTCCACTCTAAAGTGTTTTCGCGGAGTACCGATCTCTATGGGCAGGAGACTCAACCATGGACCACACTCTGATTTCGGCGATCCTGTTCCTGTTTGCGACCGCATTCCTGGGCTTGTACCTGCTGCGGCGCCAAAAGCGGAAACTCACCAAAGGCTAAGCCGTATCCGCGGCTCTTTCGGCGGGCGTCCGGTCCGATACCAACGTACCAAGGCCAGTTCCACGTCGATGGTGGGATTGAGGCGCCCTTTCTCTTCCTCTCACACTCGGGCGGCGTCAGAACCTGACGCCTGCCGCTGATACCATGGCTTCTGGTGCCAATCGGTCGACACACGCCGGCTGGCGGAAAGCCATGAAACCTGCCGCCGCTATTATCTTCCTTTGCTTCATCTCTCCCGCTGCGGTAATGTCTCCCTGGTACTACCGGGACCGCGCGACGCGTGTCCCCGTGGAAGTGGCAGCCCCCCCGGTTACTGGGCGCAACACACCCGTTACCGTCGGACTCAACTTGGCCTCCTTCGCCGCTCAGGCTGGTCTCAAAGGCCAATACGATCCCGCCTCCATCGCGGTGGTTTGCAGCGGTGTTCCGGTTCCGATACATTTATCGGAATCGCTTGAGCGCGGCGAGGCGGAGGGGACCGTCTCGTGGGTCGTACGCGGCAAGGCGCAGACGGCGTGCCACGTCTACTTCGATACCCTCGCAAACGGCCAGCGACCGTATCGCGCCTTTCGGGAGCCGGTGGGCATCGGAGACAATTTCACTTACAACCGTCCGGACGGCTTTGATCCGCTGTGCGCCGGGATGCGGAACGACGGGGCAATGGCGGCCGATTGGGATGGCGACGGGAAGATCGACCTCCTCGGCCGCATCCTCTACTCCACCCACTTCGACGACCCCTGGTGGGGCGTGGCGTTCTGGCGCAACGTGGGAACCAACGGTGATCCGCGCTACGGCCGCGCCATAAGGCTCCAGGCCGACGGGCGTGTCATCCAGGACCACTACGGCACCTATCAACTGATTGACTGGAACTCGGATGGCCACGTCGATCTGCTCTGTGGAACAGGCGGCGGCCGTGAGAGCGACAACGTGAAGGTGTATCTGAACACGGGCCGGCGCGATGCCTTCGGCCTTCCGGTGCTCGCCGGCGGGCCGCGCGTCGATTGGCAGCATCGGGGAACCCTCAACTACGATATGCGCCTGCTCGATTGGGGCGGGCGCGGCGTACTGGATCTCTTCACCCTGCGCATGCGTGTCCAGTATTTCCCGACGCAGGAGGTCGACGCCACCTGGTACCGCCACCCGAACCTCGCCCGGGCCGGCTCCGAGCCCCGTTTCGGTGCGCCACAGCCGCTTTCGCTGGGCGGAACCACGGAATATCGCGACGAACTCCCCACGGATCTTTTCGACGTGAACCGCGACGACTTGCCCGACGTGATCGGATCGACTGGCGGCCTCAGCACCAAGCCACTCCGAACATCGATCATTGCCTGGTTGAACACTGGTTCGCGCGGCGAACCGGCGTTCACCAAGCCTCCGGTCGCAGTCATCGACACGACGCCCGAGCACATGCCGGCCCCAGTAGCGGTCCACGGCCCCGCCTACCATGGCCTGTTCGGCGCATACATGGGTGGCTGGCTGAAGTATTACGAGGCGGGGATCACGGGTTTCAGCGATCATGGCGTGCTACAGGCACGGGGCATGGCGTGTTCCTCGGGCGGGTACTCGAGCGTGGACCTGGCGGACTGGGAGGGCGACGGCGACCTGGATTTCATCGTGGGTAATGAGATCGGTTATGTGCAACTGATCGAGAACATCAGCCGGGGCGGCCGCACCATGTTCCGGACGCCCCGGATCATCCGCCTGACGGATGGGTCGCCGATGTATGTGGCGCGTTGGCACTTCATCGACGATGCGGATCCGGAGAAGGCGTTGGGCCAATCCAAGCCCGCGGTGGTGGATTGGGACGGCGACGGCGATCTGGACATTCTGGTGGGCAACAACAGCAACCGCATCGCATATTTCGAAAACACCGGCACACGGACACAGCCGCGCTACGCGCCGATGAGGAAGCTGACGCACGATGTAGGCGAGTATTTCTCGTTCCGCGCCCGGCCCGCACCCGCGGATTGGAACGGAGACGGCCTCGTTGACCTGGTGGCCGGTTACACGGGCACGCGCAATCGCAACGACTCAAACGACATCCCCGTCTGCCGGTTCCTGCGCTACCGCGACTCCCGGCGCACTTTGAGGTTGGGCAAGCCCGAAGTCCTGCATCTCGAAGACGGCTCGGAATTTCGCACTCCCATTCCCTACCACCACGGGTTCGAAGTGGCCGATTGGGACGGTGACGGCAAGCTGGACATCCTCACCAATCAGAAAAGCATCAACGTCCTCTACCGCAACGTGGGCACAAACGCCGAACCGCGCTTCCGTCGCGAATTATTGAAGTTCTATGGCCGGCAGATCCTGCTCAGCCACCACGAAACCAGTCTGAAGGCCGTGGACTGGGACCGGGATGGCACGCTCGATCTCATCACCGGCGGCGAGTCCGGCATGATCTACTACTTCCGGCGCGCGGCGCTCAACGCAAGCGAGCGGCCGCGAGTGAAGGTGGAAGCGGTCGAGGTCAGGTAAGCCCAGGTTCGCCGTCGTATATCCAGACCTCCGAAAAAGCTGCGGCGATAGAATCGCATGGATAGATTATTGCTCGGCGTTCGGCTTGGCGGTCACCCGCCGCGGTATCCTGAGGGGATCAACCGCATGGCAGCAACTCAGACTATGGAAAACCTGCTGGTGATGAAGTTCGGCGGCACCAGCATGGGATCGGCCGAACGGATCAAGGTAGCCGCCGAAATTATATGCACGCAACGCGC
>JAJFUV010000262.1 GCA_021372245.1 Terriglobales bacterium
TCGACGGATTCGACCGGAGCATCCTCCAGCCGTCTCTGCGCACGGATCGCGGGCGCCTGGAGGTGGGCGACGTGGCTTACCGTATCGCTATCCTGCCGAGCCTCAAAGGCATCTCTATCGAGATCCTCGATCGCCTGCGCGCTTTCTGCCGCGCCGGGGGCACGCTGATTGCCACGCGGCGGCTGCCCGAAGCCGCTTACGGAGTTCAGGACCGCACTGCCCGTTGCTCGCGTGTAGCCAGCCTGATCGAAGAGATATTCGGAACGGGGCCCGCGGACCAGCCGCGCCGCCGCGCCTATGGCAAAGGGCTGGCCATCTATGTGCCCGACGAAACTGAACAGTTCGCCGCCGCGCTGGCGAGACTCGATCCGGAAATCCGCTTCGACAAACCGGACGCCGATCTGGTCTACTTGCACCGCGCCGAAGGTGGACGCCACGTCTACTTCCTGGCGAACACCGCATCTACCGCCAAGAGCTTCCGCGTTGCTTTCCGCGACGCGCGCGGGCCGGCGCAAATCTGGAACGCGATGGACGGTACCATTCAGGGCGCCGGGGGCAGCAAAGAGCTGGCCATCGATCTCGGCCCGCGCGCGAGTACGCTCGTCTACTTCGATCCGGCTGCCAAGCCCCTGATCCCCGCGCCCGCGCGGCGCGTCGCCGCCGAGTTGCCAGTTACAGGTAAATGGATCTTGGAAGCCGCCGGACGCCGGTTTACACTGGATGCGTTGCGCTCCTGGACCGAACTCGACGGCTGCAGATACTTCTCGGGGCGCGGCGTTTACGCCGTGACGGTTGAGGTGCCCACCGGTTGGCTCGGCAAGGGCAAGAGCGTGTGGCTTGACCTCGGCCAGGTGCGCGAAGCGGCCGACATCCGCGTCAACGGCCAAACAGCCGGCGCGGTCTGGATGACGCCGTTTAAGATCGACATCACCCGTTACGTGAAGCCGGAGGCGAACCGCATCGAGGTCGGCGTGGCTAACCTGCTCATCAACCGCATACTCGGCGAGCCCACGCCGGACTACAAGGGCCTGGAGCCATTGCGCTTCCCCAAGCCCAGTGAGAAGGATCGCATAAAGGAACCGCTGCCATCCGGGCTGCTGGGACCGGTGCGATTATTGAGTCTGGTCGAATAGAGGTCCATATGATCATCGGGCTGACCCGCGAGAGACGCGCCTCGGATTGCCGCGTGGCGCTGACGCCGCCGGTGGTGCGGTATCTGGTGGAGAGCGGCAACAGCGTTTGGGTGGAGAAAGACGCCGGACTCGGCGCGCGATTCTCCGACGACGACTACATACGCGCTGGAGCGCAAATCGCTTATTCGCCGGCCGAAGTGGTCCGCCGCGCCCGGCTGCTGGTGAAGATCGCCGTGCCGACCTTCGAGGAGTTGAACCTCTGTCCGGAAGGCGCGGCCGTTCTGGCCTTCTACCATATGGCCGTGGCCGACCGCACGGTTTTCGAAAAACTGCTCGACAGGAAGATCACGGCGGTGGGTCTCGAAATCGTGCAGGACGATCATGGCCGGCGTCCGGTGCTGGCGGCGGTGAGCGAGATCGCCGGCCAAATGACGGTGCAACTGGCGGCGCACATGCTGCGATCGAGTTCGGGAGGCCGGGGCATCCTGCTCGGTGGCAGCCCCGCAGTGCCTCCGGCGCACGTCGTTATCCTCGGCGCGGGTGTGGTCGGCTCCGCCGCGGCACGTTCCGCCGTAGCGGCGGGCGCGCGCGTTTCGGTCCTGGACGTCGACACCGAGAAATTGCGCCGTCTCCTCCAACACACGCCCGGCATCGCCACCGCGTACGCCGATCCGGAAATGGTGGCGCGCGCCGTCATGGCGGCGGACGTGGTCATCGGGGCCGTCCTCGTCGCGGGCGCCAGGACGCCGCACGTAGTCACCAAGCGGATGGTGGACGCCATGCAGCCCGGGGCCATCGTCATCGACGTGGCGATCGACCAGGGCGGATGTGTGGAAACCAGCCGGCCCACGACCATCACCGAACCGACCTACCTCTACAATCGCGTGCTGCATTACGCGGTGCCCAATCTCACTGCCGATATGGGACGTAGCACCAGCATCGCCATCGCGCAGGCCCTGCTTCCTTACCTGCAGTGCATCTCGCTCCAGGGGATCGAAGGTGCTTTCCGCGCGTGCCGGGAACTGGCGCGCGGCGCTTACACGCACGCGGGCACTTGCGTGCACTCATCGTTGGCCGGCACCTGGCACGTGCCGCACCGCGAACTCAGCGAACTCTTGGAAGAAGGATCGGACGAGCGCGCCTGAAGCCGGCGGAGGTTACTCTGACATGCACTGGACTGAAAGCTATCGGGCCAAGATCAAAACCGCCGACGAGGCGCTCGCGGTAGTCAAGTCAAACGACCGCGTCTACATCCATCAGGGATCGAACGAACCGGAAGAACTGGTTCGGGCGCTCACGGCGCGCGGAAGCGAGTTGCGCGACGTCGAGATCATCCACATGATGACCACCGGCAACGCCGATTACGCCAAGCCCGAGTTCGAAGGCCACTTCCGCCACAACGCCTTCTTCATCGGCGGCAACGTACGCCAGGCGGTGCAGCAGGGCCGCGCGGACCTCATCCCCATCTTCCTGTACGAAGTGGAGGACCTGTTCACCAGCGGCGCCATGCCTATAGACGTGGCCCTCATCCAGTGCACCCCGCCCGACGACTACGGCTTCATGAGCCTGGGCACGGGCATCGACGTCTCGCTCACCGCCGCCAAGTGCGCACGACATCTGATCGTCCAGGTGAACGACCAATCGCCGCGGACCCTGGGTGACGCGTTCCTGCACGTGAGCAAGGCCGACTCCATCGTGGAAGCCTCGCGCCCGCTGCCCGAATTCAAGCAGAGCGAAGTCACCGCCATCCATCGGACCATCGCGCGCCACGTCGCCAACCTCATTCCAGACGAGGCGACGCTGCAGACCGGCGTCGGAGGCACTCCAGACGCCGTGCTCGAACAATTGGTGGATCACAAGGACCTGGGCATCCACACGGAGATGTTCTCGGATGGCGTCATCGACCTCATCGAGAAAGGCGTCATCAATAACGAGAAGAAGACCATCCATCCGCACAAGGTGATCAGCGGATTCGTTCTGGGAACCAAGCGCCTGTTCGATTTCATCCACAACAATCCGATTTTCGAATTTCACCCGAACGCCTACACGAACGACCCGTTCATCATTGCCCAGAACCGCCGCATGGTGGCCATTAACGCAGCCATCGAAGTGGACCTGACTGGGCAGGTGTGCGCCGATTCCATGGGATCGGTTCCCTACTCCGGTATCGGCGGCCAAGTGGACTTCATCCGCGGCGCCGCGCGGAGCAAGGGCGGCGTCCCCATCATCACCCTGCCCGCCACCGCGAAGAACG
>JAJFUV010000313.1 GCA_021372245.1 Terriglobales bacterium
CTGGCCGAGGCCGGCTTCCGGGTGGTTTCCGGCGGGACCGACACGCACGTCATGCTGGTGGATGTCTTTTCGAAGGGCATTCGCGGCCGCGAGGCCGAGAAGTTCCTCGATCAGGCCTACATCACCGTAAACAAGAATACGATCCCGTTCGACGTGAACCCGCCGCTCAATCCGAGCGGTATCCGTTTGGGCTCTCCGGCAGTTACCACGCGGGGCTTCGGCGAGGCGGAAATGCGCGAGGTGGCCGCACTCATCGCCGAAGCGCTGGCCCACATCGGCAGCGATGAGACCGCCGCCCGCGTCCGCGAGGGGGTTGCTGCCCTGACAGAACGCTTTCCGCTCTACGCCTGGAAGCGTTCACCGGCCGCTTAAGGCATGCCTTTCCACGTTGCTTTCGACGCCCGGCACGTCCGGGATTTCGGAATCGGGACCTACATCCGAAATCTGCTCCGGGCTCTCGGCAACCTGGACCACGAGAACCGCTATACGATCACGGTTCACCCCGGAGACGTGAAGGAGTTCGATGGCCTGCCGGCGAATTTCAAGCTGGCAACCTACGCGCGCAGCGATCTGGATTTGCGCGACCTGGCCGCCTTTCCGCTGTTCGTGCGGCAGTTTCAGCCCGACCTGTACCACATGCCGCTGAACCGTGTCCCCTACTGGATGCCCAAGCCTTACGTGGTGACCGTCCACGATATGAGCGTGCTGTTGTTCGAACAGGTTTCGAGCTGGCGGCAGAGTCTGCGGCACTACCTTTTCCGGCGCGGCTTGCTGAGGGCGGACAAGGTCATCGCGGTATCCGAGGCGACGCGGCGCGACGTCGAGCATTACCTCAATATTCCAGCCTCGCGTATCCGCCGCATTTACAACGCGCCGGACCCGCGTTTCGCTGCGCACCCCAACCCCGCGGACGCACGGGCCGCCGGTCCCGGCAGCGCCGACCATGAACGCCGCCGTATCCTGGAACGCTACCAGATCTCCTATCCGTATCTGCTTTACACCGGCACAATCCGCCCGCAGAAGAACATCCCGCGCATGGTCGAAGCCTTCGCCGTGCTGAGAGGCGATCTCGAGAATCATCCCGTGTATCACGATCTGCGCCTCATCATCATCGGGGACGAAGTGACGCGCAACCCCACCGTGCGCCAGGCTGTCAACAAGACGCACATGGAGCAGGCGGTGCGCTTCCTGGGGTTCGTGCCGTTCGATACGCTCAGGGTGTTCTACGAATCGGCCGCCGCGTTCGTGTTCCCGTCCCTTTACGAGGGCTTCGGGTTGCCGCCGCTGGAGGCCATGGCTTCGGGGACGCCGGTGGTCACCTCCAACGTAAGCTCGTTGCCGGAAGTCACCGGCGACGCCGCCATGATTGTGAATCCCGATAACGTCTTCGACATCGCGCGCGGCATTCGGGAAGTCTTATTGGACCCTTCGCTGCGGCGGGATTTAGTGACGCGAGGCTACAGCCAGGCCGCCAGCTTCAGTTGGGACGTCACGGCCAGGGAAGTGCTGGATACCTATCGCGAAGTGGCCGGCAAGTCCTGATCCGGCAGCCATCTCATTCCGCACGCCGTCTCGCGCCCGATCCACGCGATCCTCGCCTTCACCACCTCCAGTACGTGGCGCTCCCCAAGTGGCACATGTTCCCAATCGGACGGGTGCAGGAACGAATCCGTGGTCGCCAGGTAGACGGAGCGGTCGCCTTGCCGCACCCAGCGCACGATCCCCTCGTCATTGCGCGAAACCACGTATAGCGAATCCGCATCGGCCTCGCGGCGTGGACCCTCGCTCTGATCCAGCAGCACCAGGTCGCCCCCGGCAATCGCGGACCGCATCTGCGGATCGCGGGCCAGCCTCGCCGCCAGCGGCCGGTCCAGGGACGCAAGCATGACGCCTGGAAACGGATAGAACTCCACCGGGCTCACACCGTCCGGGAACCTCTGCCCCGGATCGATGCGGCCGTCCAACAGTGGAACCTCCCGGTATCGCTGCGGCACGTGCCGGAGCGATGCGCGCGCGTCAATTTCCTCGCACTCCAGAAGGTCAAGCAGGGAGATCTTCAGTCCCCGCAAGATCAGGTCCGCGATCTCCGGAGACAGTTCACGGGCACCCTTCAGGACGTTGTGAATGTGGGGTTGCGAAATGCCGGTCAGCCGCGCCAGGCGGCGCTCGGTCAGTTCGCCTGTGCGGACTCTCATGCGGACAGCGGCCACCAGCCTGGTTTGCAGCGTCTGAAAGTACATGAAGGGGCTCGGCAACCTATTTCAGTTTGAAATAGGTTAGTACTTCTCTAGGTATATTATCATCAAATATCGCTTTTAAGTGATTTTTTTGCACAAGCCCTATTCTAGCACAATACCCTGAAGAATGAGAGAGATAGGCCGCTGGCGGCTGTCCTGTAGAAAGAAATAACCGGAATTTTTTCTTATCAATATATTGACTCTTTTTCTAAGTGATTTACCTTAGAAACAGGATTGCACGGTGCTCTTCGACTCGGACCAGGAGGAGACGCCGGGAGGACATGCAGAATGTTTGAGTGGACCAGATCAGAGACATTGGGATTGGCAAAACACACATGCACGCAGTGTTTCGGCCTCGGGTTGCGGGCCGGACGAAACGGTAAGTCTGTGCCGTGCGGTTGCGTGTTGCGCGCGGTCTTTCGCGCGTGTTTCAAGCGTTTTCGTTATTGCGCCACCAAAGAGAAACACATGAGCCGTGCCTCGCTCGAGTTCACGGGGGGGCGTGAGAAGCGGTTCACCTGGAGCCGCAAGGATGAGGAGTACGTAGCGGATTTCTGCCTGGTCGGCCGCCGGCACCTGAGCGCCGAAGAATACCGCGTTTTCAAATATCATTTCTTACTCGGCGCGGACTGGAAGCTGTGCTGCCGCCAGCTCAAGATGGAGCGCGGGAACTTCTTCCATATGGTGTACCGGATCGAGACCCAGTTGGGCCACGTGTTCCGCGAGCTGGAGCCTTATTCCCTCTATCCGCTCGACGAGTACTTCGGAACCGCGCCGCGCTGGCGTATCGATGGCCCCAACGAGCCGCGCCCGAAGGTCCAGGCTATACCGGTCTTCGCTACGCGCCGCGGGTTCACCCCTCCGCTGCGAAAGGCTGCCTGATTTCTTTCCGGGTTCGCACCACCACACGACGGGGCCGGCCTCGCGCCGGCCCTAATTCTCAGCCGAGTGCAAACCGCCGGCGCCGGCCCGGAAATCGATGTTGGTCTGGTCCGGCTTGCCGTCCAGAGGCATCTCGCAGTTCCAGAGGCAGGCGCCGCAATGGACGCACTTATCGCGGTCGAATTGCGGCACGCCATTCGGACCAGGCCGGATCGCCTCGCCGGAGCAGACTTCGACGCAGACCTTGGTGCCGCAAGCTTCGCAGAGCGCGGGATAGAGGAAGACCACGTGGTCGGGGTAGCCCGGCGGGGCCTGCACCTTGCCGCCCATCAGAAGGGCGTCCTGGTGCGAGACCAGCAGTTGGCCGTCATAGGGGATGGCGGGCCAGCCACAGCGCTCCATCAGCGCATCGTGCAGCGGCACGCCCCGCGCGGCGCAGTCTTCGCGCAGGCGGGCGATCTCCTCGGCCGGAATGCGGCCCTCGTAATACTTGAAAACGTCCGGGATGCGCTCGTAAGGACGCAGCGGCTGGCCGGGCATGTTCAGGATCCCTTTACTCATGCCGGCCAGGGCCATGCCTATGAGACCTTGTACGAGGCCGTGCCCGAATCCGTCCCGGGCGTGCTCGGCGATGCGGCCCTCCCGGTCGACCCAGCTCTTGCGCCTCCGGCGGACGTAGGTCTGCTCGATGTTTTCTCGAGAGAACGGCTTCTTTTCTTTGAGCAGCTCGATTACGGCTTCGGCGAGCTGCGCGCCCGTAGTCCAGGCTTCGTCGACGCCCGAGCCGGTCAACACATTGGTGGAACCCGAACCTTCGCCAATGCGGGCGTAGCCGTCGCCTGCCAGGTAAGGCTCGCCGAGGCGGCCGCACTCCAGCAGGCTCTTCGCGCCCCAGCTCCGCAACTTGCTTCCGTTCAAGTACTTCCACAGGTACGGATGCAGCATGAAGTGCTGCAGGTAGCGGTAGGAGGTACGCACCGGGTTGTCGAACCAGCTCGGCACGAAGATCCCGACCGAAGCCAGCCGGTCCGGATGGACGTACAGGAAGCCGAAGATTTCGGGCTCGGGGTAGCCGAACGTGTGCAAAACCATGCCTGGCTGGAGCGTCGTATCTTCGGGTAATTCGACTACCATCTTGGCGCCCACGGCCCACTCGATGCGGTGATGGCCGGCGGGCAGGCCGACTTCGGCGTCGATCTGGCGGCCCACGGCGCCGACGGGGCCGTCGGCCACTACGGTGAGCTGGGCGCGGATGTCCATGCCCGGCAGGAAGCCGGCGTCGGGATTGCCCTGGCGGTCCGTGCCCTGGTCGATGAGGCGGACTCCCGATACCTTGCCATGTTCGAGCAGCGCTTTGGACACCGGTGTACCGGGCCAGAGCTGCACCGCGCCGGTAGCCATCAGTTGCGCCCCCACCCACTGCATGAACTGGCCCATGGACAGGATGAATCCGCCGCGCTTGTGCAGGAACTCGGGCGTGAAGGGCAGTTCGATGGCGTCATCCTCGTACCGGAACAAGGGCTTCAGCCCGCGCACGATCTTGTCCGCCATGCGCAGCGTGAACGAGCGGCGGCTGGCGCCCACCGGATCCAGCAGATAGAGAACCTTTTCGCCGGTGACGGGCGTGGCCATGGGGATTTCGGCCGCGTTGAGGTTCGGGAACGACGCGCGTATGCCCCGGCCCTTGGTCACGATGCCGGACACTCCGAAACCAGTGTCGTCGGCGCGCTCGTAACACATGACCTGCAGCGGCATGCCGGGCATGACGGTGCTTTCGATGGCCGGGGTGCCGTCATCGTTGAGGAGGCGCGGGGCGAGCGTGCTCAGGAAGCCCGCCGTGGCGGGACCGAAGCCCACGCACACGACATCGACGTCCATGCTCTGCCGGTCTATGTCTTGCTCGCTCATGCGGGGTAATCCAGCGCCTCGGGGATCATCACTTCGGTGAGACCGCGCGCCGCCCGATCCTTGGCCAGTTGGGCGCCGGTCAGGCAACCGTCGAGCCGCGTCCGCATCCGCACGAAGGTCTCATAGCCGTTGAAGCTGGCGCAAGGGCCGGCCTTCGCCGGGTGCGAGCCGTCTTCGCTGGTAGCATCTCCCGCGGTGCTGGCCAGGCCCGGCATGGTGCCTTCCAGTTCCGCCAGTTCGTTCGAGGTGAAGCAACTCTCGCAGCCGGGGTCGTCCCAGGCGGGATGGCGGTTGTAGCCGAAAACCAGGGTAGAGCAAATGCGGCCCACCTCGCCGGCGGCGCGCGCGGCCTGCACGTGGCATAGGTCTGTCATGAAACCGGCCAGGCCGGGCAGGCCTTCGGCAAGCACGGGATTTTCGGGGCCTTTGGTTTCGAGTTCGAGCACGTCCTTGATCTGGCAGTAGGACGACAGCAGCCAGCCCAAAGCGTCGGCCAGAGGGAAGGTCACGCCGTGCCGGGAGCTGTTGAAGAGTTTGCCGCCGTTCGCGTCGGTGGCCTTCTGGAGATGATTCAGCGTCCACAGCCACATCTGCATGGCGCTGGCCAGCGCGCACGCACCGGTGCCCGGCCGCCGCGAGGCGATCTCTCGCATTTCGCCGACCCAATGGCGGAACTGCTCGATGAACAGTTCGTTGGTCATGGTGACGCTGAGCTGGCGGCGTTGCACCACTTCCGGGCCTTCGTAGGTGGCTTCGAGCTGCGCATCCATCCACTTCTGCCCGAGGAATCCGGGGCAATCCTCGGTGATGCCGTAGCCGCCCATCAGGCTGACGGCTTCGCGCATCAGGTTGGCCCCCACGCCGGTGTTCCAGAGCTTGGTGGCGGGGCAGAGTACGTTGCCCAAGGCGTCCACCACCAGGAAGCGCACCAGGGGATCGGCGGAGAGTGCTTCGTAGCGGGCCTTATCGCGCTTGGCCTCCGGCAGGTAAAGCTGATGGAGGTATTCGACGGCGTCCTTCTGCTTGCGGCGCAGCGCCTTGAATTGCGCGCTGCCGCCGCCGACGCCCTGCTCGGCCATCAACCGGTCCTTTTCGCGCAGGAGCGGATCGAGTTCGTCGAACAGGCGCGCAGTGGCGAAGCCGAGCGAAGCGCCAGCCTCACCGGCGGCCCACACGTCGACCAGGCGGTGCAGCGCATCCTCTTTCTGCTGCAAACCGAGTTCGTAGCGCGGCGAACCGGGCGCCAGGCCCTCGGCCCCGCGGAAGCGTCCGCGCTGGTAGCGGATGATGGGCTCGACGGCGCTCAGCAACTTGGCCGAAGTCATGATGCCGACCGTCACGCGCGTGTGGCGGAAGACGGCTTCGATCACTTGGCCGTGCGCCATGTTGGGAATGATGACGCCGTCCTTGACCTGGTAGCCGCCGATGATACGGCTGGCGGGCACTTTCAGGCTGAAGATCGGGTCGCGGGTGGAAGAGAGCTGGTGGACCAGTTTGCGGGCAGGGGTGCCGCGGTCGAAAACGCCGGGGTCGCCCTGTTCGAGGATCACCATGCAGGTGCCCTTGATGCGCGGATCGTCGCTTTCCACGGCGGCGGTAACGAAGTTGGCGAAGCCCATGTTGGTGATGAAGCGTCCGCGCTTATCTACCTGGAGGATGGGCTCCTCACCGTCCTTCCACTCCGTGACGCGCATCTTGCCGCCGAGCATGCCCGTTTCGACGCCGACATAAGGGATGGGCTCGGTCAGGCAGAATGCGCCGCGCCACGGTTCCTGATCCTCACTGGGCCTGGGAGCGGCCAGCGACATGTAACGTTCTCTCTGTTGGTCTGTGCCGCACTCGTGTATGGGCGACAGGGCCAGGCATCCGGCCAGGCTGCCGGTGGCCGCGCCGGCGTCCACCCAGGCCAGCTCGAAGGCCACCAGCGCGAGGACCAGATTCTTGGGCCCCTCGATGTAGCCGCCTTCGCTGGGCTCCATGTAGACGTTGGTGATGCCGGCCTCGTCGAAGTGCTTCAGTAGCTCAGCCTTGCCCTCGGTCCATTCGTGCGAGTTGCGTCCGCCGGCGGCCACCAGGCGCGCCACGGGCCCTCGCGCCACGCCGCGCGCGGCCTGCACGACCATCTGTAAGTCATAGCGGTCCGCGTACCGCCACAGGATTTGCCGGACGTCGTCGCCGGGAAGCGTACGCAGAGTCTCTCGCTGATCGGGTGCCTGCTTGATTTCCATACTGAGAACCTCACACCATTGTGCCGCAGATGGGGAGCGGATTTCCTGTTCTGAGGGGACAGTCTGCTATGGGAGGGCCTTCCTGTGCCGCTATAACGGCTTGGTAACTCCCGGCCCGGCCCCGGATTCTGGCTTATGGTTCGGAGAAGTGCGTCTGTTCTCTTTCGGCTTTGTTGCAAGCTTCTGTCAAATGCCTTCTATCAGCGTGTAAACGAATCGAAGAGTTGTAGGAATCTGAAGGAGTGCACCCACCAGCCCGATGGCCGCCAATTGCCGCTGACGGGCGCTGCATAGGCCGCGTGTCAATACGATGCCTTCGTACAGGGCACAAATCAACAAGGTGACAAGCCAGATCGATACGGCACTGGCGAACGGGTCGATTCCGCCGGCCTGGACCGGTCCCACAAGGCGCGGCCTAAGCTTGAAGAGGCCGTATGAGAGCCAGAATGCACTGTTTGTGGCAAGCACCAGCACGACTGCTGAAACTGGCCGCCATACTCCTACCTTCGCGAGTCCAAACCCGGTACAGGCCCAACCAGCGGTCAGCAATCCGACGAAGTATAGGCGGTTGGGCACGCTTATCAAACCTGGGAGCGCGAGGAAAATCGATCCCGCCACGTAACATAGCCAATTCGATTTGACCGGCATGATTACGGCCCTTTGCTCCACTCGAACATCGAGGGGACATCCCGCCATGACATTACCCCATCAGCCTGAGGCGGCCTGAAACTTCCGCTCCATCACGTAGTTCTGGGCTACAGTTCCCGAAAGGCGGTGGCAGTGCAGGTACCCGCTGTTCCTGCCCTCACTGCAGCACGGGGCGCGGCTAGCGGATGCAGTGGCGCAGTGCCAGGCCCAGGAGGCCTACACCGCCCAGCAGCCAGGTGGCGGGCTCCGGAACGTCCGAGCCATCCACTTGAAGCGACCATGCGTTTAGCGTCCCTCGATCTCCGGCGATCTGATCGGCAACCGTCAGGGTCCAAATGCCGCCGGAGTTCTGGCCGTCGAACGCCGACAAGGCTTGGATTGGCCGAAACGCGCCGGTAAAGGGCGCCGCCCCGCTCGCGATCGGGGTGGACGCTTCGTCGTCGAATACGGTCCCAAAGAGGCCATCCCCACTCCCGCCGTTGTTCTCGAAAAGCACGATGGAAGTACCGCCGGGACTTGTCAACCAAATACGGAGATCGGCGTCATAACTGTGAGACAAGGAGTCGATCATGACGTTGACATCCGTGATGGTCGCGCCCGACGGAACGGTAATGTATGAATAGACCGTGGTCAGATCGGGGATCGTCATCGGCGTGTCAGCACTGACAAACACTCCAGCGGAAGACACTCCCGTAATGAACACGAACAGGAGCAGAACTTTGAGCATGCGCATGGGAACCATTTAGAAGATTCTATTTGCACTCCCGCGAAAACGCAACTTTCCGAAGTCATTATCTTGATGTCAAGATTCAATCGCCGCCACAGCAGGCCATCCCCGTCCGGGTTATAATCGACAACTGTCGCCGGTCCGATGCCAGACTCCACCTCCACTGCCGCCACCCCTGCTACTGCCGGCGAGGTGGTACGCCATATTGCCCACGACCTGAGGCAGCCTCTCAGCACCATAGAGAGCATCGCTTACTACCTGGACATCACGCTGCCGGACACGGAAGCGCGTGCTCGCGCGCAGGCCGGCAGGCTTCAGCAGATGGTTGAGCAGTGCAACTGCATCCTCACCGACGCCATCCACTACTTGCAGGCCGCTCCGCCTCGCATGGAGCTGCTGGACCTTTCCGAGCTCATCAGCGAAACCCTGGCGGAATGGCCGGGCGAAGGGATGTCCCAGATACGATACGAGCCGGAAGAGCAGGTGGCCGCGGTCCTCGTCGACGCTTCCCAGGCGCAGCATCTGCTGTGCAATTTGTTCAGGTTCTTCCAGCAGGCCGCGCACGGCGGCGATGTCTTCGTCCGGACATGGGCGCAGGGCGAGCAAACTTGCCTGGAGTTCTCGGGGCCAGCGCCGGATTACGACGCCGAAAGCCTGGCAACGTTGTTCGAGCCGTTCAACACGCACCTGCAGGGCGGAAGCGGGCTGGCGCTGGCCAGCGTGCGGCACATCGTGGAAGCTCACGGCGCGACACTAAACGCTTCTTTTGACGCGCGCGGCCACCTGCACGTGCGGATTATGTTTCGCTAGTGGGCGCGGGGCCGCCCGCAGCCGGGGGCGCTGCTACTTCTTCTCCAGCTTGTCCAGGCGCTCCTTCAATTCGCGGATCTCGCGCCGAACCTCGGGCAGGCGCGCGAGGTTGGCGAGTTGCTCCAGATGCTCGCGCAGCGGGCGGGCGGGGGTGCCCCACATGACCTGTCCGGAGTGCACCACCTTCGAGCTTAGGATCCCCGCGCCGGAACCGATGACGGCGCGCGATTCGATGCGCGCCTTGTCCCCCACGCCCACTTGTCCACCCACGACGGCGTAGTCTTCAATGACCACGCCGCCCGAAAAGCCGGTCTGCGCCGCCACCACCACGTGCTTGCCGATGCGGCAGTTGTGCGCGACGTGAACCATGTTGTCGAGCTTGGTGCCTTCGCCGACCCAGGTGACGCCGAGGGCGGCACGGTCCACGCAGGTGTTCGCGCCGATTTCGACATCGTTGCCGATCGAAACGCGCCCCACCTGAGGGAACTTCTCGTAATGGTCCTTCACCATGACGAAGCCGAAACCATCGGCGCCGATCACGCAACCGGAGTGCAGGATGACGCGATCGCCGATGTCCACGTCGTCGTACAGGGTGACGTTGGCGTACAAGATGCAGTTCGCGCCTATGGTGACGCGCCGGCCGATGCTGCAACCTGCGCCGATCACGCAGCCATCGCCCACACGCGAGCCCTCGCCAATGTTCGCCAGCGGGGCCACGCTCACGCCTTCTCCGATTTCCGCGTCCGGCGCCACCACGGCGGTGGGATGAATGCCGGGAGGAGGCGCGGGCGCGGGATGCAACAGGGCCACGGCGCGCGCGAACGCGGTGCGCGGCTCCGGCACCCGTATCACCGTGCGTCCCTCGGTATTCTCGTAATCGGCCGGAACGATCAGGCATCCGGCGGCGCTCTCCTCGATCTGCCGCAGCCCTTTGCGGGAACCGGCGAACGACAGGTCCGCCGCTCCAGCGGTCTCGATGGGAGCCACGCCGGTCAGTTCTTTTTCGCCGTCGCCTTCAAAAGTCGCGCCAAGCCACTCGGCCAATTCACGGGTACGCACAAGGCCTCCTTCCGATGTTTGTATGATACAAGGTTATGCCGATTGATCCTTCGGCTGTCATCGCGCCGACGGCCCGCGTTCATCCCGAGGCGCGCATCGGAGCCCAAACCGTCATCGGCGACTACGCGGTCGTCGAAAGCGACGTCTCGGTGGGCGCATTCTGCCGCATTGAACCGTACGTATTCATCAAGCGCTGGACCACCCTGGGCGACTACAACGAGATTTCGGCCGGGGCCGTGCTGGGTACCGATCCCTTCGACAAAGTCTTCACGGGAGAGCGCAGTTACCTGCGCATCGGTGACCGCAACCAGATCCGCGAGCACTGGACCATTTCGCGGGGCACCAAGCCGGAGTCGGTAACCGAAATCGGCGACGACAACTACATCATGAGTTCCGGGCACATCGCCCACAACTGCCGCATCGGCAACCAGGTGGTGATCGCGAGTTGCGCGCTGGTGGCGGGATACGTCGAAATCGAGGACCAGGCGTTTATTTCCGGTGGCGTGGCGATTCACCAGTTCTCGAAGGTTGGTCGGCTGGCCATGGTCGGTGGCCTGGTGCGGGTAAACAAGGATGTGCCGCCCTTCTTCCTGTACGCCGGACTGTACGTGGAGCCGAACGGCATCAACAAGGTGGGGCTGAAGCGCGCGGGCTTCACCGGGGAGCAGATCGCCGCCGTCACGGCCGCTTATCGCCTGCTTTACCACTCGGGATTGAAGCTCGAAGAAGCACTGGCGCGCATTGAGAACGAGGTCCCGACCGAGGAGACGCTGCACCTGATACGATTCATCCGATCGAGCAAGCGCGGCATCTGCCGTTAGCCGCGCACCAGGGTAAAGGAGCCTGCCTTCATGCCGGGCATGAACCGAAGAGGTTTCCTCACCACCGCCGCGGCTGTACCCGCTGTTGGTCCCAGCGCGGCGCAACTCGCACCAGGCGCGCCCGACGCCATCGAGTACGGCGAACCCTATGAGCTTCTGGGCAACCGCCTGGTGTTCCTCAACTGGCACTACATCCGGACGGGTTCGTTTGCCTGGCGCGACGCGGCGGGCAAGGGCGTTAGCCTGACTTCGCCGGTAGCGCCGGATGCGGCCTATTTCTCCAGCACCGATCAGCCGCGGGGCATTCGCCTGGTGGCACAGCCGGCCCAGCGCATGGGGCCGCTGTTCGAAGCCGAGCGCGGTTGGGAAGAGGGCGCCGGCGTCGCCATCACGACGCTGCTCAAGGACGGCGGCAGGTATCGCGGCTGGGGCGCGCCGTTCACTACCTCCGGGGATCCGCCGGGCCAAAAACACTTCGTGTACTACGAATCGGACGATGGGCTGAGCTGGCGCCGCCCGGACCTCGGCATCGTGGAGTGGAACGGGAGCCGCGCCAACAACATCGTCAACATCTTCGGCACCGACGGCGGCAGCGTTTTCATCGGTCCCTCGGCGCCGCCCACCGAGCGTTACAAGCTCATTGCCGAGATGGATTTCCCGAAGGACGTGGTGGACGAGTACGTACGACGGCGGCCGGGCGCCTGGGACCCCAAATCGGCGCGCCGCAAGGATGGCGGCGCCAAGGGGATGACCGGCGCGGTTTCAGCCGACGGATTGCACTGGACGCAATTCCGCGAGCCGATGGTCATCGAAATCACCGACACCAACCTCACGGCGTATTACGACCAGCGCCTCGGCAAGTATGTGGCTTACACGCGCGCCTGGAGTTCGGGGCTCCGGTCCAACAAAGTGGCGCCGCCGCGCGCCAAGACCTGGGACAGCGGGCGCCGCTCCATCGGCCGCTCGGAGACGGCCAACTACCGTGAATTCCCGCTGCACGAAACCATCCTCGAACCTGGGCCGGAGCTTCTCCCCACCGATACTCTCTACACCAACGGCAAGACGACGATCCCGAGTGCGCCGGACCACCACCTGCTGTTCCCCACCATATGGCATACAGCCAACGATTCGACCAGCGTGGCCCTGGCATCCAGCCACGACGGGCGGCTGTGGCACTTCCTGCCCGGTTCTCCGGTCTTTTCGAGCGGCCCGTTCGGCGCCTTCGACGGCGGGTGCGTCTTCGCCCATCCGCAGCTCACCGAATTGGCGGATGGACGCTGGGTGCTGCCGTATTCAGCCTACAACGTGCCCCACAAGTATCCGCGCCGCCTGTGGAAATTCGCGCCGGGCTACGCTGTCTGGCCCAAGGGCCGACTGGTGGCGCTGGAGGCGGCCGAGCGCGGCGAGTTCGCCACCATCGGCCTGGTTCCGCCGGGCCGCAGGCTGCGCATCAACGCACTGACCAAGCGCGGCGGCAGCCTGCTGGTAGAAGTGGCGGACATCAAGGGGAAGCCGCTCGCGGGCAGGAGCTTCAACGAGGCCGCGCGAATCTTCGGCGATCGGTTCTGGACGCCTGTCACCTGGAATGGGCAGGAGGACTTGGGCTATACCGAGGGCACGGCGATCATCCTGCGCTTCCGCATGGATCACGCAAGCATTTTCGGGCTGGAGTTCGGAGTTTGAGTGCAAGAACGCGGGCTACGCGCCGTGAGGACGGGCGGCGTCGCGGTCCAGGACCGTGCGCAACATGCGGGCCATAGCGTCCTGGGTGAAGGGCTTCTGCAGGAACGGCGCTCCGGTAGCGACCACCTCGCGGTGGATGCGCGAGTCCTGCACGTAGCCCGACATGTAAATCACCCTGAGCTCCGGGAGCATGGAGGTAAGACGCTTGGCCAATTCGTGGCCGCTCATCTGGGGCATCACCACGTCGGTCAGCAGCAGATTGAGCTGCCCTTCGAGTTCTCTCGCCAGGCGGATGGCCTCCCGCCCTCCGGAAGCCGAAATCACGCGGTAGCCGAGGCGCGTAAGCATCCCTCCGACTAACTTCCGCACGCGGTCTTCGTCTTCCACCAGAAGTACCAACTCGGCCTGTCCGTTCCGGGCGGCGGGCCTTGCGGCTTTGACGCCGGCATCCGGCTGGCGAGACGTTTCGGGCAGATAGATGCGGAACATGGTTCCGCTCCCGGTTTCGCTCGTCACCCAGATATCGCCCCCATACTCCTGGACGATGTTGTAGACGGTCCACAGCCCCAGGCCCGTGCCGCGTCCGCTTTCCTTGGTGGTGAAGAACGGTTCAAACAGCCGTTCACGCACGGCTTCACTCATGCCGCAGCCGGTGTCTTTGACCGTAAGCATGACGAAGCGGCGCGGCGAACCGGAGGCGTCGTCGCGCACGGCAAGGCCGGTTTCGATGTGCAGGACACCGCCATCCGGCATGGCGTCGCGCGCATTCACAGCCAGGTTCATGAGGGCCTGCTCGATGCGGGCGACGTCGGCTTCGATCCGCAGTCCCGGCGCGTCGCATACGATTTCCAGCTCAATGTGTTCGCCGATCACGCGCCGCAGCATGCTCTCCAGGTTCGCCACCAGAGCGTCAACCTCAAAAACTGCCGGTTCGGCCGGCTGCTTGCGGCTGAAACGCAGCAATTGACTGGTCAGTGCCGCGGCGCGCTGGCTGGCGCCGAGGATTTCGTCGGCTTCAACCCGGAGCGGGCTGTCGGGCGGAAGCTCCTCGAGAAGCATTTGCGCGCAGCCGGTGATGATCGTCAGAAGGTTGTTAAAATCATGCGCGATGCCGCCGGCCAACTGGCCCAGGGTTTCCATCTTCTGAGCCTGGCGGAGCTGACCCTCGAGCAGGTGCAGATGCTCTTCAAGCGCCGCGGCGCGAAGGTCGGGCTGAGGATCCTTGGGCATCCGGTGCGAATTGCAGACACCTAGAATAGCGCCGAGCCGGTGCGAACGTAAAGCAGCAGGCCGGATTCACGCACCCCAGCGGCGGGCGGTGTCCAGCATCGCCCGAACGTTTTCGTCGGGCGTTCCGTGGTCCATGTTGATGCAGCAGAGTCCCACTTTCTCGGTTCGTCCGCAGGTCTGGAGTAGCTTCTCGGCGTCTTCGCGGATTTCTGCCGCCGTCAGTTGGAGCATGCGGACGGGGCTGAGGCGCAGATTCAAGAATGTATCCGGCAGGGCGGCGCTGACAGCCGCCACGTCCGAACCCCAGCCCACGTCGGCGAAGACGAGGTTGGTCTTGGCGTAGTCCGCCGCGAACCGCTGCAGGTTGTTCCCGCAATGGTGGATTCCGTACGGCGCGAGCCGTTCGGCCAAATAGACTTCCCACTTGAGCAGCGAGCGGCGGTAGGTGGCCGGCGAGACCATCTGCACAGTGCAGTTGCCGTGCAGGTAGATACGCGGGTCCACGTTCAC
>JAJFUV010000329.1 GCA_021372245.1 Terriglobales bacterium
GCGGGGACCGAACGGGGCGCGCCGCAATCCTACTTCGGCCCATTTCGCCTCCCCAACCTGCAGGGAGGCACGAAAGACGACTATCTCACTGAGAAGCTGACAGAAGCGGCGGAACGATTCATTGAGGAGTCCGCAGGCAAAGCGCCGTTCTTCCTCTACCTGCCGGAATACACCGTCCACATTCCCTTACAGGCCAGATTGGCCGCGGTGGAAAAGTACCGGCGCAAGAACGGCGGCAAGGACTTTCCAAACCCAACCTACGCCGCGATGGTGGAGAGTTTCGATACCGCTGTTGGACGGATCCGGCAAACGTTGTTGCGGCTCGGGATTGCCAGGGAGACGATGCTGGTGATCACGTCAGATAACGGTGGATTGCGCTACGAGGGTAGATCGAAGAATCCGGTAACCGACAACAGTCCGCTGCGTGCCGGCAAGGGTCATCTCTACGAAGGCGGCATCCGTGAGCCGCTGATTGTGCACTGGCCAGGTGTGACTAAAGCGGGAACGGTTTCGGACGTGCCCGTCACGAGCGTCGACTACCTGCCAACCTTCGTTGAAGCGGCAGGCGGAAAACCGCCGGGGCTGGGCCGAATCGACGGCGCGAGCCTTGTTCCGCTGTTGCGCGGCAGGGGCGCTCCCAAACGTCCTGCTCTGTACTGGCATTACCCGCACTACAGCAATCAAGGTGGGGTGCCGGGCGGCGCGGTGCGTGCCGGGGACTGGAAGCTGATCGAATTCTATGAGGATGGGCGCCTGGAACTCTATAACCTGAAGAACGACATCGGCGAACGCCGCAATCTCATCAAGGATGAATCACGGCGAGGCGCGGAATTGCATGCGATGCTGAAACGGTGGCGCAATCAGGTGAACGCCACAATGCCGTCGCCCAATCCGGCCTATGATCCGGCGAAGGCTGACCAGGGCTTGACTGGGGCCGAACGTCGGTAACAGCAGCCGATACTCGCCGCACCACTGGGATAGCGCACAAGATGCGCCCTGGATCGCCCGTGGCGCAGACTTCCATGCGGTCTTCCCGCAGCCGGATGACTCGCCCTTCGCTTCCACCGCGCGCGAAAATCGCGGTCCTCACCTGTACAAAACTCCGGCCGCCAGCCGCCGTGACCTCTACAGCGTCGGTGTGCCTGTGGCCGGCCAGCACCAGGACGGGCCGGTTGCACTTCGCAATTGCATCCTTCACTGCCTTCGAGAAATCGTTATCGCCCAGCGGAATGTGCATGGCGAGGATTAGTGCATCGTCGCGGCTCGCCGAAATCTGCTTGTCCAGCCACTGCAATTGCGCGGACGTGAAGGCGGCGTCCCGCGTATCTCCGTTATCGAGCGCCAGGAACCGATAGGACGTCCGTCCGGCTTTCTTCCGGAAGCTGTAATACGTGCCTTTCCGGAAGCACTTGAAGTTGCTCCGCCATGCCGCGCGCGCCCGGGCGGCAATCGAGCGATCCGACACCAGCGAGGGCGGATTCACCGAGTAGCGGTAGCGCTGGATGTCGTGATTGCCCAGTGCGAGATAGACAGGCGCGCGGCTGCGGCGGTAAATGGACTTGAAGCGATCCAATTGCCCGCAAACATCGCCGCCTTGCGCGCTCTCGAAGCAAAATGCATCAATGAGGTCGCCTGTCGCCAGCACGAACGCGGTCGGGCTCTTTCGGCTGAGAAACTCCAACAGCGTGTACGCGGAGTGCTCGTAGTGCTTACGCAGCTTCACAAGTTCGGGGCGGACACCCGTGAGATTCATGACGTGGCTGTCCGTGATGTGAACGAACTCGAGGAAGCGCTCCGCGGCCCAAGACGGCGGGCACAGTAGTATTGCAGCAACCCCGGCGACTATCAGGCGTCTGGTGAGGAATCGCACCATCCCCCAGATGTTAGCAGGACTTTACACAAGCCCTGCGGCTGATAACGGTTCAGGCTGGACCGTCACCCCCTGCCGCCGCTTATTTCGCGTTGGAGTCGAATTGCATCGCCCCGTGTGTATTGCCTTCCGGGTCGGTGAAGTAGGCGAGCCAGCCAACTCCGGGGACCGGTGTCTTTGGCCAGCAGCACTTGCCGCCGTTCTTCTCCACCAGGCTGATGGTCGCATCCACGTTCTCTACTTGGATGGTGTTCACAACAGGCTGCCGCGGATCTCGTTTCTTCAGCAGACCTCCGTTGATGCCGGGCTCATCGTTCGAACCTGTGGAGACCAGGTAGTATAGTTCCGGGCCATCCCATTTTTGAAAGTTCCACCCGAGTACTTTCTGATAGAAGTCGATCGAACGTTCAATATCGACGACCGGGATTTCGAAGTGAACGACTCTGGACATGACCATTCTCCTATGATGTTTTGTCTACTCCGAACTTTTCATACAACTCGGGACCGGCCAACGGGAGGCCGGCGGGAGCCGCATGCGGGCTTTGCAGTTGCCCGCTTTCCCTTATCTCAGTCAGTCTTCGGAACGGCCCGGAGGGG
>JAJFUV010000280.1 GCA_021372245.1 Terriglobales bacterium
AGCCACGATTCGCGCAGTTCGTTCGTGGGAACGTTCCACTATAGCGATCAGAAGTAGTCTACTTCACCGCCTGTTTCATCCAGGCGTAGCACTTCTTCACTTCCGCCACGGTGTCCGCGCCCTTGTACTCGTACTCGATCATGGCCGGGATGGGCCACTTCTTGTCACGCAACATGCACAGCACTTCGCGGTTGGGTGTGTCGCCCAGGCCGAACGCCACATTGGATCCCTGGTTCTTCTTGCGGTCCTTGATGTGGATCACGAAGATGCGGTCGTGGTGCTTGGCCAGATAGTCGACCGGATCGAAGCCCGCGGCGGTGAAGTGGCCGGTGTCGAGATTGACGCCGATGTAGTTGGACGTGCCCCGCATCGCTTCAGCAAAGTCTTCCGGCCGCGCGAACTCGTTGGGCCTGATGTTGGAGTGGTTGTGCATCCCCACGAACACCTTGGCCCTTTCGGCGAAAGGTGAGATCCGCTTTGCCACGGTCACCGTGCCGGAAGCGGTGAGATACTTCACGCCCAGCGCCTGGGCGAATTCAAAGCCGCGCTCGATTTCGGCGTCCGTGAAGTCGTCTCGGAAACTGTAGTTGAACGCGTAGAGGTTGATGCCCGCGGCATCCAACCTGGCGCGGATCTTCTTGATTTCGTCCATGGGGACGGACATGCGCCACTTGCGGACGTCGTCGCGCGAGCCGCGCGGCTCGACGTGGCCCTGCCAGAGTTCCACGTAGCTCAGCTCGATTTCCTTCATCGCCTTGATGGCGTCGTCCAGCGAGCGATCGCGGAAGCTGTAGCTCTGCGCGCCCATGATGACGCCGCGAACCTTTGAACTGGGCTTCGCCAGCGCCGCCACAGGCAGCGAAGCCAGAGCCAGTTTGCCGAGATCCCGTCGTGTGTACATATAAAGCCTCCTGGAAATATGACATGATACCAATTTGCCGCCTATCCTCTCCATCGTTTTCGCCGCCCTGCTCACCTTGCTCACGGCCTACGGCCTGGGAAGATTGTGGTTTCGCAAGAACGAGGTTCCTCACGAAATCGTGCTCGCGGTCGGCGCCGCCCTCCTTAGCCTACTCGTCTTTGGCCTGCTGGCGGTTGGGCTGGCGGGCAAAGTGGCCTTCGCAGCGGTGGCGGCGGCGGGGATCTCGGCGCTGGTCCTCCTGCGGGACCGGATCAAGCGCCCGGCCATGCGGTTCTCGCGCCCCCTGTGGATGCTACTCCCGTTCGGCGTTCTGTATCTGGTGCATGCGCTGGCGCCTGAGATTCAGCCGGACGCGGCCGGCTATCACCTGGGCAACGTTGCCGAGTATTTGCGCCCGGGACGCTTTCCGGACACCGTGGATTTTTACGAGATCCTCCCGCACGGCGTCGAAATGCTGTTTGCGTTCGCTTTCTCCTTCGGAGGGCACTCGGCCGCCAAGCTGGTGCACTTTGCGTTGTTCGCGGCCAGCGTGCCGCTGATCTTCTCGCTCGGGAAGCGGCTCGGGCTTGAGCAGCCAATTCCGGCGTTCGCCGCCGTGTTTTACGCGGCGACTACCGTGGTGGGCACCACCGGCACGTGCGCATACGTGGACGCGGCGCTCGCCTTTTATGCCATGGCCGCCGTGTATCTCGTAGTGTGCTGGCACGAGGAAGGCTCGACGATCCTATTGGTTTCGGCCGGGCTTGCGGCGGGTTTCTGTTACGGCGTGAAGAACACCGGAGGCGTCGTGGCCACGGGCGTCGCCGTGTGGCTCCTGGCCCGGCGCCAGTGGAAAGCCGCGGCAACATTCAGCGTTTCCGCCGCTGCCATGATCGCCCCGTGGATGGTGCGCGCCTACCTGATGACGGGAAATCCGGTGGCTCCGCTGTTCAATCGCATCTTTCCGAATCCATATTTCCGCGTCGCGAGCGAGGAATGGCTGGCTTCCAACATGCGGCTTTACGGAGGCGGAAGCTGGGTGGAACGCATCAAGGACCTGGCCATTTGCGGCCGTTCCAGCCTCGGCCTTCTGGGGCCTATGTGGTTGCTGGCGCCGCTGGCGCTGATCGCCCTACGTCGCCCCGCAGGCCGCCTGCTGGTGTGTGCGGCGGTGATCGCCGGCGCGCCCTATTATCTGAACACCTCGGCGCGATTCCTGATTCCCGCGCTTCCCTTTCTGGGCTTGGCGATCTTCATGAGCCTGCCGCGCCGGTTGTCCTGGGCCCTGGTAGCGGCGCACGCCGTCTTGAGCTGGCCCGCGGTGGTAAGTCTTTACGCCGACGCTTACGTCTGGCGCCTGCGCGGATGGCCGGTCGCCGCCGCGCTGCGCATCGAACCGGAGCAAGACTATCTTCGCCGCACCCTGGGCGAATACCGGATGGCGGAGGTCATCAATCGATCCACGCCGCCGGGCGCCCGCATCCTGGACCTGCACGGCACCGCTGCCGCCTATACCGAGCGCCAGATGAG
>JAJFUV010000356.1 GCA_021372245.1 Terriglobales bacterium
GCCGGCGGCTTGATTCTGGTGAAGGAACTGACGAACATTTGGGCTTCGGCGCCCTCCGGGCAACGGACCTTCCCGAAAGCGAGCTGGAGAATACCAGTACTCACAAATTCGTTCCGGAGGCTGCAAGAGAGGCAAACTGGACTATACTTTTGCTAGCCAGCAGTCCATAACGGAAATCCCGGCTTAAGAGCAAGAGAACTGCGATGCTACCCTGCCGATCTTACCTTCTCGGATTTGCCTGCCTGGGTTTGGTGCAACTGGCGTACGCCCAGCCCAACCCGATTCCCATCCCGCAACCCCCGACGATACCCCCGGGCCATGCCTCGCCAGCATACATCGGTGCGCCGGCGACGCCGAACCCCGTCATCGGCGTGGCTGCCATTCCCCAGAACCCGTTCCTCGCGGCGAACGGGAGAAGCAACATTCATGGCGACACATACATGAGCGATCTGTATTTCACCGGCGGTCCGCTGGGGAAATCACCGGCCGTCCTCTCTACCGTGCTCGGCGGAGATGCAGTGGGCATCGGCTTCGACCAGAAAGGCCGCATCATCACTGCGGCACTCGGTCAGACGGTGCGATTGTTTCTGATCCATCCAGTAACACTGGAGACACTGGCAACCCGTTCCCTCGGGAGCCGGTCGGCAGAAGGCGGCGGCTATTTTTACCTCGATAGCAACGACCATCTCGTCATCGGCGGGCCCGGAGGATTCTCGGTACTCAAGGTAACGGATAATCCTCCGGCCCCTCCAGTTTTTACACTTCTGAAGGAGTATGATCTGAGCACCGCGATTGCGGCCGGTGATGCCGTCGAAGCCCTCTTGCCAGACTTCAGCGGCCGGATTTGGTTTACAACCGTCGGGGGGACTGTCGGCACGGTTGATCCAACCGCCAGAACAATTGCCACGTTAAGCCTCACTGGCGAGCAGATCAGGAATAGTACGGCGACCGATGAGACTGGTGGCGTTTTCGTCGCTTCCGATCACGCGCTGTACCGGTTCGACGCGGACGCACAAGGTAAGCCCACGATCACTTGGCGTGAAGTTTATGATCGCGGCTACCGGGTCAAGGCGGGCCAATACAGCCGAGGCTCAGGAACTACGCCGACGCTGATGGGAACGCAGTACGTGACCATCACCGATAACGCCGATCCGCAGACGCACGTGAACGTGTACCGGCCGGCGGCGACAGTGGAAGGCAACCGGCTGCTCTGCTCCGTCCCTGTCTTCCAGCCCGGCCAGAGCGCCACGGAGAATTCGCTCATTGCGACCGAGCACTCCATCATCGTGGAGAACAACGCGGGGTGGCGGGCCGACGCTGTGCACGGCAAGATCCTGGGCACGCCCTTTCCTGGCATTACGCGGATTGACGTGGATGATTCCGGATGCCGGACGGTGTGGACGAACGATTCGGTGCGTATCCCTTCGGCCGTGTCAAAGCTGTCCGTCCAAAACGGGCTGATCTGCACCTACACTTATGAAAAGGGGCCGAACGGCGGTGCGAACGGCACCGACGGCTACTACTTCACTGCCATCGATTTTCACACGGGCCAGACTGTGTTCCAGCGCTTGATCGGACAGGGAACTTACTTCGATAACTACTACAGCGCGATCCATCTTGGCCCTGACGGGAGAACTGCGTATGTCGGAGTTTTAGCCGGACTCGTTGCAATCCGCGACACCCAATGACCCAGCGCGGCGATTGCTTTCCTGAAGAGGCGGGAGTACAAGAGTTGAGGAGGCAGGCATGAACCAGCGTGCATTCTCGCTAACGGCCGGGATCATCTTTCTCCTGATTGCCCTTGGACACCTTCTCCGACTACTCTTGGGCGTGCCGTTCGTCGTTCAGGGAATTTCAATTCCCATGTGGGTAAGTGTGCTCGCGGCGATCATTGCTGGCTACCTGGCTTACGCAGGTTTACGGCTGGCGAGCAAACCGGGCGTTAAGCTCTGAATACTGGGCGGTGATAGAATGGGCGCCTCGCGGCCGGTTGGCCGGCACGTGGCCAAAGGAGTCCATTTTGAATCGCCGCACTTTGCTGTTCTGCACTGCCGGTGTGCTCGCGAAAGCACAGGACCGGCGGGCCGTCATTCTCGAACGCGCACGTATTCTGAGCGTCTTTCCCGGTCAACAGATCGCGGAAGCCACGCCGGAGTTGCTGGATCGTGCGGCAAAGATCGCGCGCGGAACTGTGTTCTTTTACAGCCGTACACCGGTCGAGGTCGGGCTGAGGGATATCGACTGGACAGGTGCGCACATTCGGCACCAGGAATGGCCGGCCCAACTGAACCGGTTCTACTACCTGGGTCCCCTGGCTTCGGCGTATCGGGCTACCCACGATGAAAGCTTTGCGCGAGCCGCACGCGCCTACATTGAAGATTGGATGCGCGGCGATCCCTATGCACATTCGACTACACTCCGGGCAGGCGATAACACACTGACCATGAGTATCCGCCTGGGCACTAGCTGCCATGCGGGTTGGGCAGGTGTCCTTCCGGTGTTTCTGGAAAGCCCCTCGTTCGACGACGCATTCCTGAATAAGGTGTTCACATCCATCTCCGCTCAGGCCGATTTCCTCTCCCGCCACCTCACCGCCTTCGGCAACTGGCGAATCTCCCAACTGGACGCGCTGGTGTTCACGGCCGTTCGTTTTCCGTTCCTCGAAAATGCACCTCGGTTGCGCGAAGCAGGGATTGCCGGAATGCGAGCCGCGTTGGCCACGCAGTTGCTACCGGACGGCGTGCACATCGAACGCGCTCCCGGCTACGCTTCGTGGATGACAAGCGTGGCGGCCAACTATTACCTGCTGCCGAAACTCTTTCCCGATGCCGACGCGCGAGTGGATGCGGCCCGGCTGCTAGGAGCGCTGGATTACGGAGCGCAATGCGAGCTGTCCGGCTTGAACGACTCTACAGCCCCGCACACGGATCCGAAGGAACTGGAAGGTTTCCGGAGACGCGCGGAGGCAATCTCCCGGCTGAATCTTGAGGCGCCCAAGGAGCCGCCTCTGGCGCAGGTCTTTCCGAACGCCGGTCAGGTTTTCCTGCGCTCGGCCTGGAAACCCGGAGCCGACTACATCGCCTTCGATGCCAGCAGTTGGGGCCGCGGTCACAGCCATCTGAGCCGGCTCTCGTTCGCCTTCCGTTCCGGCGGGCGAATGCTTGTCGCCGACCCCGGCATCCTCAACTATGAAATGAGCGATCCGTTGGCCCCGTATGGGAAGTCCACTCCCGCGCACAGCACGCTTAATATCGGCGGGCTCAACCAGTCTGGTGCCGACGCCCAGTTGCTCCGGACGCAGTTCAGCCCGGATCTCGACCTGATCCACACGCGCTACCAGGGCGGCTACTGGCAGGGACGGTACACCTGGAGCTTCGGCAAGGGTCGAGGCGCCGGAACTTACGGGAGCCATGAGCGGATTCTGCTCTGGATCAAGGGCGAGTACATCCTGGTACTGGACTCCATGGACGCGGACCCCGGCGCCGACATCCGAAACTGCTGGCAACTCGGGCCGGTCGAACGCTGGTCACACGACCCGGCAGCGCTCGCCTGGTGGTCGGAGAACCGCGACACGAACCTGCTGCTGCAGCTTGTAGCCGCTCCATCCGGCGCCGCCATGCAGATCTTCGAGGGCAGCAAAGAGCCGCCGCGCGGCTGGGTCGGGTTTCACGGCAACGACGCTGTTCCCGCTCCACTGGTGGAGTTCCGGTACGCGGGCGCAGGAAGGCCGGTGACCTCGGTGGCCCTCCTGGCGTCTTACACAGGCACGAACAAGCCAAGCTTCCGGACCACGGCCCGGCTTGAGGCTGCGGCGATCCGGCGTCTGGACATCGGACTGCCGAACGGATCCACGGACCATTTCGCATGGTCGGACGGACTCGTTCTGCCCATCGACGACGGCGAGCCGTTCACTACCGACGGTACGCTGGCCTGGGTACGGACCGATGCCGCCGGAAAGCCCGCGAAGTGGTTCACTCTTGGTGGGCGCTACCTCACGTACGAAGGGCAGGCGCTTAACGCCCGCCGCTGAGGATGCGTTCGAAAAACATTCGCGCGACAGGCTCGGTTCCGATGCGCCCTGTTGTCTTCAGTTCGCTGAAGATCAGTCTGCCGCGGCCGGTCTTCATCTCGGCCACTACGTTCATTGTGCGGTGGATCGGGTAGGGGTCGCCGGGCCGTGCATTCTCGCCGGTGATCAATACGGGCGCCAGCCCTTCACCGTCCACGTAGCCCTGTGCGACATATTCGATGTAATCCTTCTCGGAGTCGTACCAGTAGGCGAAATCGAACGGCGCGAATCCTGCCACCAGCGCATGCCCGGTCTTGCGGGAAACAAATTCCTTTCCGCCCATCCTGCGCACCTTGACCGCGCGGTCTCCCAGTCTCCATTCGCCGTTCTGTGATTGCTCCAGGAAGACCACGATCGCGCCGTTCGCTGCCGCGCGCAGCACGCTATCCCTTGCGACGTCAAAGGCGTCGAAGCTATCGACGAACACCGCCGCGCCTCCTCCGCCGAACAGTCGCGGCTTAGCTCCGAGCGACTCGGCCAGCTTCCACGCGCGGCTGCCCTGGCGGCCCACGATGGCCACCTCCCGCACCGTGTTCCTGGCCGCCGGAAACACTTCGATTTCAGTTTCCGTGTCGTGGATCAAGCGGTCGCCGGGCGCCAGCAGTCCCAAACGCACCGTATATCGCGTGCGCTCCGCAACGGCCGGCGCGGTCCACCGGAAGTGTCCTTGGAACTTTGCGCCGCAACTCGGGATCCGCGCCTCGGCGGACTGCGCGAACACACGCTTGCCGTCCCGCAAGACCTCGTACAGCAGCCGTCCGCGCTCAAATTCGGCGCGCCTGTCGTTCGCCACCCAGAACTCCAGCCGCAGATCTTCGCCTGCGTAGTAGTGCCGCCGGTCGGTCCGAATGTCCACCATCAGCGGCGTGAGCGCTTCCTTGAATTCGAAATACGCGGGCTTGGGACGCCGGTCTACGTCCACCAGAGTCTTCATCCAACCGGCCGGCCAAGCGTCGATCAGCAGGTGTACGGCCGTCGACACAATCCGGTCCGACTGCCGCCGGAACGCGCGCGTCATCTCGCGAACGCCCCAGGCCTGGTGCCGCTGGCTGGCCGCGATCCATGCGCCCATGGTCTCCTCGGCGTCGAACCAGGCGTGGTGCATCGTGTAGGTCTGCGCGAACGGAATTCTGCCGGGGTGCCATGGGGCGTCGGGCGTGGGCGGCAACCAATCCTTGGGATAGTGCCGCAGCATGGTCTCGGCGTCTTCCAAACCCTCGATGCCGTATTCGCCGCTCCCCATCTTCCAGCCGGGCTTCGCGTCCACCCAGTAGCCGCGGATGAACTTGCCGATGGGCACGGCGTGTGAGCCGTACCAGCCGGAGTAGATGTGGTTATCCGGAAGGCCCGGCGCGGGAGGATCGTAGTCACCGTCCACGGGCTTGATAACGCGGTCCGGGTTGTAAACTTTCACGAGAGCGGAGGCAGCGTCGAAGAAACGCTCCATCTCTTCGCGGGAAAGGTGGCGGTGCTCCTTGCCGCGCGGCGCGAACGGCTCGTTGATGTAGCTGATCATGATGTTCGCAGGGTGTCCGCGTACCAACCGCTCCATCTCGCCGGCCTGCTTCACGGCCTCTTCGAACACAGTCCTGCGCAGGTACCCAAACAGCGGCAGGTCCGTCTGCGCCATCATGCCCAACTGGTCGAACACCTCGTACACTTCCGGCTGCACGGGCGATTGCGTCAAGCGGAAGTAGTTCATGTTGGCGAGCTTGGCGATGAGCACATCCTCGATCAACTGCTCGCGATCGCCCTTCATGGCCGCCACCATCAAGTGCCCCATGGTGTTCGCTCCGCGCAGGATCACCGGCTCGTTGTTCAGGTAGAGCGTACCCTTCACCTCGGACGTCTCATCCATGGTGAACTTGCGCATGCCGAAATGCGTCTGGGCGTTGTGGGCGGGGCCGCCGTCTTTCGGCTTCACCTCCACGCGCGCAGTGTAAAGATATGGGCTATCCGGACGCCACACACGCGGGTCGGCCATGCGGATGCGCGCCTTTTTCTCCGAAAGGCCCGGGCCGGCAGCGATCGCGCCGATCTTCAGGTGCTCCACTGCGGGCCCAGTGAAATTCTTCGGATACAGCGACACTTCCAGTTCGACTTCCCTGTCTCGCTTCTCGGCCTGGTAGACTTCCACGCGGATCTCGATCTCGCTGCGGTCCATGTCCGGCCGCACGAACACATCCGTGATGTGCAGCTTCGGACGCCCTTCCAGGTACACTTTCTGCCAGATGCCTGCGCCGGGCGCGCATTCGTGCCAGCCAATCTCCGGGTCGTCCCAGCCGGGCCCCACGGCCGCGTAGATCTTGTCGCCGTCCACGGCAGGGCCTTTCCAGGATTCCAGGCCCATCATGATGCTTTCGTTTTCGACGCGCACAACCAGGACGTTGTCGCCGTCTTTGCGCAGCGCATCCGTGATATCGACTTCGAAGGGAGCGAAGTAGCCCGTGTGCGCACCCACCACACGGCCGTTCAGATACACCTGGCAGCGGTAATCCACCGCGCCAAAGCGCAGGACGGCCAGTTTTTTCGCCGCAACGTTGTCCGGCACACGGAAGACCTTGCGGTAATACCCGGTCCACCAACCGACTGGGCCGCGATAGTCCGGAATGCGGACTTTGCTCCAGACGCCGTCGCCGCGAAACACGCGAGCGATATCCGTGCGGTCCGCGACTTCTTCCATGCGGAAATCGAAGGTGTCGAATTCCACGCGCGCGCGAGTGGGCGCGGCCGGAGGAGTACGGTCCTCGATGTATGGAGCGTACTGCCGCCGCAGCTCGGTAAGGGCCGCGCGAAACTCCTCGCGAGTCCGCATCACATGGCGCCGGGGGAAGTTCACGTTCGGATCGCTGCGGCGCGATTCCACCTCGATGTCCGGCACCGGAACGGGAGGCTTGGGTTCCAGGACACCGCGCCGCGACGCCGGGGGAGGCTCGAACGCGATCGCCGCCACTACATCCCGCCGCTGCTGGCCTGACAAGCCGCCCACACCAAGACAACAGAGCGAGAGAAACCCTATCCACCGTCTCATGGCAAGACGCGAAACCAAGACCGGCTTATCGATACACGAGCGGATCGGTCCAGCGATTCGTGCGGAATGGAGAAGCCGGCAGGCCTTCGCCGTTGTACAGGTTGCACTCCGGGCTGTCGGCCCATCCGTAGCGCACCGAGACTGGATTGGCGACCGCGGGGCTGCTCACAACGATCGTGTCCTTCTCGATCTTCGCTTGCGCCGGTACGAACTTCCCGTCCGCGCCCGCGATCTCGAAGCTCTTTAATTCCCCGCCCTTCGCCACCAGCCCACCGTCGGCGTAGTCGAACCACACGCGCAGCGCGCCGTTCTCACGGCTAAGCTGCCTGTACATTGGCCCCGAGTAGACCATCTTCTGCTGCTTGTAGGCGATGGCCTGCGCGGCCAGGCCGAGGCGCCTGCCGACTTCCTGCTTGTTCGTGGGATGGATGTCGTTCGGATTGCCAATGTCGATGGTGACCGCCATGCCGGTATTCCGCAGCTCGAGCGCCATGGTCTGCGCCTCGCGCAATTCCGGCCACTGCCCTTGCGGGGCCTTCGCGAAGTTGGCCAGTTGGACGAACAGGAACGGGAAATCCCCAACGCCCCAAGCCCGCCGCCAGTCTTCGATCATCGTGCGGAATAGGCGCCGGTACATGTAGGACCGCCGGATCACTGCTTCGTTTTCGCCCTGATACCAGATGACGCCACGAATGGCGTAGGGTGTCAGCGGGGCGATCATCGCGTTGTACAGGCTCGATGGGTTCCAGGGATGCCCCGGACCCACCGGCTGTCCCGGACGGTTGGGCGCCTTCGTACCTTCGGCGCGAGCCTTGGCGGAGGCTGCTTCCCAATCCTTGAGCTGCTTCTGGTAGCGCGCATATGCCGCCGGATAGTCGTCAATGGACTTGGCGTAGTCCGCCATCGCTGGAGCCAACGCGGGGTCGGACGCCAGCGTGAGGCGGCTGGTCCACGACACGGCAGGCGTGCCTCCCCACGCGCTCTGGATGATGCCTATCGGCGCGCCGACCTTCTCACGCAGGTACCGGGCGAAATAGTACCCGACCCCGGAGAATTCCTTCACCGTCTCCGGCGTGCACCAGGTCCACTCGCCTTCCACGTCCTCCAGCGGGTACTCCGAGGTTGCGGTCTTCACCTTGAACAGGCGGATCTGGGCGAAGTCTGCCATCTGCATCTCTTTTTCCGCGTTGTCGGTCCTACTTACAGGCCAGGCCATGTTCGATTGGCCCGACCCGACCCACACTTCGCCGGCTAGCACGTCTTCGATGGTCAGCTTGTTGGTCCCCTTGATGGTCAGGGCGTGTGGTCCCACGGCGTTGATGGGAGCGAGGTACGCTTCCCAGCGCCCCGTAGGATCGGCCTGCGTTTTGACGCTCTGGCCGGCCATGCTCACCGTGACCGCCTCGCCGCCGGACGCCGTGCCCCAGATCCGTACCGGCACGCCGCGCTGTACCAGCATGTGATTGGAGATGATCTTGGGAACTCGCACCTCGGCCTGAAGCAGGGTGGCCGCCGCCGACAAAAGAAGTACCTGAACAAATGCGCCGATTCTAGTCATTGCAATCCTCAATTTGAAAGGTCCTTCGTGGATGATACAACACCATGGCACGCAAAAGGTCGCGTCTGGGAAGCGGACAAGAATAGAGGCTTCAGCGCAACACGCGCGGTGTACAATCAATCGAGTCCTGGATTCGAAAACGGGGAATTCGGCTCGAAACGCTCTACGAAGGGCCTCGCCCAAGGAGGATGGCCATGAGCTTCCGGATCAGTGGATTGGCCGTGGTAATGTCTCTTTTCGCCGGTATTCCGGTGCCCGCCGAGCCAGTTTATTTCGCAGACACCGGCTATACAAACTTCGACAACTGGTACGCCGAAGTCACCGTCGCACCCGGCCAGTGGAGGCCCGGGGCGATGTTTCGCTTCGACGCACTCCTCCAGGTAAGCGAGGAGCACATTGCGGCGCTTGGGCGCGCCGGCATCGCCGTGGATGGCTTTTGTGTCCTGATCACCGCCGAACGCACTTTCGACGCGGACGGCTGGCTCCGGCTGGCGAGCGACGAGCGGATGTCCACGCTGATCACGCCGACCGGCATGCCCATCGAAGGCGGCGTGCAAGGTGCCGTGACAACACGCTTCGGCTATGGATTTCGTACGCCTGTGGATCTGCTATTGACGCGGCGCCTGTTCGGAATCAGTCGCGATACCGACCGTGTCGAGGTCCCCTTCATGGCGCGCAAAATCCTGCCCGCAGATCTTCCCCCCGGCATCTACCGCATTCGACTGGACTTCGGAGTGACGTCCGGTACCCGGCGATTCAGCTTGAACGGAGAGGCATTCACCAAACGGCCGTTCTTCAAAGGCCAGCCGACTGAATCGCACCTCTACTCGCCGCCGATTCCCGCCAGTGGACCGGACGTTCGAGGGCGATTCATAGATGCGCTGACGCTTCAAGCCAGAATCCCCTGGGTGCTTCTTGGCAATTACAACTCCAATGGTTATCGAGGTGTTGTTGCGGACGAGGACAAGGGAAACTTCGGCGTTTCGGGACGCAATCTGATCCAGGGCGACGTAATCCTGCCTCTGTACGACGATCAGGGGAGGAAGTTGTCCTATTCGCTTGAACCTCAGTTTCCCGCGGACACGATCGAGCTCCGTTCCAACATTCCATGGAGTTACACAAGCGGAGAACTTTCGATCAAGGTGACGGGGCCCGATGGGAAAACAGTCGATCTGGGCACGGCTCCTTTCGTGGGCAAGACGGGACAGTGGCCGACGACGAAGCGCTCCACCTTTACGGCGTGGAAACCTTCCACTTACGGCCAATATACTGTCGCGGCGAAAGGCTGGCTCCGCGATGTCTGGGGTAACCGCTATGAGGGCGGCGGAACTTACCGCTTCTGGATCGCGAAACGGATGACGCTGGCGACTGCCACGTTTCAAGGCAATTCCTATCCTGTCGGCGACGCTTATGGACGCGCTATCGGCTTCGCTCCAGCGGTCCCGGCCGACGTCGAGGTGACGGCCACGCTATACCCGAATTCCGATTCCGGCGGAGCCCGGACAATCAAGTACAGCGGTAAAGCCACAAATGGCGGAATCTTCACTGGCGCGCAGGGGATGAAGTCTTTGCCTTTCGACGCGGCGGGAGAGTACGTGGCTCAAGTTCTGGCGCGTTACACCGATCAGGATGGACATCTCTGGATCTGCAGCATGAGCCACGCGGGAGTCGTGTACCCAAAGGATAGCCCCATCGTCGCCCACGGCAAGAAGGTCACCATCAAGGGTAAGTATGTCGATCGCGGCAACACAGAATTTGAAGGTCATGTGCATGAAGAAACGGGAGAGTCGCACCTCGCCCACATTAACTTCCCGTACCAGTCCGGAGACGTGCTGCTGATTGCGAGCGAACAACAAGGCGCCAACAAGATCGAGCCAGTTCTGACTTACGAATGGAAAGACAACCCGCGGCCTTACGAATCCCGTCTCCAGGGCGTTGGCGTCAGCAACGTGCAGCTTCGCACCTCGAACGGTTACTCGCCGCACCTGTTTCCCGAGTACATCACGGACTGGGAATACTATTACGCCGGCGCTCCCCGGCCGGGCTTCATGTCACGGTTCCTGGTTGGCGAGGACGGTGTGCGCGCTCCGTACTGGCCGACCAGCCCCAACAGTTTCGGAGGACAGATCAACGCGTCGCGCAACGGCGATCTTCCGGGTGACATCTACCGGCTCGTCGGCGGAGTCGTGGTCCGGCGAAAAGACAAACCGCCCGCATATGCCGGCTACCTGTCCAGCGCTTTCCTGTTGCCGAAAGGAACGAACAACAATCGGGTGATCGCTCCCGGATCGGAAGACTTGATCGGTTCCGACGGGAGCAGAGCACGCCTGTTCCTAGTGGGTACGCGGCCCGGAATGCTGTACGAAACGGGCACCGTGTTCGTTCCGGCCGTGCAGATCGACCCCGTCCTTCCGGCCACGGTCAACTTCGCTCTCACCTATCCCGACGGGAGAGAAAAGATCGCCCAAGGCACAGGTGACGCGATGGGGTCTTTCGCGGGAAAGGAGAGATGGGTGCTCGACGTCCCGGGCGTCTACCGATTCCATCTCGAAGCGGACTGGGAGGGGTACAGAGGCCGAATGCCCGGTCTGCCTCCCGAAGGAGGAACTATCTACGTCGTCGAGAAGGATAGACCAGAAGGCGCAACGGGTCTGCGGTTCGACTTACCTCCCGAGTCCTCATTTGCGCCCGACCGCGACGTGACCATCTCCGGTTCAAGCACCGCACAGTCGATCCACTTCGCGGCGGTCATTCCAGGCGCCGTGATCGATCAGGGAGTTTTGCCGGTTGTGAACGGCAAGTTCTCCTATCGCCTCGATCCGAAAGCCATCGAGGCGCGTACGCCGACCTACGACACGGCGTACCTTCCGACGAAGACCCCGGAGATCAAGGACGTGATCCACCTGACCTTCTTCTCGAAAGAGACGACGCCTAGCGGCGTTCCCTACCATTGTTTCCATCGGTTGGTCGTGCGGGGGAACCGGATCTTCTACACGAGATAGCGGACGCGTGCCGTCGTTACGTCGCTCCGGATTCAAACGATTACTCCGTCGCGCAGAGCACGATCTTGCCTACCACGCCTCCCTTCTCGAGCAATTCTTGCGCCTGTCGCGCCTCGGCAAAGCGAAATCGCTGCGCAATCAGCGGCTTGATCTCTTTCCGTTGAAGAAGGTCAAACAAGGCCTTCAGATCCTGTTGAAACATTGCCGGTCTCAGTCGTTTAAGCGTTTGGATGCTGTAGGGAACCACACGCCTTTGGCCTGGGAGAAGCCAGCCGCCAGCAATGTACAACCCGAACAGGGCAGTTCCACGGAAGCGTTGACGACGGCCAGGACGCCCTGAAGTCAATCCCTCCCCGCGCAACGAGGTGCTAAGGCCATAGCCCACCACCCTCCCGCCAGGACGAAGAGCCTTGCGGGATTGCCAAAGGTGGGGACCAGCGATGGGGTCAAAGACGGCGTCCACTCCCTCCCTCGTGAGGCGGTGGATCTCTTTCACGAAGTCCTGATGCTGGTAATCAATTGGAACACCACCGAGGCCGGATACGGCCGGTGCGCCCCGCGACGAACAGGTGCCGTACATCTCCAACCCGGCGACGCGTCCAAGTTGCAAGAGTGCCGTGCCCACACCACCCGCGGCACCGTGAATCAGCACGCGCTGGCCCTCTCTGACCTTGGCCGAGCGATGCAGCATCTGGTACGCAGTGATGTAGTTCAGGATGAGACTGACAGTTTCCGCGGGGTCCAACCCGGACGGCACCGGCACCAGTTCCAGTTGCGGCAGGCAGGCGAACTCAGCGTATGCGCCGCTGATCGGCATCGCGGCAACTACCTGGCCAGGTTCGATTCCAGAGACACCATCGCCGAGTCGATCCACCACGCCGACCAGATCCCAGCCCGGGGTGAAGGGCACACGGGGCGTCTCGGGATGAATGCCCTCTCGCGCCATCACGTCCGGCAAGGAGACACCCGCCGCCAGCACTCTCACCCGCACTTCACCGCGCTTCGGCTCGGGGCACTCGTCTTCAACTACTTGCAGCGCATCGGGCCCGCCATAGTGGGTGACGATGATTCGCGTGTACCTCACGAACCTCTTGCCCCCTTGCAAGTATGCGGCCCTGGACGCTTGAACTTGTCGAGCGGCACCGAGGCATCTAGCGACCGCAAGCGGCCGGCGGATCTGCTCATTCAGTCCAGCACAAATGCCTGGTAAACCAACTGCCCTCCCCGCTCCAATAGGAGCGCCACGGGGTCCCCCGATTTCTTTTCCGAGAGCGCGGAGTTCAATTCCTCAAGTGAAGCGATACGCTTACCGTTGAATTCGTAAATCACATCACCAGGTTGAAGTCCGGGATTGAAGGCAGCATATTCGGCCGGTATCGCCACCACAGCCACACCTTCCAGGCGACGCAGATCGGAAAGGATGGCGGTGACCTTCTCATCCAACGTGGCTGCCATGATTCCGAGGCGGCTTACAACCTGGGCGGTTCCGCTCGCCAGATCCTCCAACTTGCCGGGTTCGGGCGGACGCTCCAGGACGGTGACGACCTTGGTCAATCGATCATGTCCGCGCAGGATATCGATGCTGAGCTGGTCGCCGATTCTGTGCTGGAATATAGTAGCCGTGAACCTGAGCGAACTGGTCATAGGCTTGCTGTTGACGTTCAAGATGAGGTCACCTGTTTGCAACCCGCCGGCTTCGGCGGCGCCATGAGGAGCAACATCGGATAGAATCACCCCGGAATGTCGCTCCAGGCCCAGAGCGGTGGCCAGTGTTGGTGTGACTTCTTCTACGATGACTCCAATGGCACCTCTGCGCATGCGCCCCCCGGCCCGAAGTTCGCGGTAGACCCGGCTCACGACGTTGCTGGGAATGGCGAAGCCGATGCCCTCGCTGCCGCCGGACTGCGTAAGGATCAGCGTATTGATGCCAACGATGCGGCCCTCACTGTCTAGAAGCGGTCCGCCGCTGTTACCCGGATTGATGGGCGCGTCGGTCTGTATATAGAACATCGGGTGGTCTGGCCGCAGGTGCCGGACTGGTGCACTCACAAAGCCCACCGTAAGCGTATTCTCAAGCCCCAGCGGACTGCCCAGCGCCAGGACCACCTGACCTTGGCGAACAGATTCAGAGTCGAAGAACGCAAGCGTCGGCAGATTGTGCGCGTCGATCTTCAGAAGGGCCAGGTCTGTCTCGCGATCCAGGCCGACGATCTTGCCCGGAACGTGGCGGTGGCCTTCCGCATGCGCCTGGGGCCCGTGATCGATGACGCTGACCGAGATGCGGGTGGCCCCTTTCACAACGTGAGCGTTGGTGATGATGTAGCCGTCCGGATCTACGATCACACCAGAACCCGAGACCGTCTTTTGAGCCAGAAAACCTGCGGGTTCCTCTTCGTCCTCATCCAACGGGGCCCGCGTCCTGACCTCGAGTTGGACCACGGACGGGCTCGCGTTGCGGGCTACCTCCTCAATGGCGGCGCCGAATTCCGCCAGGGTGCGAGAGCGCCCACCTGCCGGCGGTGTGTTAGTCTGCAACGCCACGGTCGAAGTTGCCGCGCAGATCATGATGCCAAGGATCGAGGTCCGGATCTGAAATCCCATCTGAGCTTTCCTGTTGCCCCCGATTATACATCCCAGCGACCTGGCGGCCGTCGCCTAACGCGCTGGACCGTGGCTCCGGAGGTCATGAGGCGCAGAGGAAGCCTTTACATGGGGATAGACCCGGGAGACCGGTGGTGTTGTCTGCAGATCTGGCTGCGTACTACTGATCCGCGATGCTGCCTTGTCCGGCGGCGTAGGCGTATGTTTGCCGCGCGCCTCAGGCAGTCTTGCGCTTCGCCATCTGCGCGAAGAATTCTTCGGCTCGTTTTTTCAACTCGCCATGGGAGACGTCTTCTATGTGGGTCGCCAAGCCCCACTGGTGGCCGAATGGGTCGGACAGCTTACCATAACGATCGCCCCAGAACATATCTGCGACAGGCATGGTCGCGGTAGCGCCCGCGGACACCGCCTGCTGGTAAGCGGAATCGACATCCGGCACGTAAAGAAACAGTTGGCAGGTGGTCCCACCGAGCGTTTGCGGCGAACTGCAGCCCGTTCCCGGAAATTCGTCCGAGAGCATGATTCGCGAGTCGCCAATCTTGATCTCCGCGTGCATCACGCCCTTTCCACCGGGCCCTGGCATGCGTTCCACTTCCTCAGCGCCGAAAGCGCGTTTGTAGAACTCGATTGCCGCGGCTGCATCTTTCACCATCACATACGGCGTGATAGAGTGGCATCCCTCTGGTATAGGCTTAGCCATGTTGAAAATCCCTCCCGAGTGTTTGTGAACAGCGCTACTGCTGAATTTCCCAGTGCTTCCAGGTTAACTCCTAAAGCGACCTTGGGCAACGACCCGGCGGGGAATCAGAGACTCCGGTATCATTGCATGTTGATTCCTGCTAGTGTCAAGGCAATTGGAGGAGAAGACCGTCGTGTACAAGCCGAACTTCCTGGCCAGTCGTCGAACTTTCGCGCGGACCATCGCCGCCGCGCCACTGGTGGCATCCCTGGCTGCCAAAGACGCGATCGCGGGCGTGCGCGGCCGGAAGGAGGACATCTACCGGCGCATTGGCGTGCGGCCCCTCATCAATGCGCGCGGCACCTGGACCTACCTCAGCGGGTCGCTCGAACTGCCGGAAGTCCGGCAGGCGAAGCAGGAGGCCGCGATGCACTTCGTGGACATCTTTGAGCTGCAGCGCGGCGTCGGCAGAAGGTTGGCCGAGCTATCCGGCGCGGAGTCCGGCATCGTGACATCCGGCGCCGCCGGCGCCATGGCGGCGGCCACGGCAGCGTGCATCGCGGGCACAGATCCAAAGAAGGTCTGGCAACTGCCGGACACCACGGGCCTCAAGAGCGAGGTCATCATGTTCGGTGGGCGCAACGCTTTCGACAGCGCCATCCGGCTCGCCGGCGGAAAGCTGGTGGTCGCCCGCACGCACGAGGAACTCGAACGCGCGCTGAACGAAAACACAGCCATGGTCTACACCACGGCGCTCGGAGAGCGGCTCGAGAAAGCGCTTACCATCACGAAGAAGGCGGGCGTTCCCCTGCTGCTCGACGATGCGGCGGGCATTCCGCCGATCGAGAACCTTTCCCTCTACGCGCGGATGGGTGTCGACCTTTATACCTTTAGCGGTGGCAAGGGGCTCGCCGGGCCGCAGTGCTCGGGCCTGCTTCTGGGCCGCAAGGACCTTATTGAAGCCGCGCTGGCTAACTGCAGCCCGTGGGAAGGCGCCGTCTGCCGGGCGATGAAAGTCGGCAAAGAGGAGATCATGGGGTGCCTGGCGGCGGTCGAAGCCTGGAAGAAGAAGGACCTGAACGCACTCAACAAGGAGTGGGGCGCGCGCGTCGGCCGGATCGCGAAGTTGGTGGAAACCGTGGACGGAGTGACTACGGATATCCGGATACCCGAAGGCGGGAACCGCTATCCGACGCTGACGGTGAAGTGGGACGAGACGGCTTTCGCCTTCAGTGTGGCGGACTGTGTGAAACAACTCAGTGAAGGCGAGCCGCGCATTGAGGTGCTGAGCGCAAGCAATCCCAGCATGGTTCCGGCCGTGCACGAAGAGGGCGATAACCGTCCACGCAAGCGCGAGGGCCAGCCAGCGCGGCAAAACCGTCTGCAGATTGTGCCCTCGACGCTGCAGTCGGGCGAGGACGTGATCGTCGGCAAGAGGCTGCGCTCGATTCTCGCGCAGGCGCGCAGTCGAGCGGCGAAACGCGGATGATTATCTGACGGAGATAACAATGAAGATCCTGAATGCTCTCTTGGTTGGCTGCGCGCTCCTGGCAACCGCGGATGCGGCCGATGTCAAGTTGATCTTTCCTCCCGGAGCGAAGACCGTGGGGCCTTACTCGCCCGGACTGCTGGCAGGCAAATTCCTCTACGTTTCGGGACAAGGCGCAAAGAACGCAGCGGGCGAATACCCGCCTACGCTCGCCGCCCAGGTGCGCCAGGTTTTCGAGAACATCAAGAACATCGTTACGGCGGGCGGGTTGACGATGGACCACGTCGTCTATGCGCAGATGTACATTACCGGCGCCGGCGACTTCGAGGCCGCGCGCGCCGCATGGATCGAGTTGTTCCCGGACGGCGGCCCCGCGCTGGCGATTCTCGGCATTGCGCGCACCCCCGGCGACACCCCGGTGGAGATCAACGCCGTGGCGGTGAAGGATCTCGCGGCCAAGAAGGCTGTGCGTCTTCCCGGGAGCCGCACGGGTGGGCCTCCGGACGCCATGATCGCAGGCGACCGTTTGTTCTTCTCGGATTGCTCGGGACAAGGCGAGCCGGGGGCGGAGGCCGAGGCGACGGCGGCGCTTGCGCGCATGGGCAAGGTTCTCGCCGCGGCCGGCATTGGCTACGACAACGTAGTTTTCGTGAACCCGTACTTGACCGAGGGCATGGACGCCGGCGTCATGAATCGCGTGTACGCGAAGCACTTCAAGTTCGGGGACACACCGGCGCGGGCCACTATTCACGTGAGCCGGCTGCCTGGCGGGGCCAACTTGACGTTCACCGGCGTGGCGGCGATGGACATCAGGGCGCGACGGAGCGTCCGTCCGAAGAACATGCCGCCAAGCCCGACCGCGAGCCCGTGCGTCTTCGTCGCGGATACGTTCTACTGCTCGGCGAAATCGGCGTTCATTCCGGGACCGAACGCCGGCATCTATTCTCCGGACGTGGAGACGCAAGTCCGCCAAAGCGTGCGCAATCTCCTCGATGGACTGGAGGAGGCGGGCCTCGATCTCGCCAACGTCGTCACGACGAATGTCTACCTTGATGACGTTGAAGAGTTTGCGAAGATGAACCGGATCTACGCCAGCTATTTCAAACAGCCGTACCCGACCCGCACCACCGTGCAACAACGGCCGCCCGCGCAGCGCAAGGCCAATGACCGCGATCAGTGGCCGATGCTCGAACAGATCTCGCTCATCGCGGTCAAGTAACGGCCAGACGGGTGTAAAATCGAAGCGTCAAGGTTCCGTGAGGAGGTAGCAGTATGAAAGCATGGAATCTGTGGCTTCGTGTGATCGTCGCGCTGGCTGCGGCGGTGATTCTCAGCGCATCGGAGCAGGACGCGCTCGATATCTCCCGAAACATAAGGCTGCACCACATGCCTTACGGGACCATCCTGGATCCCTGGTTTGCCACCAGCGCGAGCGATGAGATTGTAGGCTACACTCGCTGCGGCGATTCGGCGATCTGGACCGGGCACTACCTCGCCGCCGAAGCATTTCGTTACAAGGCGACCGGATCCCCGGACGCTCTCAACAACGTGAAAACCGCGTTGAGCGGCCTGCGATCGCTGGTGGACGTGACAGGCACGGATTTGCTCGCGCGCTGCCTGGTCCCCGTTAGTTCTGAGTATGCCGTAGGGATCACGGTGGAGGAAGCACACCATGGCATTCACATTTCGAACCTCAACGGCGTCCCCTATTATTGGGTGGGCAACACATCCCGCGATCAGTATTGCGGCGTGTTCTTCGGCCTCGGCGTCGCGTTCGACATGGTGGAGGATTCCGGTGTGCGCTCCGATATCTCCGCGTTGGGCACCCGGCTGCTCGACTTCCTGACCGGCAACGGCTGGAACGTCCGGATGCCGAATGGGAGTTACAGCACGACTTTCCTCATACGCCCGGACCAGCAGTTGACGCTTCTCCAGATCGGGCGCCGGATCAATCCCGGCCGCTTCAGCACGAAGTACGCGGTATCCCGATTCTTCGACGCGACGTCGGTAAGCGTTCCCATCGCGACCGAGGTGCTCGACGATCATAACTCGTACTTCAAGTTCAACCTGGACACGATCAATCTGTACAACCTGATTCGCCTCGAAAGCAGTTCCTTCAATGTTTTCTACGACCAGGCGTACAACATCATGCGGCGCACCACCGACGACCATGGGAATGCGCACTTCAACATGATCGACCGGGCACTGCGCGGAGCCGACGCGGCGCGGGATGCGGCCACGCGCGCTTACTTGCGGGACTGGCTGCTGCGGCCGCGCCGGGACCCGTATGTGGATCTGCGGGGCCAGATTCCCGCCTGCGGCACGGACCGGGCCTGCTCGCCCATCCCCATCGTGGAGCGCGTTACTACAGATTTCCTTTGGCAGAGGAGCCCGTTTCTTCTCTACGGCGGAGGTGAAGGCAAGGTCGAAGGAGCCGGCATCGACTATATCCTGCCGTACTGGATGGGCCGCTACTATGGGGTCATCTCCGCAGGTCCTCAGCCGCCAGAGGCCATCTGGGTTTCCCCATCCGAAGGCAGTGGTGCGAGCGCGAATTTCCGGATCGGAATTTGGGATCCGAACGGGTATGCCGACATCGCCGTCGGACTGGTGGTGATCAATCAGACGCTCGCCGCCGACAAGTCCTGCTATGTCTATTACGACCGCGCGCAGCATTCCATTTGGCTCGCGAACGACTCCGGGAACGCGTGGTTCGGACCGGCCGTTCTGGGAACCGCCGCCGCACTGCAGAACGGCCAGTGCAGGATCGATGCCGGTAATTCTTCCGACGCGGGAACTGGTGAAGTATTGACGCTCAATCTCCAGACCAGTTTCCCCGCCGGCGCCGGGCTGAAGAACATTTACGTTTACGCGGAAGACACAGCCAGACTGGGGACGGACTGGAAACGCCTGGGTGCCTGGACTGTGCCGTAGTGTAGTTGCCTGACCGAAGCGGGGGAACGGGGGACACACAATGCCCATTCGTGTTGGAACCGTGATGCTGCTCGCCGCCGGCCTTGGATGCGGCGTGTTGCTGGACGGTCAGGTATGCCGGCTATCCGTTGCGGGGTTGAACCAGTCGCGGAAAGTGATGGGGCCGGTGCATGCCGAGTGTCCTGACGAAGTCATTCACACCGCCCCCTTCGGCAACTGGGGCGTCGCCTCGAATTACGGGCAGAAGGGCAACAGCCACCAGTTCGACGGCTGGTGTCATAACAGTACCACTTGTGTCGTCCCCGCCATCTGTGAGCTGAATTGCACAGACGGCTGGTATGAGTGGAACAGCTGCACCGACTACGCGCAGTTCCGGCCGCCAAACTGCACGCTCTACAACGCGACCAACTGCACGGAACAGGTCACCACCACAGGCACAAACGTTCATGGTACGAAGTACGTGGACGTTCCCGTGCGGTGTCCCACCACAACAACTGGCACGGCCACCCAGGGTGGCTGCGCCGATGTCCACACATATTCGAGCGGCACGAATTACATGTCGTTGTACGAACTTGACCCTGGGACTACCGATGATCTCGTCCAGACGCTCTACTTTCCGGAAACCAAAGTAGGCCTTACCTGCGACGCTTGGGGGTGCGCCCCGGCGGGTAGCCCGTGGGTGACCCCATCGGCCTACGACAGTCCCGCCTCCCCGGCGAAGGTGTATGCGGAGCTGGCGACAGTGGTCAACTGGGGCGCATTTGTGGACGAACAGCGCGTCTGTAACGTCCCTACGACGACGGTCACGTACGTTTCTGCCGCCAGCTATTTCGGGCCGGTTCTCGCGCCCGGGTCCATCGCCAGCGGATTCGGTCTCGGACTTTCACCGGTGACGGCGGCGGCTCAAACGATTCCCCTACCGACATCCCTCGAAGGCGTCTCTCTCGTAGTCACGGATTCCCGGCAACAGACGCACAACGTTCCCCTGTTTTTCATTTCACCGGATCAGGTAAATCTCCTTGTTCCTGAAAGCGTCGCATCAGGCACGGCAGGGATTGCCGTCTACCGCGGCGAGGTGCGTATGTTCTCCGGCAATGCGCAGATCGAAACCGTCGCGCCTGCGCTGTTTTCCGCCAACTGGGACGGCAAGGGCCCTCCGGCTGCGTACGTCGTGACGGTCACCGCCGGCGGCTCGAGAACTACCAAGCCGGCTTTTGCCTGTCCGTCCGGCCCGGGGAGTTGCGTCGCCAATCCCATCGACCTCGGCGCGGCGGATGATCAAACGTTCCTGGAACTGTACGGCACCGGCATTCGGAACAATTCCGGCATCACGTCGGTCGCGGCCAAAATCGGAGGAGTGAGCGCGAGAGTGTATTACGCCGGCGCGCAAGGACAATACGTCGGGCTAGACCAGATCAACGTGGATGTGCCGCAACAACTACGAAGCCGCGGGCAGGTGGACCTGGTTCTCACCGTGGCGTCCAAGCCCGCGAATACGTTGACGGTGTTTGTGCAGTAGGCGCTGCTTATCTGCGCGGCAATTTGCGGTTTACGAAGCGCATCCAACCGAACGACTCTGGAACGTGGAAATTTGGCCTCGGCGTCGAGACCGGGCTCCAGGTGCTGTATTGCGGGTTGGTGACGCCGCCGCAACGATTCAGGTTCACACGCCAGCGGTCACCGTCACGCGGCGGGGTGTGCACGGCGTCCGCGGCGTAGGCAGCCAGAGGGACCGCCATCTCCAGGATCCAGTGATCGTCGCTGGCGTCGTCCTTCTTCGCGGGCAGCCCCTGAAAGGTTGTTCGATAGAGCAGCCCGTCGGGCACCCAGCGAACCAGCGACTTGCCGTCGTCGCTCTTGCGCGAGCCGAGCAGCGTGCCGATGGCGTTGATCTCCACACCGAAGTAGTTACTCAGCCGCTCCGGATTCGGGCTGAAAAACAGTTCCACGCAGTCGTCCATGGAAACCGGCCCGTGAAGCTTGGTCACAGAAGCCGAGATGTGCTTGTCGTGACAGAAATAGGCCGCGTACAGGTACTTGTCATCCCAAAGGAGGCGCACCTCGGTCTGCTCACGCTCACCGGATTTCCACCAGTTGAAATGGAAATCGCCCGCCACGGGCGCCCGCCGCCAGGCCTGCTCGTCGAGGCGTCCGTCGATCACGATGCGCGACGGCGCGCGGTAGATGTCATAGCTGGGAAGCGTCTGCGCCGCGGCTGCCAGAGCCCAGGCGCCGGCGGCGATGATTTGCCGGATTCTCACGATTTATCCCCTGCCGAAGACGGCGATGCTTGAGTCCGAGCGACTCTCATTTCTCGCGCTGTTCGGCGCTTAGCGAAGAGCGATACTTTTCGACCACAGTGGGAAAATCCCACCGCTGCTTCTGATCGGGGCGGTTCACGAGCGAAACGCCGCTCAGAGTGTTCATCAGCGGCCGCGAGGCGGGCAGGTGCAGCACGATGCGCTTGGGCGTCTCGCGCACGGGGCCGGTCAACTCCACATTCACGCCCTTCGCCGACCCTCGCACCAGCATATCGATGGGTCCGAAGTGCGTCGGCAGGCGCTCGACCCGAATTTCCTTGCCGTCGGCGAGCCACCAGTCGGGGACGGCGGCCAGCAGGTGTAACTCATCGCCGTCTTCGTGCACCAGCATATGGCGCATCATGATGGCGTAGTTGCAGGCGCCTGTGACGTGTGGGATGGTGTCGCTCCAGGCGAAGCGGCGCTTGTAGAAGATGCCTTCGGGAAACGCATTGGCGGCCGTGCTGTGGAGCAGGTACCAGTAGAAGCTCTCCACTACCTTCTCGTCTTCGCCACGGACCAGATTGTTCATCACCGTGTAGGCGCCCATGTATGGATGGATGGCGTCCTCCATCTTCGGCGACACCCAGCGGATAGTTCCTTCCGCGTAACCTCCGGCAAACTCCTTCTCGACGAAGGCGCTGGAGGCGGCGACGCGAGCATCGGCGCGGTCGAACAGACGCGTGGGCCAGAGCGTCTCGGTGTTGCCCCAGTGCGTGCCTTCGTTTTCCCAACTGGGCGGGAAGTAGCCATGCCCGGTGCGCTTCCAGGCGGCTTCGATGGCTTCCCGGTACTTGGCCGCCTCTTCGAGCAGGAAAGCGGCATCCTCCGTCTTGCCCAAGCTGCGCGCCGCATCGGCGGTGCAGAGCAGGCCGCGCAGGTTCCAGAAGTCGTAGCCGGCGATGTGATGCTTGCCGTCCCAGAGATACTCTCCATCGGCCGGCGCGGCGGTCAGCAGTCCGGCGAACGGAGAACCGGCTGCGGTCTTGCGCCGCTCCTGCATCGTCCAACTTACGGCGCGGAGCATCCGCGGGTAGACGCGCTCCAGGTAGCCGCGGTCGCCGGTGATTTTGGCGTACTGCCAAAGGGACCAGACGGCCTGGCCATTGGCATCGTACTGATTGCGCTGCGATTCGAAGCGGCCGTCGCGCTGCTGCCGCGGCAGGTAATAGTCGATGGCGCGCGCAGCGAAATCGTCCAAGCCGGCCTCCTCGAATTCCATGACCTGGTAGGCGCCGTCGCGGATGTAGAAATCGTCGTAAAAGCCCTCACCGCCGCGCATGTCGCCAAGGTCGTTGGCGATCATCTGGCAGACGTGGGCGGCCAGCAGCGCGCGGGTGGACTTGCGGCAGGGCACCTCGATCTTCGCGGCGCGCGCCATGGCGCCGCGCCAGAAGGCCACCGTGCGATCGAGCCAGAGCCTGGCGTCCGCCTGGTCGTAACGCGCGGCATTGGGCGTGGCGTAGAACGTGTAACGCGCGATGCCCTCCCTGGCTTCTCCCGGAGCCAGCTTCCAGTTCCAGGCGTATTCACGCGTGTGCTTTCCGGCAGTGACGAATTCGGCCCTCTTCGGCTTCGCCACAGGCGCAGCGGGACGCACGTCGGCCCGGGCCTCGGCCGGAGCGTCGGACGTGTTCACAGCCTTCACGGAGATCCAGCAGAGAAAGTTCTCGGTCTCCTCGGGCCAGCGGAAAGCTCTCTGCCAGTCTTTCGAATCCGGCAGCGGCGTGGCCCAGTATGCAATCTCGTAACGCACTGGGCCATCGGTGGCCGTCACCTGGATGACAGGAATCCATCCATCCATGGCCTGCTTGCCGAGCTTGCGGGTGAGCGGCGTGAGGTTGCGGCCGGTGCGGATCTGCACAAGCGCGCCGCCGGCCAACTGCATCTGGGAATCCGGCGTGATCCGGGCGCCGTACATGTAATCCGGGAGACCGATCACGTTCCAGTTGTTGACGAAGTAGTCGAAATCGTCCTCGACTCCCGCGAAGGCGGCGGCAGAGGCAAAGATGCACAGAAGCAGAGCAACCAGAGTAGTCTTCATGAGTACATTTCCAGGCTTCGGTCAGTATACACCGAACCGTTCAGAAGTAATCGTATACTGGAGGCTCTGTCGTATCTGAATAAAGTGTCCCAATCACTCTCCATTCTTGTTCCGTTGTTCAACGAGGAAGAATTCATCGCCACGCTGCTGGACCGGGTCCTGCACGCCTCTCTACCCGACGGCATGACGCGCGAGATCGTGGTCGTGGACGACGGTTCAACCGATGGTTCCGGCGACGTCGTGGCGGAGTTCTCCGCCGCGCATCCGGGCATCGTCAAAATCCTGCGCCACAACCGCAATCTGGGAAAGGGCGCGGCCATACGCACGGCGCTCGAACAGGCCACCGGGGATTTCGTCATCATCCAGGACGCGGATCTCGAGTACGATCCGGGAGAATACGCTCATCTGCTCAAGCCGCTGCTGGAAGGCAAGGCCGACGCGGTTTACGGTTCGCGCTTCATGATCGCCGGCGAGCGCCGCGTGCTCTATTACTGGCACGCGCTGGCCAACCACGCTCTCACCGGCTTTCTGAACCTGCTCGCGGACCTGAACCTCACCGACATGGGCACGTGCTACAAGGCTTTCCGCACCTCGTTGCTGAAGAGCATTCCCATCCGCTCGGACGGTTTCGGCTTCGAAGCCGAGATCACGATGAAGCTGGCGCGCCGCCGCGTAAGCATCTACGAGACGCCCATCAGCTATCACGGACGCACTTACGAGGAGGGCAAGAAGATCCGGCCCTGGGACGGCATAAAGACCTTCGGCGTCATTCTGCACTACTGGCTAGTCAGGGACACTTACAAAGAATCGGGTCCTGAAATCCTGGACGTGCTGGCCGGGACCCCGAACTTCAACCGGTGGATGGCGGAGACAATCCGCCCCTTCCTCGGCGATACCGTTCTGGAAATCGGCGCGGGAATCGGCAACCTCACGCGGCACCTGGCGCGGCGCCGCCGCCGTTATATCGTCTCCGATATCGATCAAGAACACCTGGCCCGCCTGCGCAACCGCCTGCACCACCGTCCCAATCTGGTCGCCGCGCGTTGCGACCTGACCAACGCGGCTGACTTCGTGCCGCACTCCGGGCAGGTGGACACCGTCGTCTGCCTCAATGTTCTCGAACACGTCTCCGATGACCTGGGCGCGCTCCGCAACCTTTTCACCGCCCTGAAAACCGGCGGCTGTGCTGTGGTATTGGTGCCTCAGGGACAGTGGGCCTACGGTTCGCTCGACCGCGTGCTCGGACACGTGCGCCGGTATTCAAAGGAAGAACTCATCGGGCGCATGGAACAGGCCGGTTTCAAAGTGGAACGCGTGATCGAGTTCAACCACGTGACGCTGCCGGGCTGGTTCCTGAGCGGACGTATCTTCCGCCGGCGCACCTTCAGCCGGTTTCAGCTTGCCGTGTTCGACCACCTGGTATGGTTGTGGCGCCGCATCGACCGCTTCCTGCCCTGGGGCCCTACGTCGCTGATTGCCATCGGTAGGAAGCCGCAATAGCAGGCAACGGAAAAGCGGGACAGACTGCTCTGCCCCACGTGAAAAGCTCCTCGTTGTCGGCGATTGCCATCGCGGGCAGAGAGGTCTGTCCCTGGCTTTTTCGCCGCCTGATAGCGGCTACATGAAGTAGTCTTTGACTTTTTCGAACAGGCCCTTCTCTTGCGGCTCGTTCTCTTCGGGCAGAAGTTCGCGCAACTCCTCGAACAGCTTGCGCTGCTCGCGCGTGAGCTTGGGAGGGATCTTGACGTCGACATGTACGACCAGGTCCCCGCGCCCGCTGGCACTCAGGTGCGGCACGCCCTGGCCTCGCACGCGGATCTCGGTCCCGCTCTGCGTGCCTTCGGTGATGCGCACCGTCTGCAACCCGTCGAAGGTAAGCACCTGGACTTCGGTGCCCAGCGCCGCCTGCGCCACGTTGACAGGGACCGTGCAATGCAGGTCGTCTTCGTGGCGGTCGAACACCGGGTGTTCCTTGAGCCGAAGAACCACGTATAAATCGCCGGTCGGGCCGCCGTTGGCTCCCGGCTGCCCTTCTCCGGTCAGGCGCAGGCGCGTGCCGGTATCGACGCCGGCAGGTACGTTGATTTTAAGCTTCCGCTCCGCCTGGACGTAACCTTCTCCGTGGCAATGCGAACACGGCTGACGGACAATCTGGCCGCGGCCGCCGCACTGCCCGCACGGGCGGCGGATCTGCAGAAAACTCTGCTGGTAAACCACTTCGCCGCGGCCGCGGCAGGTGGGGCACGTGGCCATGCCTTTGCCCGGCTCGGCGCCCGTCGCGTTGCATCGCGGGCAAGCCTCGACGCGCGGCACCTTGATCTCGGCGCTCATGCCGCGCACGGCTTGTTCCAGAGTGACCTCCAGGTCGTAGCGAACGTCGTCGCCCCGCTGTGATCGGTTGCGGCGCCGGCCGCCTCCGGACCCGAACAGGTCGCCGAAACCGAAGAAGTCGCCCAGGATGTCGCTGAAGTCGGCGAACACGGCGCTGTTGAAATCAGGCACTGGGGCTCCGCGCAGTCCTTCGTGGCCGTACTGGTCGTACACGGCACGCTTTTGTGCGTCGCTCAGGATGCCGTACGCCTCGGCGGCTTCCTTGAAGTTCTCTTCCGCTTCCTTATTGCCGGGATTGCGGTCCGGATGGAATTTGAGCGCCAGCTTGCGATAGGCGCTCTTCAACGCCTGCTCGTCGGCCTGGCGATCCACACCCAGGATCTCGTAGTAATCGCGTTTCGTCACAGAGGTTTCTCAGCCCTTGTACGCCACCCGCACCATGGCGGGACGCAGCAGCTTGCCCTTATAGTTGTAGCCTCGCTGCAACTCTTCGAGCACCGTGCCCTCCTCAGCTTCGTCGCTGGCAACGCGGTCCACGGCGTGGTGCAGGTTCGGGTCGAACTGTTTGCCGACGGCATCTAGCGGTTCCAGACCGAGCTTTCGCACTCCCTCCATCAGGCGTTTGTAAATCAACTCGATTCCGCGTACATACTCCGCATCGTTGGACGCCACCGTCATGGCACGTTCGAAGTCGTCCAGGATGGGCAACAGCGCCGTCATCATTTCGGCGCCGGAAAACTCCAGGTATTGTTCCCGCTCGCGCTTTGCGCGCTTACGGAAATTGTCGAATTCGGCGTGTCTTCTCAACAGCCGGTCGTGCAAATCAGTGTTCTCGGCCGCCAGTTTGTCCCTCTCGGCAGCCAGCGCGGCGAGCGCCGCCGCGGGATCCTCGGCAACCCTGCCTGTGTCCTCGGCCGTAGCTTCTTGCGCCTCGGGCGCCTCATCGGACGAAGTAATGATTGGATCCTTTTCTTCCATCTCTACACTCACAATTCCAGCTTAACAGGTGGATTACACCGGCTGCGTGAGGTGACCCTACGCCTCGGTCTCGGAGAACGCCTGTCCCACGCTGCGTACTGCCGACATCACCCGCGGATAGTTCATCCGCATCGGGCCAAGCACGGCGATTTTCGCCGCCAGTCCGCCGGGCAACTGCACCCAAAGCCCCACCAGCGACAGGTCCTTCATCAGCGGATCCGTGTCGCCCAGTCCGACCTGCAGACCCAACTGGCCCGCCGGTTGCTCCAGTACGCTGTCGAGGAGCTTCAGGATGCGCTTCTTCTCCTCGAGTGCCCGCAACAGGTCGCGCATCCGTTCGCGCGTGAGATCCAAATCCGCCGCGAGCAGCGTGAATGCACCTTCCAGGTGCAGTTCCTGATCCGCTTCGTAGTCGAACAAACCCTTACGGCAGAACAACATGAGCCGGGTGAGAAGCGCATCGTAGGCGGCGCGTTCCTCTTCCAGGCGGCGTTCCAGTTCGGCCCGGATCGCGTCGATGGTCCAGCCGCTGAACTCGCGGTTCACATAATTCCGAATCGATGTAAGTTCGTCGTGCGTGACCGCTTCGTCGAGCGCGACCACGCGGTTGTGCACCATCCGGTCCTGCGTCACCAGAACCATCAGGACGCGCCGGTCGGCCAGTGGGAGTAGTTCCACCTGGTCAAGAGTCTGGCTGAGCGCCGGCGCGGCCGCGGCAATGCCAACGTTCTTCGTCAGTTCCGACAGCAAATGTGAGGAACGCTCGATGCGCTCCTCCACGCTCGCAGATTCGCTGAAAAGCTTCAGGAGATACTCCACCTGCGCCCGCGCCACGTGCTCTGCCGAGAGAGCGCACGCATACAGACGAAAAGCCTTCGCCGTGGGGACGCGTCCAGCTGAGGTGTGCGGCTGAGACAGGTACCCCTGGTCGGCCAGATCCGCCATAACGTTGCGAATCGAAGCGGGGCTCAACGGCTCTCTGCGGCGCCGCGAAACCGTTCGTGACGCCACTGGAAGACCCGTCTGAATATAGGCATGCACGATCTCACGCAGGATTTCTGCGTTGCGCGGCGTCATCACTGTATCGTCAAAGTTCACCTTACTCGGTGCTACTCCCCCTGATCACGATTTTAGGAAACCGCAATTATATGGTCAAGGATTGATGGTACGACAAAAATGTCGAACTGACCATCACTCGTTCAGCAGCAGAGATACGGGCGCGTTGTGGCGCAGCGGCACGGTGAACCGGTGGTTCACCACCTTCAGCGGCTTCCCGGCCGGACGGCCTCTCAGGTCGCACGGTTGGACCGAGGCCGCCTTGAAAGCGCCGGACAACCGTACTGTGCAGAGGCCATCGAGTCCTGCCTGCTCCCACAAGCGCAGGATGAGTCCCTCGCCGTCAGGATTCTGTCCAAACGCCGTTATCGCCACCCCGCGCCTCGACAACTCCAGCCCCGCTTGCACCGCCGGCAGCGATACCGCGCCTCCCTCGAACGCCGCGGCGAGCAGCGGAACGCGCGCCTCTTCCGATGGCTCCAGCACACTCTCCGTCGCGTCGTACTTCTCGATCGGCCACACGCGCACCCGTGAGGACCACGAGCCACGAATCCACTGCGCAAAATTGGTGGAATACTGGTTGTTGTACAAGTTCAGGAACACCAACGGCTTAGCCGGAAGGAAGTCCCGCGTGTACTTGTAGATTCCGGGGTGTTCGAGGCTCACCAGCGGGCTGTCGATGGGGCACAGGCCCACGCCCTTTCCCTGGGGATTCACAACCGCCATGCCGCTGTTCAGGCAGTAGAGTTCGTGATTGCTGCCCCGGATAGTGTCCTCGCCGGGTTTCGCGACCGAGCCAAGGCGCGCCAGGCGGAACGACGGAGAATCAACCTTTAGCGGCAGCGCCAGCCAGCCCGCTTCCGGCCACGGCGTCGCGTGCTTGTCGCGTATCGACCAGCGGAGGTCGATGAAGTCAGCATCACCGTAAAGCGTAACGGTGAGCGAGATCGCATGGGGGATGGCTGGCGTGACAGCGGACTCCATCGTGACGGATGCAGCCACCGGACCCGAATCGTAGCGAACGCTCATCCGCGCCGCAGTCGCCGCCGCGTACGGGAATTCGCTGGCCGGTGGAAGATCGGGCTTGCCGCAGTCCGCGATGGCCCATACGGGGCGCCGTTTCAGGTACGCATCGAGGTAGCCCTGGATTTCGTTCTTGCTGAAGCTCTCCCTCATGTACTGCGCGAAGCCGTAACCATTCACGCGATCGACGAGTTCGCGCCCGCTGCGCTTGTCAGTGATGGATGCGATCCGTCCGCCGGAGGGGTCCAGAGTCACCTTGAATCGCCGGTTCTCCAGCGTGTTTGTGCTTTTGTCGGCGCGCAAATCTGCGTTCACTGCCGGGGCCCCGTTGGCGAAGGCGTACGTGCGGTATCCCATGGCGGGAATGTCCGCCGCCTGAAAGCGCAGTTGACCTTCACGGATTTCCACCGGAACGATCGCGCCCGTCGCCACATCACGCAGCGCCCGCGGTTGACGGCCACTGTGTCTGATCTCCACCACGCCGCCGCGCGGCCAGGGCAGCCCGTTGAACACCACGACCCGACCGCCCTTGACGGAAACCCCTCGAGCGAGTGCCGCCAGGTTCCCCTCCATGGCCATCGAGGTCAGCTCGTACAGCCGGTTACTGTAAGCGCCATGATCGGCGAAGGACTGCTCCAAACGCTTGAACTTCCCGCTGGCGACTTCCTTCTCCCAGGCTTCCCCGTATGAGCGGCGTCCCAACCGCTGCATATTGAGCCCCCAGGTGTGCTCGCCATAGAGCAGGCTCTGTTCGTACGCTTCCGCCATCCTCGGAACCACGTTGCCGGGAGTCCTCCAAGCCGCGAGGAGCGTGTGCAACGCTTCTACCGCCGCCAGCATCGGCCGTGTCCGATGCGCCTGCTGCGTCTCCACTGGCAACGACATGATGCCGTGGATCCACGTATCCGGCATGTCGGCTCGGATCACGGGCAACTTCGGCTTCTCGGCCAGAATTGCGTCGCTGAAATCCGACAGGCGCCCCATGCGCACCTTGATGCCGGGCAACTTTTCCCGGGCTTCGTCGAGCAACTTGCGGATGTTTTCAGGCGGAGGCGGCCCGTGGTTGTCCCCGCTGTGGATCAGGGCCAGCCACGTGGAGTACGGCCAGCCGGCCGGCGGCGCCAATTGAGAACCGTAGGAATCGGAGTACATTGTGAGCACTCGTGATCCGTCCGGCCCTTCCCACCAGAACAGCATGGGGACGTCGGGGCTGGCCACCGCCTCATTGCACCCGATATGAAAGAACTCGACGCCCGCGTGTTTGAGGATGGTAGGAATGATCCAGGAATGGCTAGGAACGTCGGTCATCTTCGCGTCGCGCGGCAGTTCGAGACCCACGGACTTCGACAACCGCGTGGCGAAGCCCAGTCCGCGAACCAAGTCCTCGGCTTCGAGCGATTCGGTGTGCGTAGTGAAGGGCAGCGCATGGGTCACAAAGCGATGGTTGCGATAGGCTTCGAGCACTCGCCGTCGCCGCTCCGGATCCTGGCCGGGCCACAGGATCTGGGCCATGGGCCATCCGGGAAGCGTCCAAACGAAACGCTGTTGGGGAGGCAGCAATGCGCTCTGGTCCACCAATTCCAGGGCGCTGTCGATCATCGTCGTCCGGTAGCGGTTCACGACGTTGCTCACCAGATCGGTGTACCCGATGTCGAAGTGCGTCTTGTAGACGACGATGATCTCTTTGAGCTTCTTCGGCGGTTCGTCTCCGGCAGCCGTCACTCGCGAGACGAACAGCGCCAAGACCAACAGAAAAACGGCCCTAACGGGCGCCCTAAACACCTTGCACACCGGGACCTCGCTTCCTTCTACAGGTACTCCGCCGGGAATTTCCATGGACGGCGATACACGGGACGCGCCAGTTTCGCGGCCTGTTTGTCACCGACGATCTTCTCTGTCTTGGGATCGAAATGCACCGAGCGCCCCAGTTTATATGAAAGGTTGGCCAGCGTTAGCGCAAGGTCGATCTTGTAGTGGTAATTCACGCTGCAACTGGGCTCTTTCCGCGACTTGACCGAATCCAGCCACTCGCGCTCGTGTCCCGGCGAGGGCGGGATGGTCTGCGGCGGCGCCGCCGGGTCCTTGAAGAATTCGCCTTCGGGAACAATCTCGTGCTTGCCATAGTCGGTAAAGAGCGTGCCGTTGACCGCGTGGAAGTAAATACCCAGGCGCCGCGCCGGCTTGCCGCGGCCGAAGTCGAAGGCGAAGCTGTTGGCGCAGTTCATGCTCCAGGTCATAGTTACGTTCGGGTAGCGCCAGGTCACTTCCTGGGTATCGGGCGCGTCGCCGTCGTCCTTGATGACGTAACGCCCGCCGGTGCAACTCGTCTCGGTGGGAACGCCGAGGTTCAGCGCCCACACCGGCAGGTCTACAATGTGCGGCGCCATCCCCGGAGTCCAGCCGCCGGTGTAGTCGAAGAACGAGCAGTGGTTGTAACTGTTCGAGTACAGCAGCGCGTTGAACGGGCGCGCCGGGCCGGGGCCCAGCCACATATCCCAATCCAATCCTGCCGGAGGCCCCTCTTGCGGCGCGTGACCGATGCCGTTGACGCCCTGGTTCATCACGTTGAACGTGCGAACCACGCTGACCGGTCCGAGCTTGCCTGACTGGATCCATTCGACGACGCGGCGGTAGTTCGAAGTGGCGTGAATCTGGGTGCCGATCTGGCTGATGCGCTTGTGCCGGTTCACCGCGTTGCGCACTGCCAGCGATTCCGCGGGGTGCAGGCTCATGGGCTTCTGCAGGTAGATGTCCTTGCCCGCTTTCACTGCTTCAATAGCCATCAGGGCGTGCCAATGCGGCGGCGAGGCGATGATCACCGCGTCGACGTCGGTGCGCGCCAGCAATTCGCGGAAGTCGCGGTGGCCCTTGGCGGTGGCCTTGTGAACTTGGAGAGCCTTCTCGCGGCGTTCCGTGGAAACATCGCAGATGGCCGTCACGGCGACGTCGGCGTGCTTGGCGCAATTGGCCAGGTTGCTGCGTCCCATGCCGTTCACGCCGATGATCCCAAGGCTGATGCGATCGCTCGGCGCCGGCTGCCCTGCCCTGCCGAGCGCGGAGGCCGGAACAATCGTGGGGACGGCAATCGCCGCAGAGACGGTGGCCTGGAGCATCCGGCGGCGGGTGATATCAGTATCAGTTGGCATTCTGTAATTACCTCTTAGACATGAAACCACAAAGCGGGCCGGCGGGTGTGGGAAGTGTCGTAGACTTGTGCTGATCAATCTTCCGAAAAGAGGAATGCCGTTCATGTGGAACCGTCGAGAGTTTGTGAGGCGGGGCGCCGCGGCGTCCCTCGCCCTTCCCGCGGGGCTTCAAAATGCGGAGGCCACGACTGACTCATATCAGCCGTTCTCAACCAGGCCGGGAGAACCCGTGTTCCTGCTCGAAGGCTCCACGCTGGAGGATCTGTGGGCGCTACGCCGCAGGGTGAATCCACTGGTGAAGTCCTCGCGCAATCCGATCATCGTGAGGGACCGCGAGTGGGAAGGCTCGGGACCCTATGTCTATGGGTCGGTGCTGTACGACGCTCGGGAGAAGCTGTTCAAGTGCTGGTACACGGTATTTCACGACCACGAATACCGCAACAGACTGCCGGGCTCGTACCTGGTCTGTTATGCGACATCGAAGGACGGCTACACGTGGCGGAAGCCGGAGCTGGGCCTTTTCGAATGGAAAGGCAGCCGGAAGAACAACTACCTGCGGCTGGGACGCAAGTACGTCGGTTCTATAACCGTAGTGGAAGCGCCCGCGGAAGCGCGGCTGCCGCACCGCTTTGTGGCTTGCTACCTGGACGTGCCGGGTGTCTGCCTCGCGTTCTCCGACGACGGCGTCGATTGGGTGGAGCACAAGCGCAATCCGATTGAGCCCCGGCACAGCGACACGCACAACTCGATTGTGTGGGATCCCGCACGCAAGCTCTGGTTGGTCCATCTGCGCGTGCCCGTGAATGCCGGAGGGAACAACCGCCGTATCGCCGTCATGGAGAGCGCAGACCTGGAATCCTGGAGCCGGGCGGAGTCTGTGCTCGTGCCGGACGAAGAGGATTTCCCCGAATTTTACGGCATGCCGGTTTTCCGGCGCGGCAACCTGTTCTTCGGATTGCTGCAGGTGTATGAGCGTCTTGCGGGCAGGATCGAGGAAGAGTTGGTTTTCAGCGCGGACGGCTACCGTTGGCATCGCGTGCCGCCGCGGGAGCTCTTCCTCACAAGGGGACAGGCGGGCGAGTGGGATCGCGGCATGGTTTTGACGGCGAACAGTCCCGTGATTGCGCACGGTGAGATGCGGTTCTACTATGGCGGCACCTCCAGGGACCATAATCAACCGACGCCGCCCGATGTGCCAGTGTTCGCTGTCGGAATGGGGAGCGTTCCGCTCGACCGCTTGTTCGGATTGCACACGTCTTCGAAAGATCCCGGCTTCGCCGTCACAAGGCCCATACGGTTGAACGGGAGCGCGATCGAAGTGAACGCAACGGTGCGAGGCGAATTGCGGGCTGCCCTGCTCACTCCCGATGGCAAGAAATTGCCGGGATTCGACTACAAAGATTGCACGCCCGTGAAAGGCGACGATCTGCGTTTGCCCCTCGCATGGAAGGGACGGAAATTGCCGGCGTCCGAGTTGGTGCGGCTGAAGTTCCAGATCACGGACGGAGCGCTCTATGCCTTCTATGTTCGATAGCGCGCCGGCTTCTTCCCCACAGCCGCGCGAGGTGGGCAACCGGAAGCTGCTCATGATGGACCGCTCGCTGGTGGAGTCCAGCCGCGGCGTCGCCTTCAATTTGAACCCGGCATATCAGCCGCAAGAGAGCCTGCTGCCGCAGGACCGGCCCTGGGAGCGGGTGCGCGCGGGCGCGTATGTCTCAATGGCCGAATACGGCGGCCAGTACCACATGTGGTACACGGCGTATCCCGGAGTCGCGGATCCTCCGAGTGAAGAAACGGGCCCACGGTTCGAATGCTACGCGGTTTCAAGCGACGGCATCCGCTGGGAAAAGCCCGAGCTGGAGCTAATCGAGTATAACGGCTCCAAGGCGAACAACATCGTCCGCGTGTATTCGATCGGATCGGTGTTCGTGGATCCGTTCGACGCGCCTTCCCGGCGTTTCAAGAGCGTACACTACCAGGCGCCGCGACAGTATGACGGATGGCCGGTGACCAGGAAAGTGAAGGGTGGGAACATCTACCTCGGCTACTCCCCCGACGGCATTCGATGGGACGTAGAGCCGGAGCCCGTGCTGCCTTTCTATACGGGTGCGCCAACGAGCACGGTGTGGGACGAGGCGATGGGTAAGTGGATCCTTTACTTGCGCGTGAACCCGAAGGGCCATGCGAACGACCCGTGGAAGACGCACATGGCGTTCGCCCGCCTGGAGATCGCTCGGGACGCCCTGGCGAAGCCGTATCCGTTCACGGCCGAACCCACGAAGAAGCGCAATCAGTTTGACTCTTACGCGGCTCCGACGGACGAATTCCCGCCGGTGTTCGCAACGGACGACCTGGACCCGGACCAGCAGGTCTACACGCTGAACGCGTTCCGGTATCCGGAATCCGACTACTACATCGCCTTCCCGAACATGTGGTACCCGAGCACCAGCGATTGCGACGACGTGCAGTTCGCCTGTTCCAGGGACGGGGTCCACTGGGAGCGCCCCTCGCGCCAGCCCGTGATCCGGCTGGGGCTCCCGGGGTCGGGCTCGCAAGGCTACGTAACCAGCGCCGAGGGCGGCCTGATCCGCCGCGGCGATGAGCTATGGCTGTACTACACCGGGCTGCCCGAGCGGCATCTCTCGCCGAATGTGAACTGGGAGTCGGTGAATGCGCGGGCCATCTTCCGCGTGGACGGTTTCGTCTCCGCGGACGCGGATCACCTCGGCGGCGAGCTGGCGACAGTGCCTCTGATCTTCCGCGGACGGTTCCTCGAGTTGAACGTGGACGCGAGCGCGGGAGGAGCCGTGCAAGTAGAGATGAGGGACGCAGCCGGACAGCCGCTGCGAGGGTTCGCTCTGGAGGACTGCGACCGGCTGCGCGGCAACTCCACCCGCCTGCGCGTGAGCTGGGGCGGCAACCCGGACCTGCGCCGGTTGGCGGGCTCGCCCGTCAGATTGCGGATCGCGATGCGTAGCGCCAGGCTTTACTCATTCCGCTTCGTCTGAGCGCCCGCCGCCTCGCGCCAGTAGCGGAACGTCTCCGCAGTGATGCCAGGGCGGGGATCTTCGGTGTACAACTTCTCGAGTGCAGCGAAGAAGGCCGCCGCTTGAGCGTCCAGCCCCACCAGCCGCAGGCACTTGAGGATACGCGTGATTCGCAGGTGGTTGTGGTTCATGGGGTACAGCCACTCGCGGGCGCGCTCGGCGAACTTCGGCGCACGGCGGATTTCGCACTCCAGGTCCGGCGCCATCTCAAAACCGTAGAACCGCAGCATCCGCTCAAAGGAAGCCGTCACTGCGCGCCGCAAATCGTCCGAACGGCGGAACTCGCGAATGGCCGCCTGGTCCAGCAGCGGAGCGCGCGGATTGAAGGCACTGGGCTCGGTGAGGGGGAACAACCACTGTATGTAATCGTGAACATCTTCGAGCGTGTCATCCGGCCATGCCAGAATCTCCCGCAGCAGGCGTCCGCGGTCGTCGCGGCCACGACCCGAATAGAACTCCAGCAACCGTTCGCCACCGCTCATATGGCCGTTTCTCCGGCCTCCAGCAGGCCATCCGAAGCGAGGCCGCCGATTGCGAGATCCACGATCCGGTTAGGCTCGCGCGGTGCCGCCAGGCTCACTTTCAGGTAATTGCCCGTGATCGCAGTGCCCGGCTCGTTCAGCGTAACGGCGGAGAGCGTCCGCCCCACCATCTTGCGCCGGAACTCCAGGTTCTTCGCCGCGGCCAGTTCTCGCAGGATCCGGTTCCGATTCTTACGCACCGGTACGGGCACTTGTTGCGGCATCCCGGCCGCAGGCGTGCCGGGGCGCACCGAGTAAGTGAAGACGTGAAGGTAAGTGAATGGAAGACTCTCGATGAAACTCCGGCTCTCTTCGAACTCGGCCTCGCTCTCGCCGGGGAATCCCACCATCACGTCGGCTCCGATGGCGGCGTCGGGCATGAGCGTGCGTGCCAGACGTACACGCTCTTCATAGTGGCGCGGCCGGTAGCGGCGCCGCATACGACGCAGCACGCTGTCCGATCCGGACTGTAGCGGAATATGCACGTGCTGCGCCATGCGAGACGAGGACGCCACCAGATCGAGCAGGTCGCCGGACCAATCCATGGGTTCCACGGAACTGAGCCGCAGCCTTCGAACGTCCGTCTCGTCGAACAAACGTCGCAGCAGATCGACCAGACGGAAGCGGCCTCCATGTTCCCTGCCCCACCGGCCCAGGTTGATGCCGCTCAAAACCACCTCGGCGTGGGTCGCCGCCAGTTTGCGCACTTCCTCCACGACCCAGTCTGCCTCGGCGCTCCGGCTGCGCCCGCGTACGCTGGGAATAACACAGAAGGTGCAGCGGTTGCCGCAGCCGTCCTGAATCTTCAGGTTGGGACGCGTGCGGTCGCCCGAAGCGTCGTCCACCGGCGCGGCCATGAACTGCTGTTCGGCGGCAATGTCGCCCACCTGGATGAGGCCGTGAGAGGGCACGCCCTCCCCTACCTGAACCAGTTGCGGGATGTTGTGCTTGTGGCTATTGCCCACCACCCACTTCACACCCGGGAAGCCGATCAATTCCTCGGGCCGGCGTTGCGCGTAACAGCCGGTCACCAGGATGGACGCTTCGGGATTGCGGCGATGGACGCGGTTTAGGGCATGCCGCAGATCTTCGTCGGCGGCGGCGGTGACCGTGCAGCTATTTAGAACCACGATGTCGGCGGATTCTACATCCGGAGCGGCCACCAGCCCTTCGACGCCCAGAGCACGCTCGATGGCTGCGCCGTCGGCCTGCGTGGCCCGGCAACCGAAGTTCTGGATATAGAAGCGGCGCCCCACTACTCCATGATAAGGCGGGGAGTACGGACTTTTCCCAATGATGCCGCAGACGGCTCCTCCCGATTAAGAGGTATAGCCCCGGGCAGGGGCCGGAAGGAGTCCGTCACTTTGAGTTCAGGCCGCGTTCTGTCGCAGGATGAAATCGACAGCGTATTTCGCAACCTGAAAGACGTCAATCAGGGCGAAGATCCCGCCAAGAAGGCGAGGCCCTACGATTTCCAGCGGCCGGACCGCATCGCCAAGGACCAGCTGCGCTCCATCCATCTACTGCACGAGAACTTCGCCCGCAGCCTGGCGTCCAGTCTGTCGGCGTATCTCCGTGCCTACGCCATGGTGAACCTGGTCTCGGTGGAGCAGCTCTCCTACCAGGAATTCTCGCAGGGCCTTCCCACGCCGACGTGCCTGGTTACTCTGGGCATGCGTCCGTTGGACGGTAACGCGGTACTGGAATTGAATCCCTCGCTGGTGTTCCCGATCCTCGAAATGCTGCTGGGAGGGTCGGGCAAAGCCAACGTCAAGATGAACCGCGAGATCACCGAGATCGAGCAGAACATCCTCGACGGCTTTTTCCGGCTCATCCTGCACGACCTCAGAACCTCCTGGCACGGTGTCACCAACATCGACTTCAGCATTGAAGCCCACGAGACGGAACCACAGATGCTGCAGGTGCTGGCTCCGAACGAAGCCATTGTGGCCATCAGCATTGAGGTGCGCATCGGGGAAAATTCGGGGCTGATGAACATCGGCATGCCGAGCATCATCATCAAGATGCTGCGGCAGAAATTCGACCAGCAGTGGTCGATGCGCAAAACTCAATCCACCGAAGGCGAGCAGGAGCGCATCTTTCGCCTGATCCGCCCGGCGAATCTGCACGTAGATGCCCGCCTGGAGGGCCCCACCCTCAGCGTGGAAGACATGATGCGGCTGGAGTGCGGCGACGTGCTGACATTCGACTTCCCCGTGGATCACCCGCTGAACCTGAGAATCAACAACTGCCTGAAATTCCGCGGATATGTGGTGAACACCGGACGCAAGAGGGCCTTCAGCATTCAAGAGCCGTTCGTGGCCCACGACTAGCTTTGCTTGAGATGGCGTGTTGCCCCATAATGTAATGATTTCAGCGGAGCGATACACGCCAGATGGAGTTTCCCACATACCGGGGCGTGCCCCAGTGCACGATAGAAGACTATGAGCGGCGCTTTGCGGGGCGCCACCGTGTGCAAGACACGGTTTCTTACTGGGCCCAACGAAAGCCGCAATCGGTGGCCATCATCGATGCCGACACCCGCGCGGAGCTGACCTGGGCCGAGTTCGACCGCGCCACCACCGCGCTGGCCATCAAGCTCATCGGGATGGGGCTCCGCAAAGGCGATTACGTGGCCACCAGCCTGCCGATGCTTATCGAGCACGTCCTGCTGGCCTACGCCTGCTTCAAGATCGGCGTCATCCACGCTCCGCTCGATCTACGCCTGCAACCGGCCGAGGTGCTGCGCTCGCTCTCGCTGCTCAGTCCGAGGGTCTACGCGCACCTGGGACGCACACCGTCGGCGGATTTCCGTGAACTGGCCCGGGCAGTGAAGCGGCAATGTCCTTCGATCGAACATTTCATCCAGTTCTCCCCGCCGGAAGAAACCATGGAGGGCGCCATCAACGCCTACGCGCTGGCGGCCCAAGTCCGCGAAATGCAGCCCAGCGGAGAACTCGCCGCAGCCTACCGTGAGGCGGCCGCCGGCGTCACCGAATACGACGGCGCGCAGGTCATCTTCACCACTGGCTCGACGGGCATGCCGAAGGCCGCCCTGCTCAGCCACCGCAATATCACCAGCCAGAACATGAGCCTCGGCGCGGCGGGCGAGTTCACCGAATCCACCATAATGCTGAACAACCTGCCGCCTTCGCACGTCGGCGGGCAATCGGAAATTTTGATGACAACGCTGTTCTGCGGCGGCACGTCGGTCATCCTGCACATCTTCGATCCGGCCAAGTCGCTCCAGGCCATCCAGGACTGCAAGGTGGACAAACTGGGGCAGATCCCCGCCATGTACAACCTCGAGTGGAGGCTGGCCGGCTACCGCGATTACGACCTCTCCAGCATCGATATCGCGGTATATGGCGGCCAACAGGTCTCGGGCGCGTTTCTCGATAAGCTGGCGGCCATGGCCCCGCGTTTCGGCACCGGGCTTGGTCTGACCGAGGCGGCGGGCTTCTGCACGTACACGCGCATGAGCGACAACCTGGATGAAATCGAGGGGGCGCTGGGATACGCCACGCCAGCTTATCCGGTTTCCATCCGCGAGCCGATGACGGAGTCCGGCGCGGCCGGGCGGGAATTGCCGCCAGGGATGGAGGGGCATGTCTGCTTCCGGGGGCCGCAAACATTCCTCGGCTATGTCAACGATCCTGAAGCCACCTCGCGCGCAGTTTCGACGGACGGCTATCTTTACACCGGCGACATCGGCTCGATGGGGGATCGCGGCCTGCGGCTTTCGGGCCGCGCCCATTGGATGATCAAGCCGGCCGGCTACCAGGTTTTCCCGGAGCAGGTGGAAAACCACTTCTGCGCCCTGGCGGACAAGGTGGCGTCCTGCGGGGTGGTGGGAGCCGAGCACGCCGTGTTTTCGGAGGCAATCGTTGCGTTCGTCGAGAAGAAGGCCGGCGCCTCACTGGATGTGCGCGAACTTCGGAGACACGCCCGCGGATTGCCGGGCTACATGCGCCCGCTGCACTATGTGGTACTCGAACCGGGCCAGCTACCTCTCAACCGCGTGGCCAAAACGGACTACGTGCTTCTGTCGGAAAGGGCGAAACAGGAAGTGTCCCGTTTGCGCGCCGCGCGCAAGTGGGACCGTTAGCGCGCCACCTGTCCGTTTCGCTCCGCCGCATCGCGAATGAAGTAGACCAGGTAGCCTGCCAGCACCAAGCCGGCCGCGACGAACATGATGACCGAAACTCCCGCGAAGACGCCGCCCAATCCGAAACGGCTCTTCAGGAAACCGGCAACGAGCACGCCGATGCCGCCGGCCAGGCAGTTGGCGGTGTTCATGAGCGCCAGCGCCGTCGAGCGGAGCCGCGGCTGAAGCAAATCGCACGTCACGGTCGGTTCGGTGATGCTACCTAGAGCGCGCAGGAGCGCAAAACCGGCGATGAAGACGCTCACCAGCGCGTAGGTCGGGTGCACCAGGAAACCCAATAACAGAGGCGCTGCTCCGAAATAACACACGGCGCCGAACAGCATCCGACGCCGGGACACATTTCGCGAGACGCGGTCGGAAAGCCAGCCCCCCGCAATGGCGCCCACGGTCGCCGTCATCTGCAGCATGAACGTTCCCGAGAAGCCCGCCGCCGTCAGGCTCAGGTTGAACGTCTCTTTGTAGTAAAGCGGGAGCCAGTTGAAGAAGATCCAGGTGCCGATGGAGATCAGCATGCCGGAGCCGACCAGCAGGCGCCAGGTCACGATGCCGGAAAGCGCACGCAGATCCGTCCCGATGGTGCCCCATGAGGGCCGCGCACTGGCGCTATCGACGGCATCGCGCGGACGGTCGCGCAGGAAGATCAGGCCGGCGCCAGCGAGCAGCAGTCCTGCCGCGCCCAGGATATAGAAACTCGGGCGCCACCCCAGGTGATCGCCCAGATAGCCCGCCAGCGTACCGCCGGCGATCAGGCCGAAGTTCAATCCGGCCAAGTGCAGGCCCATGGCCGTGGCCCTCGTGTCGGTATCGTGGTGATCGGCCATCAGAGCCAACGCGGCGGGCAGATACGCACATTCGGTGACGCCAAGCATGATCCGCATCACCAGCAGTTCCGTGGCGCTGTGCGCGAACCCGGTCCAGATAGTGACCAGGCTCCAGGCCGTCAGGCTCAGCACTACGAGGCGGCTGCGCGAGAAGCGGTCCGCCAGGACGCCCGCGAACGGCGAGCCGACCGCGTAGCTCCACAGGAAGAAGGAGCCCAGCGCGGCCAATGCCACGTCGGACATCCCCAACTCGGCGCCGAGCAGAGGGAACACCGCCGAGATGGCGGTCCGGTCTGCGTAATTGACCATCGCCACCACGCAGAGGAACACCACCAGTTCCCATTTGTACCGCGGAGACAACTTCCCCGCGCGGCTCATGGGTTCACTTTGATCCGGCTGAATTCTTCGAAGGCTTTCTGGAAACCGGACATCAGCATGCCGTGGTCACTTCCGGCCGTAACCATGCGAGCACCGCGATCCAACATCTTCTGCGCGGCTTCCGGCGAGCCCGAGGTGGTACCCCACCACTTGCCGTGCTTGCGCGCTGCCTCGTCCACACGGCGGAAAGCCTCCTGCATTTTCGGATGGTCGAACTGGAAGGGGACGCCCAAGCTCACGCTCAGATCCGCCGGGCCGACGAACAGCAGGTCGAAACCGGGCACCGCGGCAATGTCGTCGATAACGTCCAGCGTCTCGGCGTCCTCCACCTGCAGCGCCAGGAACACTTCCTCGTTGCCCTGCTTCAGGTGATCGAGCGGAGAGGCCATGCCATGATCCGCGTCCGCGCCGACGCCATCGAAGCCACGCCTGCCAACCGGCGGGAACCGCACCCAGTCCACCCACTGCCGGGCCTCCGCCGCGCTGCGGCAATGCGGAACCATGATGCCATTGGCCCCGAACTCCAGAGCCCTCATCGGCGCGTCGTAGCCGCTCTTGCGGATCCTCACCATCAGGTCCATGCCCGTGGCACGGCAGGCCAGCGAGATCGGATCGATCGAATCGTAACCCCAGGCGCGATGCTCCAGGTCCAGCCAGATGAGGTCGAAGCCCACGCGGCCGAGAAATTCGATGAGCCACGGCTCCTTGACACGGCCGATCCCCACCGTCAGAACATAGCCGCCCTCGCGCAATTTCTTAAGAACTCTGCTGTTGGTCATGAAGCTATGGAGTTTAACTCATTTCATGCCCCCCGCGCGGCCATCTCTGCTACGCTAAACGTCCAGGGGGTGTCAGCATGCAGATCTCCAGGCGTGATTTCTTTGCCGCCGCGGCAGTTGCTACGCAACTGGACGCCAAGACGGGAATGCCTATGCGCGTTTTAGGAAAGACCGGCGTGCGCGTCAGCGCGCTGGCTTTCGGATGCGGCAGCCGTTTCGTCAGCTACAAGACCGATGAGGACGCCGTCGCCGCCCTGAACCGGGCCCTCGACCAGGGCGTCACCTATGTAGACACTTCGGCCTCTTACGGCAACGGCGTCAGCGAAACCCGCGTCGGCATGGTCATGAAGACCCGTCGCAAGCAGGTATTCCTGGCGACGAAAGTGCCGCCGCGTGGAGCCGACGAGGCCATGCGGTCGATCGAAGCCAGCCTCAAGCGCTTGCAGACGGATCACGTCGACCTGCTGCACATCCATGGATTGATGGATGAGAAGGACTTGGCGGCGGCCGAAGCCGGCGTTCTCAAGGTGCTTTACAGGATGCGGGACCAGAAGGTCACGCGCTTCATCGGCATTACCTGCCACGCTTACCCGGCGGTGCTCAAGACGGCACTCGAGCGCCACGACTTCGACGCCACGCAAATGGCCCTGAACGCCGCACGCATCGGCGCAGCGCGGTTGCGTCCGCAAGAGGAAGCGCTCGAACCGCTCACGCGTGGCTTCGAAAACGTGGCCCTGCCGGTGGCCCTGCGCAAGAAGATGGGCGTCATCGCCATGAAGGTCTTCGCGCAGGAAAAGCTGGTGCCAAAGGCTCCTGTCGAGAAACTGGTCCAGTACTCGCTTTCTCTGCCGGTCACGGCCATCGTGATCGGCATGCCCAAGGTGGAGCACATCGACGAGAACATCCGCCTGGTGAAGACCCTGAAGAAGATGCAACCCGATGAGATGCGCAGCCTGTCGCATAAGCTCATCGCGACGGAAAAAGCTTCGCTCGACCGCTACTTCGCCCATCACGTGGACGCCTGAAGATTCCGGACACATCCCGGGGGGAATTATGAAACGCGCGCTTCTGCTGCTTGCGGTAGCCTTCATCCTCGACGCCCAGGATCTTCCCCGCATAACGATCCGCACCACCGCGCCGGCTCCCGAATGGGCCCAATGGCAGCGGCGGCTGCTGCGCGAATACTGGCCCTCGGCCCAGGAATTCGTCAAGCGATACACGCGCCCGGACGGCACGCTCATCTTCCGTAAGCACTGGCCCGGCATGGACGGCTCCGACGACGCCTACGAATCCTGGTACAACTTTCCGCTCTACTACGCCCTGGGCGGCGACGCCCGCATGGATCCGCTCTCCCGCCACCTCTGGAACAAGGTGACGGAGTTGTTCACTGGCTACGGCACGGTCCACGACGAGTTCGATTCTTACTACGACTGGATGCATCACGGCGAGAGCTACGTCAATTTCTACTTCTTCGGTCTCGCCAATCCCTACGAGCCGGAGATGCGCCGCCGGGCCCTGAAGTTCGCGGCGCTTTACATGAGCGGCCCCAACTGGGACTCCGTCCACAAGCGCATCGCCTCGCCGATCACGGGCTCGAAAGGCCCGCGGTTTGAGAACACGGCCGAGGACTGGGTGACCCATCGCCCGGTGCTTGCCAACTATCCCCTGCCCTACGACGACATCCCCGGCGTCACTAGTTCCAAGGCCTGGGTCGACGGCAAGCTCTTTCCGAATATCCTCGCGACGATGAACAAGCGCATGATGCGCGCCGACGTACCGCTGAACCTCGCAGCCACCTCGATGATCGCCAACGCATACATGTACACGGGCGATCCGAAGTACAGACGCTGGATCGAAGAGTACGTCGAGGCCTGGATGAAGCGCGTCGAGGCGAACGGCGGAGTGATTCCGGACAACATCGGACCCAACGGCAGGATCGGCGAAACCATGGACGGCAAGTGGTACGGCGGCTATTACGGCTGGCGCTGGCCGCACGGTTTGTTCAACCAGCTTGAAGCCACCATGATCGGCGGCTCCAACGCGTTCCTGGTCACGGCGAATCCCAAGTACCTCGAACTGCCCCGTTCGCAGCAGGTCTTCATGCTGGGCAAGAGCAAGGTCGAGAACGGACGCCGCTTGGTGGCCAACCGCCACAACGAGA
>JAJFUV010000057.1 GCA_021372245.1 Terriglobales bacterium
GCGGGCTCGGGGAATCTCCATGGCCGCCTGACCATGGCGCGGAGCAACGGGACGGACGTGCGCTACGAACAGTACGACGCGCTGGGGCGCGTGACGGCGCACACGCAGGTGACCGATACGGTGTCCTACCCGTTCAGCTACCAGTACAACCTGGCGGACAAGGTGACGCTGCTGCACTATCCTTCGGGGCGGGAAGTAGTCACTACGTACAATGGGGCGGGGCGGCCGGAGGGCGTCACGGGCTATGCGTCGTCGATCGCGTATGCGCCCTTCGGAGGGATGACCAGTCTGGCGCTGGGCAACGGTGTCACGGAAAGCACGGTGTACGACAGCCGGCTGCGGATGAGTTCGATCGAAGCTGGGGAACGAACTGCAGCACTTCTTGCTCAGACGTTTTCAAGGATTTGGGTATTGATCGTTATTGAACTCCGGCAGCATTATGGACGGCTCTCTTTGAGAAGCATGCACGCAAAACGGCGCGGTCTAAATCTTGGCTATCATTAATGACCATCGGTAAGTGGACGACAGCCCCTCGTACGCCTGGGATGGAGTACAGCAATCCCAGAAGCGGCTTTGATTCATTCAGACTGTTGGAAGTATTGTTGCGACCTCCAGAGGGATGTGTCACTACCGGTCTCCGCCCTGCACTCCGATTCTCCTTACGGACGGATTACGGTCAAGCCAGCTCCAGGTCAGCATCTGGCGGCTCTTGTTATACTGATCCTCTCCCTGGAGGCCATATGTCCAATCAAGAAACCCAGAGCATCGACCGGCGCAACCTTTTGCGGACAGCCGCAGGCGGTATGCTGATCCTCAAGCCGGAAACCGTTTTCGGCACGCAAGCCAACTCGACCGTCGAAGTCGGTCTAGTAGGCTGCGGAGGACGCGGCAATTGGATCGCGCCGTTCTTCCCCGAGTTCACCGGCGCGCGGTGGGTGGCCGTCGCCGATGTGGTGAGGGCCAGGCTCGAACCCACGCGCGAGAAACTCCAGGTCTCGCCGTCGCGCGCTTACCACGGCCCGGACGCCTATAAGGAACTGGCGAATTCGAAGTTGGACGCCGTGGTGATCGAGACGCCCACCTACTTCCACCCCATGCAGGCCGCGGCCGCCGTGGATGCGGGCAAGCACGTCTTCTGCGCCAAGCCCATCGCCGTGGATGTGCCCACCTCCAAGGAGTTCCTCGCGAGCGGCAAGAAAGCCCAGAGCAAGAACCTCAGCTTCTGGGTGGACTTCCAAAGCCGTGCGCGTCCGGTGTTCCAGGAGGCGGTCGAACGTATCCGGCGCGGCGACATCGGCAAGATCGCCATGGCCCAGGTCCTGTACTACGCCGGCCGGCCGTGGAAGAACCGCGAGACCGCCGGGATGGATCCCGAACAGAAGCGTATGGCGCTCTGGTTCGGCGACCGTGTGATCAGCGGCGACATCATCGTGGAGCAGAACATCCACGTCATCGACATGGCCAATTGGTACCTCGGCGCGCACCCGTTAAAGGCCAATGGCACAGGCGGGCGCACCGACTGGACCGGAACGCCGTATGACTACGGCGACGCCTGGGACCACTTCACGATCGACTTCTGGTACCCCAACAACATCCACGCCAGCTTCAGCTCTAACCAGCTCACACGCCTGTTCTCCGACCTTTGCGTACGCTGCTTCGGCGCTTTCGGCTGCGCCGACACGCATTACGGCGGGCTGGTCCGCATCGCCAGCGAGCGTGAGGGCAAAACCTGGCAAGGCGCCGAGAAGGATGACACGTTCAAAGGCGGCTGCATCACGAACGTGAAGAACTTCATCGACAGCATCCGCGCCGGCAAGCCCATTAACAATGCGGCCGAAGCCGTGGACAGCAACCTCACCGGCATCCTGGGCCGCATGGCGGCTTACCAGGAACGCACCGTTTCGTGGGACGAGATGCTCGCCTCAACCGAGCGCTGGGAGTTGAACCTCAAGCTGAACTGGTAGCCGCCCGCGGTGCGGTGCGACACTGGTTGCATGCGCGAAAAGGTCCGTTGGGGAGTTCTGGGCGTGGCGAAGATCGCCACTGAGAAGGTGATCCCTGCGATGCAGCGGGGCGCGTGGAGCGAAGTCGTGGCTATCGCCTCGCGCGACGGCGAGAAGGCGTACCGGGCCGCCAGTGAACTGCGTATTCCGAAGGCATACGCGTCCTACGACGAACTGCTTGAGGACCCCGCCGTGGAGGCCATCTACAATCCGCTGCCCAACCATCTGCACCTGAAATGGTCGGCCAAGGCCGCCTTGGCGGGCAAGCACGTACTCTGTGAGAAGCCCATCACTATGAATGTCGCCGAGTGCCGCGAGTTGATCCAGGTGCGCGACCGGACCGGCGTCAAAGTCGGCGAAGCATTCATGGTCCGCACGCACCCGCAGTGGCTGCGCGCGCGGGAAATGGTGCGGGCGGGAGCGATCGGACGCCTGCGCGCAATCATCGGCGCGTTCAGCTACTGCAATCTCGATCCCCAGAATATTCGCAACATCGTGGAGTTTGGCGGTGGTGGATTGATGGACATCGGGTGCTACCCCATCACGTCCTCTCGTTTTTTGTTCGAGGAAGAGCCGTCGCGCGTGGTAAGCCTGGTGGAACGGGACCCCACTATGGGCACGGACCGTCTGGCGTCGGCCATCCTGCAGTTTCCTTCGGGCCAGGCGATTTTCAACTGCGGCACACAGCACGTGCCCTATCAGCGAATGCAGATCCTGGGCACCGAAGGCCGCATTGAAATCGAGATTCCGTTCAATGCGCCGCCCGATCGTCCCTGCCGCATTTTCATCGACAACGGCGCCGGCGTCGCGGGCACCGGCATGCGCACGGAGCAATTCCCGGTGTGCGATCAGTACACCATCCAGGGGGACGAGTTTTCTCGTGCTATTCGCGAAAACACCGAAGTCCCGGTACCGCTCGAAAATGCGCTGCGGAACATGGCGGTGATAGACGCGCTGTTCCGCTCGGCTCAGACCGGCAACTGGGAAACGCCGGAATGATGGGGCTCTCCCCGGAATCACAATGTGGTGCGGCAGCGCTCCGCTACTTCTTCGGATACCCGACCGATTGCGCGTAGGTGACCCGCTGCTCGGGACGCAGCCGCAGCAACTTGCCTAGGGCATCCTTGTCGGCTGAAGCGCGCAGCACCACCGCCAGTCCTTCCGAAGCGCAGAACAGGTACACGTTCTGCGCGATGGCCCCGGCGGCGAAGCTCGCGAACCCGAACTTCTCCTCCGGTTTAGCGCGTGCGTATTTGAACCGTGCCTGGTCCTCGACGTAGACCAGGTTCAATGCCGCTTCGGCCACGAAAGACTGCGAGCCCGTCTTCGCGCGCATGTCGCCGGCAACGACAGGGCTCAAACGGTGCGGCTCCGGCTCGTACAGATACACACCGTCCGGGAGAACCACGTACAGGTCGATCTCCTGCGAGTTCATGGCCGACGGTGCAGTGCGCCGGCCATCCGGCCGGTTCACGCCGCACGCCGCCCAAAGCATATTGGAGAGTGTCTGCGCGGACAGCTTCTCCTGACTGAATCCGCGGGTGCTCTTTCTCTCCTTCAATGCCTGCATGAGCGGCTTGCCGCCCTCCATGCGGGGCTTGGGCAGCACGATGGGCTTGAGATCCTGCGCGGCGCAAGGCGCCAGAATGGCGAGCGACAGGAACACCGGCGCGAACAACCGGCTCGAATGAACACGCATATTCAGCTCCTCAGGTGCTACTCCTTGAGTGCTTCCTGGATGCGCTCGGTGAGCATGTCGACGAAACGCTCGGGGATGTAGCCGTTAAAGCGGCCGAAGACTTCGCCGCGCTTGCCGAAGATGACCGTCGTCGGGATCGAGGAAACGCGCAGCGCCGCCGACAGCCCATCTTCAAAATAGACGTCCTTGGACCACTTGGACTCGTCCAGAAACGGTTCCACCAAGCCGTGATCCTCATCTGTGTTGACGGAGAGGAACACGACGTCGGAGCGGCTCTTGAAGCGTTGCTTCACCTGGTCGTAGAGCGGATGCTGGCCCCTGCACGGGCCGCACCAGGTTGCCCAGAAATCCAGGATCAGCACCTTGCCCTTCAGCGACGCGAGCGCCAGCTTGTCGCCCTTCAACCCAGAAAGAGTGAATTCAATGGGGTTGGTGACATTCGCATTGGGATCAAGCTGGCGGAGTTTCAAGCGCCGCTCGGCCAGTTGCGCGGTGGTGCGATCGTACGCCGCCAGCACAAGATCGCCGAGCCCCGCCTCGCTGCCTTTCACTTTCCGGTAGGCTTCGCCAAGGCGGGCGCGATCGCGCGTGCGTTCGGCTTCGCTTCGGCGCGGATCGTCGATCATGAAGGCGTCGGCCAGATAAGGCAGAGCATCCTCGGGCTTGCCCGAGCGATCCAGCCAGCGAGCGATCTCCCGCGCGGATTCCGATGTGGGGTACGTCTGGTAGCTCGCGCGGGCCCGTTCCAGCGCTTCCGTCAGCTTGCTCAGGTTACCCAGCGCGCGCGCCTGGTAGACCAAGGCCTTGCCGCGCGTGCGGTCGATCTCTTCGCGCTTCTGCCCTTCCTCGCGCGCGGACGAGGTCTTCTCCTTCTCCAGGGCCTCCAGCGCCTGCTCCAGGCGCCGCCCATATCCAAGCGCCTTTTCGGCGTTCGCCTTGTCGTCCACGAGCAGCAGGGCGCGCGTTACGCTTTCGAGGATCGGCACATCGGCGGGCTCGCGCTGGAGTACGCGCTCGCCATAGAGCACGACGCGCCGGTTGTCCTTGGCCTCCGAAGCCGCTTTGAGCAATGCCAGTTCGATGTCATTGCGGCGCGCGGCCTTGGGATACTTCGCAAGATACCCCTCCAGGGCGTGCGTCATTTCCATGGGGCTGGACCCAGCCTCGCCCACTGCCTGCCGCAGGGCCTCCTGCTCGGCGTCGGATTTCGGGGTCTGCGCGCCGGCGAGCAACGCGCCGGCAAAAAGTAGCGTGTAAAGGGATTTCATTGCGTGGACTTCGGGACCTCTCCGCGGAAGGCGGCCGCCAGCACCTCAGCCCGTTCGCGCGCCATGTGCAAGTAGCTTTCGTTCTTGCGAACCCGGTCGAGCAACGGCAAGAACTGCTTTTCGGCGACGATCCGCTTGCGGTCCCACCAGGATTCCAACCGCAGCAGCGCCTGGTTTACACCGAGCTTGTCGAACCGCACCGCGCGTTCGAGGTTGATAAAAAGCTGCTCTGTCTCGATCACCCGCTCGAACCAATCCGCGAGCAGCGCGCCGTCCTGGTCCACCGTGTAGTTGAACTTGATCTCGTGAACCTCCCGGCCCTGCTCAAAGCGGAAAGTCTTGGCGCCCATGTTGGCCACCTTGAGACCGCTTTCGAGCGGGCGCTTGAAGCGGTCGAGCTTTTCCACGGTGGCGAAGATCGCGTCGGCGTCGGCCGGGGCCAACTGGAGTTTGATGGGATTCTCGTCGTCGACGGCTTCCTTGTAAACAACGCGGCCATCCCTTTCGACAGTGATGGCAACGAAGGCCGGCGTACTGCCGGGAAACGTCTTCGTGTAGACGATGCGGGGCGGCGGATCCGCGGCGAAAGCCGTCATGACCGCGAAAATGGCAATGAGCAGTCTCATCGTCACGCTCCCAGGCGCTCGGCCACCGCAACGCGCGTGGCATGGCAGATGGCCACGGCGAGCGCGTCGGCGGCGTCTTCGCTTTCGATAGGCTTATCCAGGGCAAGTAGCGACCGCACCATCAACTGCACCTGATGTTTTTCCGCGCGTCCATAGCCCACGACGCTGGTCTTGATTGCGAGCGGCGAATATTCGCCGAGCGGCAGCTTCGCTTCGGCCACCGCCAACAACACCACACCGCGCACATGCGCGAGCTTCAACGCCGTTTTCGCGTTCACGGCGTGAAATACTTCTTCCACCGCCGCGGCCTCGGGCCGATGCGTCTGGATCAGGTCCCGGAGTTCGCTCGCGATGCGCGCCAGACGGATTTGCAGAGGATCGCGCGGAGAGGTGCGAATCACCCCGAATGCGATTGCGCGGTGCCGGCCTCCGTCGCTCGAGATAACGCCGTACCCCGTGCGCTCGGTACCGCAATCGATGCCGAGAACGCGCATCTCGACTGGCCCGCCCAGCTCAGGCGAGCGCTTCCATCTCCTTCTCGTCGATGTCGAAGTTCGAGTACACGCTCTGCACATCGTCGTGGTCCTCGAGCAATTCGCTCAACTTCAGCATCGTCTGGGCGTTCTTGCCTTCGAGCTTCACCGTCGTCATCGGCAGCATGGCGATTTCGGCGGAAGCTGTCTCGATCTTCGCCTTCTGTATCGCTTCCAGAACCGCGAGGTGGGCATCGGGAGCCGACAGGACTTCCCAATTGAGCCCATCGTTGCGGATGTCGTCGGCGCCGGCATCAAGAACGATGGCCATCAAATCGTCCTCGCTGATCTTGCTCATATCGATGAGCACCTGGCTCTTCCGTTCGAACATGCGCGAAACGCTGCCCTGCTCGCCCAACTTCCCGCCGTACTTGGTGAAAATGTGCCGGATCTCGCTTACAGTACGGTTACGATTGTCGGTCGCCACTTGTACCAACACGCCCGCGCCGCCGGGACCGTACCCTTCGAAGGTGACTTCCTCGATCTGCCCCCCACCGAGTTCGCCCGTGCCGCGCTGGATGGCGCGCTTGATGTTATCGGCCGGCATGCTGGCCGCCTTCGCGGCCAGGATCGCAGTACGTAACCTGGGATTCGAATCCGGGTCGCCGCCGTTGCGGGCGGCGATGGCTATCTCCTTGATAATGCGCGTGAAGCTCTTCCCGCGCTTAGCGTCCAAGGCGGCCTTCTTGTGCTTGATGGTCGCCCATTTCGAATGGCCTGACATGTGAAACCTCTCCGGGGGTAGGAAAACCTGGGTTTCCGGGAACCCAACCACCGAGGATAGCAGAATGAGGTCGTTTGCTCAACCATATGTTACGCTTCCGGCCGGACTGCTAATCTGAAGGAGCATGCGGACTTCCGGGCGGCTCTACCTTCTTTTCTGCCTGTCGGTGAGCGTTCAGGCCGGCATTATTGAGACTGAAAACGGCAGTTTTCGAGTCAGGTTCAGTTCAACGTCTGCGATCCCTGCCAGCATAGAATCCGGCGCCGGCGAAACGCGCCGGCTGTGGCTTGCCGGGCCAGCCTCACTCACTTTGCGCAATGAGGCGACTGGCGCCGCAGGCGACGCCGGGCAACTGGGTCTGACGGCCAAGGGCGTCTGGCGCGAGACGGCGGGCGGCCTGGCATGGGACGTGATGTTCCAGGGTCAGGGCCCGCGCGTGGGCCACGAAGTGCGCATCGAGCTGCCCGTGCTGGCGCCTAACCTCGAAGTCTTTATTCCCGGCGACGATGGCGTCTTGAAGCTCAGCGAGCGGCCGGATCACCGGCCCGCGGCTTATGCAATGTACGCTTGGCGCAAAGGAACGCGCCATGTCCTGCCGCTGGTGAGCGTTCTCGACCCGGCCGCCGGCACCGCACTGACCATTGCCCTGCCCGCCGACGCCAACATCCCGCACTTCCAGATTGAATGGCGGGGTGCCAGGACGCTGGTGCTTGCGCTCGGCCATCGCGGCATGGGCGGCGGGAAACTCTCTCCCCTGCGAGTGCTGTTCTACACGCACGCGGCTGACTACCGCGCTGCGCTCAGAGCGTACGCCGATGCCTTTCCCGCTCACTTCAGGCCCGGCGTTCCGCGGGGCCCTTACGAGGGCGCCTTTTACTACCATCACATCCAGGCGCATCCGGATTTCGCCGAGATGGCCCGCCAGGGCGTTCGCTACATCTGGACCAGTTTCTGGTTCACGCACCTCGGCGAGTATCTGCCTCCGGAGAGCGAGTGGCATCCGTACACTTACGCCAAGTGGTGGAAGCTGGGCGAGGTGATGAGCGACGCGAAGATTCGCGCCTTTGCTCGCTCCATGCATGAACATGGCGTGGGCGTCTACGCTTACTTCAACGTGACCGAATACGGAGGTGCGGGCGGCAAGGGCGGCGATGCGGCTGAAGCGCAGCGCCAGTTGCGCGAGCAATTCGCCGATGCATTATTCCATGACGAGAATGGCAAACCGGTGCCCACTTGGGAGGGCTCTATGGCCATGAATCCCAGCCGCCGCTACTCCCTATGGCCGCACCTCGAGGAACAGGTCCGGCGCCACATTGAGCGACTGCCGGAGATCGACGGCTTTGTTATCGACCGCCTGGATTGGGCCAGCCGCCTGGATTACGCGCACGACGACGGTTTCACCATGGTCGGCGCCCGCCCCGCTGCAAACATGGCGATGTGCGTGGGAGAAGCCGTGCGCGCGGTGTGCCGCATGGCCCACGCGGCGGGTAAGCGCGTGTACGTGAACCAGTTCTACCGGATTGAAGTGCTGCGCGACGTGGACGGCTACTGCCACGAGAACGACTACCTGCCCGGGCTCGGTTACCTGAGTCCCTACCGCCCGGCTGCCGCCTGGCACCTGCAGACCGATTACATCAAGGATCCGGCGGCGTTCGAGTCCCATCTTAAGAAGCGCTTGCATTGGGCGTTGTTTCCACAGATGATCGCGCGAGACTTCCCCATCTCGCAGCAGAAACCCAACCCGCGGGCGGCGGCGCTGCTCGAGGCCTATGCGCCGCTGTTCGATCCTCTTCGCGGCTGTTCCCAGGTTCTCGTGCCGCACCCCGTCAAGGTGAGCGGCGACAATGACGCCAACCTTTTCGAAGCAGCGGACGGTAGCTACGTCATACCGGTCACGTCGAGAACCCGCTTTCTCGCCACGCAGGCGCGCGAATCCGTCACCGTCAAGTTGCGCCTACCCGAACCTCGGCGGCTTTCGAGCGCTGAGGTGCGAATGCCGGGATCGGCGCCTTCCTCCGCCCGAATCAGGAGCGCCGGCGATACTGCCGAGATCAGCTTCGACGGCCACGGCGCGGCATCGGTTCTGGTGGTGAAGGCGCGGCAGGGCCGGTCTCAGCGCACAAGAGGGATGTAGGCGGAGGTCTGCGCGCGATAGGCCTCGAATTCCGGTCCGAAGCGGGCGGCCAGGAGGGCTTCTTCAGCGCGAACCCGTACTTCGGTCCCCGCCACGAAGATCGCCACCGCTACGGCCAGCGCCCACCACTCCGTAATGGTAATGCCCGTAGCCAACAGCAGCGCGAGCAACGAGGCGAAGATGGGATGCCGCACGATGCGGTAAGGCCCACTCGTAACCAGGCGGTGGTCCTCGGTCACTACCGCTCTCACGCGAAACTCGCGGCCAAGACTACGTGCTCCGGACGCCGACACCAATACGGCCACCACAGCCAGCACTGCACCGCACCATAGCAGTGGTTGCGGAGCAGCGTCCGCGTAACCGCGGGGAAATCCGAGAGCTGTCGCGAACCCGATCACCTCGAGCAGCAGGCCCGCCAACGCGCGGCCGTCGCCTTTCCGGCGTGGCGAATCGCTCGTGCGCCGCCGGTCCAGCTCGGCGAACACGTATTGCACGCCCATCAGAACCCAGTAGACCACCCACGATGTAAGAACCACACCCGCGGCACCTCGCAACGTGCCCCCCTTTGCGCTCTTCAGTCTACCGCACTGGCGGGCAAATCTTGGTGCGCGGTATCATGGTTCGGGGGCGTTTCTGCAAGGCAGGTGACCGGCCTCATACAATTGCTCCAACAAGCATTGTCGCGGAATTCAGCTCGAAACTGCGTCGGTGTGCAAGCTCCGGCAGAGCTAATCTGCCTTGGAGAAGCCTGAAGGCGCTCGGCGGGTTCCAACCCTGGCAGGATCGGGGCAACGACTGGGGCGGCACGGCACGAGCGGTACGCTCCTTTCGCGTATCAGCAGGAAAGTACAATTACTGAATCAATGAACATCCTTTTCATTGGGGACATATTCGCGTCGGCCGGCCGCAACGCCGTCGCCGGGCACCTGCAAGAGATTATCTCCTCACGTCATATCGACCTCGCCGTGGCAAACGCGGAGAATGCCGCCGGAGGCTTCGGCCTCACACCCCTGGTCACCGAGGAACTGCTCTCCATGGGGCTGGATGTTCTCACCAGCGGCAATCACATCTGGGACAAGCGGGAGTTGATGGACTACCTCCCCCGGCAGGAGCGCCTGCTACGCCCGGCCAATTATTCAAGCGACCTGCCCGGCCGGGGTGTTTACGTTACAAAAGCCCGCAACGGAGTGCTGTGTGCGATCATCAACCTTCAGGGCCGAACGCACATGCCGATCACGAATTGCCCTTTTCGCGAGGCAGACCGGATTCTGTCGGAACTGGATCCGGATGTGAAGATCCGTTTCGTGGACTTTCACGCCGAGGCCACCAGCGAGAAGATGGCGTTGGGCTGGTATCTGGACGGGCGCGTGACGGCGCTGGTCGGCACTCACACGCACATTGCCACTTCCGACACGCGCGTCCTGCCGGGAGGGACGGCATATCAGACCGATGCCGGCATGACCGGCTCGTATGACTCTGTCATCGGCGTGGAAAAGCCCGCCGTTCTCCGCCGGTTCCTCACCGCCTTGCCTGTGAGGATGGAGCCGGCCAAAGGTAGTGTGGAATTGCATGCGGTGATTGTGGAGGCGGACGAGCAGACTGGCCGTGCCGTCTCGCTCAGCCGTCTTACTGTGTGTCAGGACGGGACGATTTGGGAGTCGAGTCGTCCATGAGGACCCATTGGGATGAACTGGTGGACCATCGCTTGCTTGTCGGCCGCTTTAGCAGTGATTGTCTGGCAGTACGCGACCTATAAGCGGCGCCTGAGATTGGCCGAGGCGCAGTTGCAGGAGGCATTGGCTCGCGAAGCCGATGGCCGTGATCGCGATCAGCTTACGGGGATCGAGAGCCGGAGCAGCTTTGAAAAGCTCCTGGATGAACCCTGCGGTCCCGGGATTGTCGCCGTGCTCGACCTCGACGATTTTCGCCTTCTGAACGAGACGCTGGGGCACTTGGGCGGAGACGAGATTCTGCGCGCGATCGGCCGCCTGCTGCTCGCCTCAATCCGTCAACAGGACCGCGCTTTTCGCTGGGGGGGAGACGAGTTCGTTCTTCTGTTCTCGGGTGTGGGGGAGGATGTGGCCCGCTCGCGCATGTCCTCCCTCCAACAGCGGCTGCGGCATTTCCACATCCGCAATTACGGAGAAGTCTCGATCAGCCTCAGTTGGGGCATCGCCTCCACGGGGGAACGCCCGCTGCGCGAAAGCCTGGACCAGGCCGACCGGGCGATGTTCGCGTTGAAACGCAGTCGTGCGTAGGGGTCGAATATATTCGACCCCTACGATCTTATTCTGGTAGTGAATCGGTTCCCGGTTCGGTTTCTTCGGTGAGGCCGCCGCTGTATTGCAAGCGGGTCTCCTCTTCGTAACCCGGAATGCCTTCGCCAAGACCCATCTCGGTCTCGGCGGGAGCTTCTTCTTCCACCACGTCCTCGCCCTCGATCTTCACCTGGCGGTAATACTCCATGCCGGTGCCGGCGGGGATCAGGCGGCCCATGATGACGTTCTCCTTGAGGCCGCGCAGGTAATCCACCTTACCGTTGATGGCGGCTTCGGTGAGAACGCGCGTGGTCTCCTGGAACGAGGCCGCGGAGATGAAAGAATCCGACAGCAGCGATGCCTTGGTGATGCCGAGCAGGACGGCTTTGCCCTGCGCCGGACGGCCGTCCGCATCAACCACGCGCCGGTTCTCTTCGCGGAACCGGAACTTGTCCACCACTTCCTCGGGCAGGAACTCGGTGTCGCCGATGTCCTCGACCTTGACCCAGCGCATCATCTGCCGGGCGATGGTCTCCAGGTGTTTATCGTTGATGTTCACGCCCTGCAGACGGTAGACTTCCTGGATCTCGTTCACCAGGTACTTCTGCAGTTCGCTTTCGCCCAGCACGTGCAAAATGTCGTGCGGGTTCTGTGGGCCATCCATCAGCGCGTCGCCGGCGCGCACGCGCTCACCCTCCTGCACCTTGATGTGGACGCCGCGCGGAATGGCGTATTCCCTGGACTCGCCGTCATCGCCGGTGACGTAGATCTTACGGAAGCCCTTGGACACTTCGCCGTACTTCACCTGGCCGTTGATTTCCGCGATGACCGCGGTTTCGCGCGGCTTGCGGGCTTCGAACAACTCAACCACGCGCGGCAAACCGCCCGTGATGTCCTTGGTCTTCGTGGTGGCACGAGGCATCTTGGCCAACACGTCGCCGGCGTGAACTTCCTCGCCGTCGCGCACCATCAGGTGCGCGTGCGTGGGCATGAGATAGCGCTTCTCCTCGGCCTTGCCACCGCCGGTCGGACGAACTGCGATGGCAGGCATGCGCTTTTCGTCGGGCGAATCCATCACCACCCACTGCGACATGCCGGTGATTTCGTCCACCATTTCCTGCAGAGTGACACCGTCAACCAAGTCGCGGAAGTGAACCGCTCCGGTGACCTCGGTCAGGATCGAGAACGTGTACGGATCCCATTCCAGCAGGATCTGGTTGGCCTTCACCGGCGCGCCATCTTCCACTAAGATGCGCGCGCTGTAAACCACCTGGTAGCGTTCCTTTTCACGACCCTTTTCGTCGACGACCGCCAGGATGCCGTTGCGGTTCATGGCGATCAACTCGCCCTTGGCGCTGCGCACCACGACGATGCCGATGTACTTGGCGAAACCGCCGCTCTTGGCGTCCTGCGTGGACTGCTCGCTCACACGGGTTGCCGCGCCACCGATGTGGAACGTGCGCATGGTGAGCTGCGTACCGGGTTCGCCGATGGACTGCGCCGCGATGACACCCACAGCTTCGCCGCGCTCCACCAACCGGCCGGTCGCCAGGTTGCGGCCGTAGCAAAGCTGGCAGACGCCGCGCTTGGATTCGCAGGTCAACACCGAACGGATCTTGACGCGCTCAATGCCGGCCGCCTGAATGGCAGCCGCCAGTTCTTCGGTGATTTCCTCGTTCACGTGAACGATGATGTTGCCTTCGTAGTCGTACTGGTCCTCGAGCGCCACGCGGCCCACGATGCGGTCGCGCAACGGCTCGATGATTTCGCCCGACTCCACGATCGGCTCCACGTAGATACCGTCCGCAGTACCGCAATCGTGCTCGGTGACGATGACGTCCTGGGCTACGTCCACCAAGCGGCGCGTCAGGTAGCCCGAGTCGGCCGTCTTGAGCGCCGTGTCGGCCAAGCCCTTGCGCGCGCCGTGTGTCGAGATGAAGTACTGCAGCACGTTGAGGCCCTCGCGGAAGTTGGCCGTAATCGGGGTCTCGATGATCTCGCCCGAAGGCTTGGCCATCAAACCGCGCATGCCCGACAACTGGCGGATCTGCTGTTTCGATCCGCGGGCGCCCGAGTCGGCCATGATGTAAATGGGGTTCAGGTAGCGGCCGGTCCGGTCGTCTTCCTCCATCACCTTGAACATCTCCTCGGAGACGCGCTCGGTGACCTTGGACCAGATTTCGATGATCTTGTTGTAGCGTTCGCCGTGGGTGATGGCGCCTTCCTGGTACTGCTGCTGGACCTCCATCACGTGCTTCTGGGCGGCTTTCACCAGGTCCGCCTTCTGCGACGGCACCACCATGTCGTCGATGCCGATGGAGATGCCCGCGCGCGTGGCGTACAGGAACCCGAGTTCCTTCACCTTGTCGAGCGCCTGCACGGTCGTCTGCAGGCCGAAACGCAGGTAGCAGTATTGCACCAACTGCGTCAGGCCCTTCTTCGTGAGCAGGCCGTTGATGAAGGGCATATCCTCGGGCAGCACGTCATTCAGAATGACGCGGCCCACCGAGGTCTCCATGTACTGCTTGTTGAACTCGATCGGCTCGGTGTGCAGCATGTTCTGGTTGTCGAAGGCGTGCACCAGGTCGATCACGCGGCCGGTGTAACGCAGCTTGATGGGCGTCAGCGTCTCGACTTCACCCATCTCGAGCGCGATCAGCACGTCTTCCACCGAAGCGAACGTGCGGCCTTCACCCTTGGCGCCCGGACGCGCCTTGGTCAGGTAATAGAGACCGAGGACCATGTCCTGCGTCGGCACGGCGATAGGAGCGCCGTGTGCGGGCGACAGGATGTTATTGGCGCTGAGCATCAACGTGGATGCTTCAATCTGTGCTTCCGGAGAGAGCGGAATGTGAACGGCCATCTGGTCGCCGTCGAAGTCCGCGTTGAATGCGGTGCAGACCAGGGGGTGAATCTTGATAGCCTTGCCCTCGACCAGCACAGGTTCAAAGGCCTGAATGCCCAACCGGTGCAACGTGGGAGCGCGGTTGAGCAGGATCGGGTGGTCGCGGATGACTTCTTCGAGGATGTCCCACACCACCGGGTCTTGCTGCTCGACCAACTCCTTGGCCTGCTTGATCGTCGTGCAGTGCCCGCGCTGCTCGAGCCGGTGATAAATGAAAGGCTTGAACAGCTCGAGTGCCATCTTCTTGGGCAGGCCGCACTGGTTCAGTTTCAATTCCGGGCCCACCACGATGACCGAGCGGCCCGAATAATCCACGCGCTTGCCCAGCAGGTTCTGGCGGAAGCGGCCCTGCTTGCCCTTGAGCGTGTCCGAAAGGGACTTGAGCGGGCGGTTGTTTGCGCCGCGCAGCACACGCCCACGGCGGCCGTTGTCGAACAGCGCGTCCACGGCTTCCTGCAACATGCGCTTTTCGTTGCGCACGATGACGTCGGGAGCGTGCAGTTCGATCAGCTTCTTCAACCGGTTGTTGCGATTGATAACGCGGCGGTACAGGTCGTTCAGGTCCGAGGTGGCGAACCGGCCGCCATCCAGTGGCACCAGCGGGCGCAATTCCGGCGGGATCACCGGGATCACCGACAGAATCATCCACTCCGGCTTATTGCCCGACTTGCGGAAGGATTCGGTCACGCGCAGGCGCTTGGCATACTTCAGCTTCTTCTGCTGCGAGACCTCAGTCTTCATCTTGTCGCGGATTTCCTGGCTGAGGCCTTCAATGTCCAGCTTCCGCAACAATTCGCGAATCCCCTCGGCGCCCATCATGGCGACGAACTTGCCGGGGAAGTCCTGATCCAATTGCCGTTTGCGTTCGTCGCTGATGACCTCGCCCCGGCGCAGTTCCGCCACTTCGCCCGGATCCACAACCACGAACGCCTCGAAATAGAGCACGCGCTCGAGTTCGCGCAGGGTGATGTCGAGGAGGTAACCGATGCGGCTGGGCAGGCCTTTGAAGAACCAGACGTGCGAACAGGGGCTGGCCAGTTCGATGTGGCCCAACCGCTCGCGGCGCACGCGGCTCAGCGTCACTTCGACGCCGCACTTGTCGCAGATCACGCCGCGGTGCTTCATGCGCTTGTACTTGCCGCACAAGCACTCCCAATCGGCCACCGGCCCGAAAATGCGCGCGCAGAACAAGCCGTCGCGTTCGGGCTTGAAGGTCCGGTAGTTAATGGTCTCCGGCTTGGTGACCTCGCCGTGCGACCAGCTACGGATCTTTTCAGGAGATGCCAGGCTGATACGGATCGAATCGAAATCCGCAATCAGATTGGCTCTATCGTAGGGAGATGATCTGTACACAGTAGCCTCCTATTTTGTCTCCTGACTTCTCAACGTCAGTCCGCTGCCAGCGCGGTATCCATCGTCTCGCGCGGCGCCTTCATTAATTCCACGTCCAGACACAGCGACTGCAGTTCCCGGATCAGCACGTTGAACGACTCCGGAACACCGGGCTCCGCCGCCGCTTCGCCCTTGACGATCGCCTCGTAAATCTTCGCACGGCCGTAGACGTCGTCCGACTTCGCCGTCAGCAACTCCTGCAGAACGTAAGCCGCACCGTAGGCTTCCAGCGCCCAGACTTCCATTTCTCCGAAACGCTGGCCGCCGAACTGCGCCTTGCCGCCGAGCGGCTGCTGCGTAATCAGCGAGTACGGACCGATCGAACGGGCGTGAATCTTGTCGTCAACCAGGTGGGAGAGTTTCAGCATGTAAATGTAACCCACCGTCACCGGCTGCTCGAACGGCCGCCCTGTCATCCCGTCATGCAGTTGGACCTTGCCCGAGCTCGGCAGGTTGGCTTCGGCAAGCTGTTTCTTGATATCGCGTTCGGTGGCGCCGTCGAACACCGGCGTGGCAAAGTGCCGGTTCAAGGCATGCGCGGCCCAGCCGAGGTGCGTTTCGAGAATCTGTCCCACGTTCATGCGCGATGGAACGCCCAGAGGATTCAGCACGATCTCCACAGGCGTGCCGTCGGGCAGGCTCGGCATGTCCTCTTCGGGAACGATGCGCGCGATGACGCCCTTGTTGCCGTGACGGCCGGCCATCTTGTCGCCGACGTTCAACTTGCGCTTCATGGCGATGTAAGTCTTCACCACCTTGATGACGCCCGGCGGCAGTTCATCGCCCTTCTTCAGTTTCCCGATCTTCTCTTCGGTGATCTTCTCGAGAACGGCGATCTGGCGCGAGGTCATCTCCTCGATCTCGTCGATCTGCTCGTTCATCCGCGCGTCCTTGTCCTTCAGCTTCATGCGCTTCAGGTCGCGGGCTCGCAGGCGTTCGACCACCTCGCGGGTCACTTCCGTACCCTTGGCCAGCAATTTCTTGTTGGTCTTTTCGTCGTGCAGGTCGGCCAGCAGTTGCTTGCCGCCGAACAACGCCGCCAGACGCTTGGCGCGCTCATCGTTCAGGATGCGCTTTTCGTCTTCCAGATTGAGGTGCAAACGCTCGACCTGCGACTCCTGAATAGCTTTCGAGCGTTCGTCCAGTTCCGCGCCCTTGCGCGAGAACACCTTGCAGTCCACCACCGTGCCTTCGATGCCCGGCGGGCAGTACAGTGAGGCGTCCTTCACATCCCCGGCTTTTTCGCCGAAGATGGCGCGCAGCAGTTTCTCTTCCGGCGTAAGCTGGGTCTCGCCTTTGGGTGTAACTTTGCCCACCAGGATGTCGCCCGGCTTCACTGTGGCGCCGACGCGAATGATGCCACTCTCGTCCAGGTTGCGCAGGAAGTTCTCGGCGATGTTCGGAATGTCGCGAGTGATCTCCTCGGGCCCCAGTTTCGTGTCGCGGGCCTCGATCTCGAACTCTTCGATGTGGATCGAAGTGTAGTAGTCCTCGCGAACCAGCTTCTCGCTGACCACGATGGCGTCTTCGAAGTTGTACCCGCGCCAGGGCATGAACGCCGCCAGGACGTTCCGGCCCAGAGCCAGCTCGCCGGCATCCGTGCAAGGCCCGTCGGCCAGCACGTCGCCCTTCTTCACCCGCTGCCCTATCTGCACGATGGGCTTCTGCGTGATGCACGTGTTCTGGTTGGAGCGCTTGAACTTGATGAGCTGATAAATGTCTGCGCCGACTTCGCGCGACATCTGGCCTTCCTGAATGTTGCCTTCCACGCGGACGATGATGCGCTCGGAGTCCACCGAGTCGACCACGCCGCTGCGCTTGCAGATGACCACGGCGCCCGAATCCCGTGCCGTCACACGTTCCATGCCGGTACCGATCAGGGGCGCCTCGGCCCGCAGCAGCGGCACCGCCTGACGTTGCATGTTCGATCCCATCAACGCGCGGTTCGCGTCGTCGTTTTCCAGGAACGGAATCAGGCTGGCGGCCACCGAGACCAACTGCTTCGGACTGACGTCCATGTACTCGATCTCGTCGCGGTGCTTCAGCACGAAGTTTCCGGCTTGCCGCGCGTTGACCAGGTCCGGAACGATACGGCCGTCCTCGTCCAGTTCCACGTTGGCCTGCGCGACGGTGTACTTGTCCTCTTCCCAAGCCGAAAGGTACTGGCTGTGCGCCTCGCACTCGGCGGGCTGTTTCTTCGCGCTCAATTCGCGGTTGGCCTTGAGCACGGCGCCGCGCGAAGTCACATCGCCCACCTTGAAGTTGGTATCGCCGGGGTTGGTGATCTTCACCTCGTCCACCACCACGCCGTCGATCACGCGCCTATACGGGCTCTCAATGAAGCCGTATTCGTTGATGCGCGCGTAACAGGAAAGCGAAGAGATCAGACCGATGTTCGGACCTTCGGGGGTCTCAATCGGGCAGATGCGCCCATAGTGCGTCGGGTGCACGTCGCGGACTTCGAAACCGGCACGCTCGCGCGACAATCCGCCCGGTCCCAACGCCGACAGGCGGCGCTTATGGGTGATCTCCGACAGCGGATTGGTCTGATCCATGAACTGCGACAACTGGCTGGATCCGAAGAACTCCCGGATGGCGGCCATCACGGGCTTGGCGTTCACCAGGTCGTGAGGCATGGCCGTCGACATTTCCTGGTAAACCGACATCTTTTCCTTGATGGCGCGCTCCATGCGCACCAGCCCGATGCGGAACTGGTTCTCCAGCAATTCGCCCACCGCTCGCACACGGCGGTTGCCCAGGTGGTCGATGTCGTCCACCGAACCGATGCCTTTGCGCAGCCGCAGCAGGTAGCGGATGGTATCGCAGAAATCAGCCTGGTCCAGGACCTTCCGGTTCAGAGGATCTTTCTTCTTGTTGTTGTTCTCCTCGCTCTCCATCCATCCCGGAGGCGCGTAGTCCACCCGGTCATGCAGCTTGATGTTGAACTTCATGCGGCCCACGCGCGAGAAGTCGTACTTGCGCGCGTCGAAGAACATGCCCTGGAAAAGTTGCGTGGCGGTGTCCAGCGTCGGAGGATCACCGGGACGCAGCTTGCGGTAGATCTCCAGCAGCGCGTCTTTCTGCGTCTTGACGGGGTCCTTACGCAGCGTGGCGGAAATCACGTTACTCACATCGTCGCGATCCGGGAAGAAGACCTCGAAGCTGGGAATCTCGCACTCCATCAGGCGTCCCAACACGACGGTCGTGAGTTCCTGGTTAGCCTCGCACAACACTTCGCCCGTCGCCATGTCGACGACGTCGGTCGTGAGGTAGGCTCCCTCCAGGTCGTTGGGCGCCACTTCCACCTGCTCGATCCTGTGCTTCTGCAGTTCCTTCAGCAGGCTCGGCGTGATCTTCTTGCCCTGCGCGACGATCGTTTCGCCCGAGCGCGTCGTGATGGCGTGTGACAACCGCATGCCCGCCAGGCCCGCCGATACCTGCCAGAACAGCTTCTTGTCGCGGATGTTGATCTTGTCGATCTTGTAGAAGGTGCGCAGGATCTCTTCGTCGGTCTTCAGTCCCAACGCACGGAGGAACACCGTTCCGTAAAACTTCCGCTTGCGGTCGATGCGGACATGCAGCAGGTTCTTGTTGTCGTACTCGAACTCCACCCAGCTTCCGCGGTAAGGGATGATCTTACCCAGGAAGTAACCCTGAGCCGGCTGCCTCTCAAAGAACACGCCCGGAGAACGGTGCAACTGGCTGACGATGACGCGTTCGGTACCGTTGATGATGAACGTGCCATTGTCGGTCATCAGCGGGATCTCCCCGAAGAAGACCTCTTGCTCCTTGATATCGCGGACCGTGCGGGCGCCTGTTTCCTCGTCTTTGTCGTAGACCGTCAGCCGGATCGTGACCTTCAGCGGGGCGGCGTAGGTCATGCTCCGTTCTTCGCACTCCGGCACGTCGTACTTGAGCTGCAATCCCACCGGATCGCCGCAGCGGTTGCAGAACGTCACGATGTTCTTGTTGAAGGTTCCGCAACGCGGGCACAGGACATCGCCGGCCAGGAACGGATCCGTGCGGATGGTGGCACCGCAACTGGGATTCCGGCACGTCGAGCGCAAATGGTGCAAGCCCTTCAGATTCCCGCACTTGCACTCCCAGTTGCCAATCGAGTAGTCGACAAACTCGAGCTGCGAAAGGCCCCGAAAATCGGTGATGGGGAAGACGGAGCTAAAAACGCTTTCCAGGCCCGTGTCTTCGCGCTCACTCGGCAGAAGGTCCATCTGCAGGAAGCGCTCGTAGGACTGTTTCTGGACTTCGATCAGGTTCGGGATCGCTATGGAAGCCTTAATCTTAGAAAAGTCAATTCGTCCACGGGGGGCGCCACTCGCCTCATTTTGCATTTTTCACTCCTCAAGGGCCGATCAAGACGGCTCTGACTTCAGCGTAAGAGTTCAAACACGAAAGCGGGCCGCCTGAGCACAAGCTGAGGCCACCCGCTAAAGTTCTGAAATATAGTCAAGGGTCGATGGAGTTCCGGCACACGCTCGACGGGACGCAAATGAAAACAACTGAATAGCCGGATGAGAGCCGAACGCCCGATACTCGACTCCCTCTGGAGACACCTATACTGAATACACTTCCCAGTAGCACTGGACAGACTACTACCGCCAACGCGGGATGCGAGGTTCACAAGCGCAAGTTCCGGCTTCGATTCCGGCTGAGACAACCCAAGTGTATCAAACGCCTCCGTCCCCGTCAAACCACGCTCGCGGCGAGCGCAGGGGCGAGCCATTGCTCGCCCTACTTGATCTCGACAGTAGCCCCGGCGTCCGTGAATTTCTTCTTGATCGTCTCGGCTTCTTCCTTGGACACGCCTTCCTTGATGGGCTTCGGAGCGCCGTCCACCAGGTCCTTCGCCTCTTTGAGGCCCAGGCTGGTAACTTCGCGCACCGCCTTGATAACGTTGATCTTGTTCGAACCGACCGCAGCCAGAACTACGGTGAACTCGGTCTTCTCTTCCGCTGCCGGAGCGGCAGCCGCGCCAGCCGCAGGAGCCGCCACGGCCACACTGGCCGCTGCTGACACACCCAGCTTCTCCTCCAGCATCTTCACCAGCTGCGACGCCTCAAGCAGCGTCAAACCCTGAATCTGTTCCGCAATCGCGTTGATGTCCGCCATTTCTCTAAACTCCTACTCGCTCAAATTCCTTCTTGTGTTCACCGAACGTCTGATTAGTTTGAAAACTTGTTTTCCTTGACCCCCTGGTCGACTACCACCGCCAGGTTGCGTCCCACAGCGCTGATAGCTGTTGCCAGCCGCTGCGCCGGAGCTTGGATCAGGAACAATACCTTGGCCAGCAACTCCTCGCGGGAGGGCATGGCGGCGATGTCCTGGATAGCCTTGACATCGACCACACGGCCTTCCACCATGCCGGCCTTGAACGTAAAACTCGTATTCGCCTTCGCGTACGTCGTGAGCGCCTTAGCCAACGCCACCGGATCGCCGCTGGTGTAAGCCATCGAGGTCATGCCGCGCAGGCCTTTCACCAACTCCGAGGCGGGCGTACCCTCGCCGGCCTTCTCCGCCAGGTTGTTCTTCACCACCCGGTAGTTCGCGCCTGCCGCTTTGATCGCCTTGCGCAGTTCGAAGTCTTGCGCGACCGTCAACTTCTCGTAGCCTGTCATGAACACGTGCGGGTTCTTACCCAACACGTCGCGCAGCACATCGAAGTCCTTCTTCTTGTCGGCTTTCTTCTTCATGGTTTACTCCACCGGACCCTAGACGAGCTTGGTGTTGTACGCAGTCACGTCCAGCGAAATGCCCGGGCCCATCGTCGAGCAGATCGTGGCGCTCCGCACATACTTGCCCTTCGCCGCCGCCGGCTTGGCGCGCAAGATCGCCTGGATCATCGACTGCGCGTTTTCAAGCAGCTTGTCGGTAGCGAAGCTCACCTTACCGACAGGCGCGTGAATGACGCCAGACTTGTCCACGCGGAACTCCACCTTGCCGGCCTTCACTTCCTTGACCGCGCGCGCTACGTCCACCGTCACCGTACCGGTCTTGGGGTTCGGCATCAAACCGCGAGGGCCGAGCACCTTGCCCAACCGGCCAACCAAACGCATCATGTCCGGCGTGGCGACAACAGCGTCGTAATCGATCCAATTCTCCTGCTGGATCTTGTGCACGATCTCTTCGCCGCCCACAAAGTCGGCCCCGGCATCCTGGGCTTCCTTCTGCTTTTCGCCCGAAGCGATCACCAGAACCTTCTTGGATTTGCCCAGACCGTTCGGCAGCACCACGGTGCCGCGGACCATCTGGTCGGCGTGCTTGGGATCGACACCCAGGCGCATGTGAAGCTCAACGGTCTCGTCGAACTTCGCGTATTTCACTTTCTGCAGCAACGGCACCGCTTCGTCGACCGTGTAACCTTTGCGCTCGATTTGTGCCGCGGCAGTACTGTATCTTCGTCCCGATTTCTGAGCCATGTGTTTACTGGTCCAAACGGCTTCGGCCTTTACCGGCCTCTGCCTCCCACGCATTGTGAGGTTAAACTGTCAGGAATACAACATTCTAGCAAAGCGCGACGGGTAATGTCCAACCCGCCTCGCCACTGCTATTTGACATCCACTCCCATGCTGACCGCGGTACCCTTCACGCACTCGACCGCGGCTTCCAGCGTAAAGCAATTCAGATCCGGCATTTTGATCTTGGCGATCTCTTCCACCTGCTTCATCGAGATCTTGCCAACCTTGGTTTTGTTCGGCTCGGCCGAACCCTTGGCCAGGTTCACCGCCCGCTTAATCAACACAGGCACCGGCGGCGTCTTGGTGATGAACGTGAAGCTGCGATCCGAATAGATCGTGATCACAACGGGGATGATCAGACCTTCCTGGTCCTTGGCGGAGGTCTTGGCGTTGAACGCCTTGCAGAACTCCATAATGTTCACGCCCTGCGGTCCGAGTGCCGTACCAACCGGAGGCGCCGGCGTGGCCTTGCCGGCCGGAATCTGAAGTTTTACTTGCCCAACTACCTTCTTCGCCATAAATACCCTTCATCCACCGCGCTTCACTTATGCCTTGCGCGCGGCGCTAAACTTTCTCCACTTGCAGGAAATCCAACTCTACCGGCGTAGGCCGTCCGAAAATCGTCACCAGCACGCGCAACGTGTTTCGCTCCGCGTTTACTTCGTCCACCTTGCCGGAGAAATTCGTGAACGGTCCGTCGATGATGCGGACGGTCTCGTTCTTCTCGAAGGTCAGCTTTGGCCGCGGACGGTCCGCACTGGTGGCCTGCCGGTTCAGGATCTGATCCACTTCCTGCGCGCTCAGGGGAACCGGCGCTGTACCGCCGCCCACGAAACCCGTCACACGGGGCGTGTCCTTCACAGCGTGCCAGAGATCGTCGCTCATCTCCATCTCGACAAGGACGTAGCCGGGATAGAGCATCCGCTTGCTGGTGACCTTCTTGCCGCCTCGCAACTCCACCACTTCTTCGGTGGGAATCAGGACCTGCCCGATCTTGTCGGAGTATCCGAAAGCCTGGGCCCGGGTCCGTAGCGAGTCAGCCACCTTTTGTTCGAATCCCGAATAGGTATGAATGATGTACCAGTGCTTCGGGGGGCCCTGTTGCTCGGTTGTCTCCGGAGCAACCGGTGCCACCGCCGCGACCTCGCCGGGATCCTGAACTTCGGGCGTCGCGCCGCTCTCCTCTTCGGGGAGCGTCGACCCGTTCTCGTTCAGGATGTTCTCATCCGCCATCGGCCACCACCTAGCTTGTCTTCCCGAACAACTGGAAAACGCGGTCGATCATGCGGCCGCACACCGTGTCAACCACGGCAAAGTAAGCCGCAAATAGAAACACCGACAGAATCACGACGCCCGTGGTGGCCCGCACCTGCTTCCAGTTCGGCCACGTCACGCGCCGCATTTCAGTCTGCAAATCGCCGATGTAGTCCTTCACGCGCACCGGCCATCTTTTCAGCTTTTCGCCGATACTTTGCTCATCCATAGCGTCTGGTTCGCCTTTGCTCCCGGGTTGGCCAGCAGGGCATGAAGCCTGGCAGGGGCGGAGGGATTCGAACCCCCACTCGCGGTTTTGGAGACCGCTGGTCTGCCGTTAAACCTACGCCCCTACTCGAAATCGATTGTCGCGCCCGAAACTACCGCCGCGCCCTATCTCTAAGTCTACTTCACTTCACGGTGCGCTACTTGCTTGCGGCAAAACGGGCAATACTTCTTGAGTTCCAACCGCTCCGTCGTAGTCTTCTTATTCTTCGTCGATGTGTAATTCTTCCGCTTGCATTCGGTGCACTGTAGCGTAATGTTCTCGCGCGGCATCCGTAACTCCTTACCCCACGATCTCGGTCACGGTGCCGGCGCCCACCGTGCGGCCGCCTTCGCGGATTGCGAAGCGCAGCCCTTTGTCCATCGCCACCGGCGTGATCAACTCCACTTCCAGGTTCACGTTGTCGCCCGGCATCACCATCTCCGTGCCCGCCGCCAACGTCACCACGCCCGTCACGTCCGTCGTCCGG
>JAJFUV010000058.1 GCA_021372245.1 Terriglobales bacterium
CGACTCCAACATCAAGCGGGCACAGAACACCGCATTCAACAAAAAAGCGGAGATTACGAAGGACTGGGAGAAAGCCGTCAGCAGTCCCGACGTCGACGCCGTGGTCATTGCCACGCCCGATTTCTGGCACGCCACCATGGCGGTGCGCGCCGCGCAGATGAAGAAGCACATCTACGTTGAGAAGGGCCTCTGCCGAACGCTCGAAGAAGCCAAGGCAATCCGCAAGGCTGTTCGCGAAAACGGCGTCACGCTGCAGCTCGGCCACCACCAGAACTCAGAGAGTTCCTACATCAAAGCCCGCGAGATCTTCCAGAGCGGCAAGCTGGGGCAGGTAGCCCTGGCACGCACTTACATCGACCGCACCAACCCCTGGCCCGAGTGGCAGTTCTACACCCGTTACGACAATCAGGTGACGCCGCCCGATGCCACTCCGCAGACAGTCGACTGGGACCGGTTCCAGAAAGCCGCGAGCCTGCGGACCGCCTTCGACCCACAACGGTTCTTCCGTTGGCGCTGCTGGTGGGAGTACGGCACAGGCATCGCGGGCGACCTGATGAGCCACCAATGGGACGGCGTGAACATGATCTGCGGCATGGGCATCCCCGAGGCCGTCCAGACCATGGGCGGGCTCTACTTCTGGAAGCAGGACCGCCAGGTGCCCGACCAGTGGCATGTGCTGTTCGAATACCCGAAGCTGCAGATGAACGTGACTTTCGCCTGCACCTTCCACAACCGCCACCACGGCACGAACACGTACATCCTGGGGCGCGACGCTTCCATCGAAGTGGCCGAGCGGCACTGCCGCCTCTACACGGCTGAGTGGAAGCCGGAAGCCAAGCCTAAATTCGAAGCGGCCCGTAAGAAGGCCCAGAAGCTTGGCCTCGACGACCAAATGGCCAACTACCTGGTCGAGCCGGAGTATACCTGGAAACACTCTGACAATCCCGTCTCCAGCCACCAGCGCAATTGGATCGACTCCATCCGCGGCCTGGACAAGCCGCGCTGCGGCATGGACCGGGCTTGGGAAGAAGCCATCACCATCGTGATGAGCGTCGAGTCCTACTTCAAAGAGCGCAAAGTGAAGTGGGACCCGGTGAACGAGACCGTTGTGTAGCCTCCAATTCCGGAGGCTATTTCACCGTAGGGCGGGGCCGCCTCAGCGAGGTTTCGGCCTCGATGGTCGAGTGCATGGCCGCCAGTCGGACAGGCTTCGGCATATCGGGGCGGCTCAGCACGTCGTAAAGAGCCAGCGCGCCTTTGCGGTCGCCTTGCGCCATCAACCCTTCGGCCGAAACGAGGCCGGCTTCCGCTGCCGCGGTGCGTACCGCGCCCTTGGTGCGGACCAGCGCATCCCGGAGCGCCTTGGTAGCCGAGGGGCCGCTGATCTGCCCTAATGACGCCGCAGCCGCGCGGGCCAGTTCAATGTCCGTACCGTTGAGCATACGGGTAAGCATGGGCACTGCCTTGACGTCACGGCGGCGGCCGATAGTGTTGATCACACCCACCAGCAGGCTGCCCTTCAACTTGCCAGCCGCCGCGCGCAGGGCGTCGCCGGCCGCGGGATCCGGGATCGGCGCCAGGCCGAAGCGAGCGTAATGCGCCAGCTTTGGGTCGCCGAGCATGGCGGCCAAGGCGGGCACCGCGTCCTTGTTGCCAACCACTGCCAGGCGCTGGCAGGCCTTGGCCCTCTGAAACTCGGTCGACGTGGGGTCCTTCAGGATCTCCACCAATTGGGGCGAGTCCATCGACATGATCTTGCCCGCGCGGAACTCCGGCGGCGGCTCCACGACAGGGGGCTTCGTTTTCGTCTGTCCGGTCGTTTGCATCATTTCGTATCTCCTTCCCTGTAGTGGATTCCCCTACACGGTCCTCCACGGCTCGCGCATTTCGCGCGACCGCATCCGGTTGGCTTCCGCGTCGTTCTCGAATTCCTGTTTCACAGGATCCCAGGTCAGCTTGCGCCCGAGTTGAAACGCTATGTAGGCCGCATGGCAGCCGATGTGGGCGTTGGCGGAGGCAGTGGCGTTGGCCCTGGGAAGCGACCGCGTCTTGATGCACTGGATGAAATCGCGCCAGTGGTAATGCAGCGCGAGATTGAATACCTGCCCTTGTTCGGGCGACGGCAGTTCACTCTTGAGGTTGTCGGAGATCTCGATCTTCCCGCTGTCGCCGGTCTCCACCCAGCCGTTGTCCCCTTCGAAGCGCACGCTGCACGTGCCGAGTCCCATCCAGCCCGTATCGCGATGCACCAACTTCACGCCGTTCGAGTAAAGGCAGTTGACCGAGTAAGGCGTTGGGTTCTTACCCTGGGGCTCGTACTCAATGGGCTGCGTGTCGTCTGCGTCGTTGGCCCACTGGCAGAGATCGGCGGTGTGCGAACTCCATTCCAGGATTCCGCCGCCGTGGAAATCGAAAAAGCCGCGCCAGCGTCCGGCGACGTAGCGCGAGTTGTACGGGCGCCAGGGGCACGGGCCGAGCCAGCGGTCCCAATCGACCACTTCCTTGGGCGGCTGCGGTTCGGCCGGCAGCCAATCGTGGCTCGTGATGGGACCCGGCACCGAGTTGCAGTGCAACGTCTGGAGCTTGCCCAGCTTGCCGCTACGGGCCATCTCCACGGCGAATACGAAGTTCTTGCCGTTACGCCGCTGGCAACCCGCCTGGTAGACCACACCGTAACGGCGGATGGCCGCGGCCAGCGCCTGACTCTCTTGAATCGTCATCGAGCACGGTTTCTCGCAGTAGATGTGCTTGCCGGCCTCGGCCGCGATGATCGACATGGGCGTATGCCAGCGGTCTCCCGTGGCTATCACGACGCCGTCGATATCGTCGCGGGCTAGCAGTTCCTCCGCGGTCGCGTACATGGCGCAACCGTTGTCCTGGTAGCGCTGGTCTACTTTGCTCTTGACGAACTCGCGGCGTTCGTTCCGCACGTCGGCGACCGCTACCATGCGTGCATCCTTGTAACTCAGGATGCAGTTCACCGACGATATGCCGCGGCCGCCGATCCCGATGCCGCCGAAAACAATCCGGTCGCTGGGCGCCACAGCTCCCGCGCGCTGCCCCAACACCGAACTCGGTACAATCATCGGCGCCGCCACTACCGCGCCACCGGCGCTCATGAACCGCCGCCGGGATACGAATCCACTATGATTGGTTCTCATCGCTCTCCCGGCCCCGCAAGCTGTGTGTCAGGGGCCTCCAGAGATTGTGCCACACTCGCGCGCACACTATCGGCGTGGGCCTTGAGAGCGGTCAGGAAATTTCGGAAATGGGATGCTCGCCCGCGCAGCGCGGACAGCCGTTCAATTCACTTCTTGGCGCCGGGCGGCACGTAATCGGCGGGAACCGCTGCGCCTTCTCCGAAGAAGTACGCTTCCATCTGCTTGAGCAGGAATTCCTGCGCCTCGCGTGTGCCGAGGTTCAGGCGGTACTCGTTCATGATCATCTTCATCTGCTCAACCCACATCCGCCAGGCGTCCTTCGAGACGTGCTCGTAGATGCGCTGGCCAAGCGGATGACCGTCGAAAGGAGGCTCGTCCAGCCCGGGCAATTCCTTCTGTAACTTCACGCAGAACACTGTCCGAACCGGTTTCCCGGCTCCGGATGGGGGCGCGCCAGCACTGGACATAGAATCCTCCTCTAAATCTCGTCGGTCTGAAATTACACTCTCAGGATATCGCAGAAGTGGACGGGTCACTAAGGGCCGACTCATCATCCCGCAAGGCTCTGCGCGCCCGGTTGCCTTCCAGATACTCGCTCAGGAGCATGGGCTGCGCAGCCCCCTTTTCCATGGCGCGACGCACCGCCTTTTGATAGCGGCGCAACGTTTCACGCTTCGCGCCGTCGCGCAGGGTGCACTTCTCGATGTCCAAAAGCAGGCGAATTTCCCATGGACGGAAACAATTCCGGTTCATTGTTCCGCGCAGGATCTCCTGGATCAACCGGTTAAACTGCACCAGCACCTGTTCGGTGTCGCCAAAGAGTTGATCGATCTGCTCCATGGGAAGCAAGTCTCTGACAAATATTACAACAATTATCCCCGGATTGGAAACAATCATTATTCAAGAAGATGTTTGAAACACCTAGGACTCCGGGTGAAGCGGCGGATTCCGGTACGCCTTGAAACGTCCTTCGGAATCGTTCTATAGTAGGCAAAGAAAAAGCGAAGTGTCCCCGAACGATCTCCAGCAGCAACTTGCCATCCTGCGGCGCCGCATAGCGCGCATCGACCGCAAGTACGCCTCCGCGCCGCCGCCCGCCGCCGTTCCCGCCCCGCGTCCCGCCGATGAGCGGCCCGAGCGCTATGGGGTGGAGGAGTATTTGAATGGCGAGGAAGTGACTACGCCCGCCGGCACGCACTATGAAGTGTCCCGGCTCTGGGAGCGGCACCGCCGGCACGGCAGCATGGACATTTCGGAATTGGCCGAACTGCCGCCCGATCTGCTCGAAGCGATCTCGGGCGGCGAGATTCGGAATTCGCCGCCCGAGCGCTGGGTATTCCTGGATACGGAGACGACGGGCCTGGCCGGGGGCACGGGCACGTACGCCTTCCTCGTTGGCGTGGGACACATCACGCCGGAAGGATTCCGGCTGAAGCAGTTCTTCATGCGCGATTACGGGGAAGAAGCCAGCCTGCTGTACGCGCTCAACGAATTTCTGTCCCGGTTCGATGTGCTGGTTACGTACAACGGCAAAACGTACGACCAGCCGCTGCTCGAAACGCGCTACCGGATGGCGCGATCGAAGCCGCCGTTCGCGCGCCTTCGACACCTGGACCTTCTGCACGGAGCGCGCCGCCTGTGGAAGCTGCGCTTCGAAAGCTGCCGGCTGGTGGAGTTGGAAACCCAGGTGCTGGGCGTGGAGCGCCAGGGCGATTTGCCCGGCGAAATGATTCCGCACGTGTATTTCGAGTACCTGCGCACGCGCGAAGCCTTCCGTGTGGCGCCCATTTTTCACCACAATGGGCTCGATATCCTTACGCTCGCCTGCCTGACCGGCATCGTCCCGCGCGCCTTTAGTTCGCCCTCCAATGCCCCGGTCCACCACGGCGCGGACTTAGTTGGCCTGGGGCGGTGGCTGCGCGCCATGGAGCGCTACGAGGAGGCCATTCAGCTTTTCCGGCGCGCCATCGAGCTAAACATTTCCGACGAACTTCTGTTCCGGACCATGTGGGACGCGGCCCTGCTGGAGAAGAAGCTCGGCCGGTCCAGCGGAGCGCTCGCCCTGTTCAGCGACCTTGCTGCGGAGCGCAATCCCTATCGCGCGGCGGCACTCGAAGAACTGGCCAAGCATTACGAGCACCGGGAACGCAACTATGAGATGGCTCTCGAAATGACGCGCGCAGCTTTGGCACTGGGCGAAACCGGCGCTTTGCGTCACCGCGAAACGCGCCTCGCCTCACACGTCGCAAAGCCGCGCACGCGGCCATTGCTGTAAGGGCTACGCTTCGACGGGAATATCCGGCTGCCTGGGTCCCATGCCCAATTTGGGCGGGAGATCTTCCATCGGCCCCATCCACAGAAGCTCGCGCTCGATGTCGCGGTGGAGGCGATATTTTTTCATCACGCCGGCGATCTTCGCTCCGCGCACCGAAATCTTCGCCAGATCGTACTGGCCGATGCCGCACTGGGAGCAGTATTGGAGGTAACCGAGCCAGTCCGGGTTGATGCCCATGCACTCGACCCCGACGCGGTCCGCGGCAATGTAGTCGGTGGAGGCGATGGCGATGCGCGAAGCCACCGGTGTGCCACTTGCCGGCCCATTGCCCTCCATGCCCTCGAACCCATCGATGACGGTTGCACCCCAGAACGGCTTCATTTTCTGCGCGGTCAGGAACATGTTGTAGTGCGTGCCGCGCACGCCGTTGTGGTATTTCCGCTTATCGTTCCAATTAGGACCTTGCTTAGGCACGCTGCGCAGCGGCGCGCCGAGCGTCATATTCTTCACCGACATCGTGGCCACGGTCACGTTGTGGGTCTTCATAACGGCGGCGCATATCACGTAAGCGTCCGGATCAAGAAGATGCGCGGCCAGGCGCACCGGCGTCACGTGCCAGTCGTAATCGATCAGTGGGATGGTCTGGTAACGCCCGTCGCGATTCAGATCGAGCAGGCTTACCTTGCGGCCGCGGTGCTCATTGACCACCTGTTGGTACTTAAAGTTCTCGAAACCGTTCAGCGTATCGCCCGCGGAGGCCTCGGCGATGATGACCGGCCCCTTGAAGCGCGGCTCCAAGTAATCGAGAATTCCGTGCAGCGCGCCGGCGTGCGTGGCGGCGAGTTGATTCTCTGTCGACACCATGTTCGGCTTGATGACGACGTATTTCTTGCGTTTCAGAACAGGGCGGATCTGATCGTCAATCGCCGTCAGAGACTCGCACACGATGCGGCGGCGCTCGTCGCCATGCGCGATCGAGACAGCGGGCTGTAGGTTGTTCGGGACTACCTGCTCCAATACCGTCCTGTCCTGGGCGGCAGCGCGAGCGGCCAACCCGGCTCCAATGGCGGTATCCAGGAAATAGCGGCGGGAGATCATTTTTCGCATGGGACGAATCGAAACCTCCTATAGTGTAAAATCTGTTTGTAGTATAGCTAAGACCTTTGGAGACCTTATGAAATCGGACTCTTCGCGTCGTAGATTCCTGGCCGCCAGCGTTGCACTGCCGGCTGCCGGACTGGCCAAAACCTCGAACATTGCGGAAACGAACTCCGCGCTGGCGTCTGCCGCGGCGGCCCCCGTTTCGCCCGCGAAGCCGAGGTACAAGACCATCGGGCGCACAGGACTGAAGGTCACTACGGTGAGCTTCGGTTGCATGATCACGTCTGACCCCAGCGTCATCGAGCGGGCGGCCGATATGGGCGTCATTCATTTCGACACGGCCCGCGGCTATCAGGGCGGCAACAATGAGCGCATGGTTGGCAACGCGCTCAAGAGCCATCGCAAGAATCTGGTCGTTTCGAGCAAGTCGCACGGTGGGACCACGCAACAGGCTCTGGCGGACCTCGACACGAGTCTCCAGACGATCGGCACCGACTACCTCGACATCTGGTATCTGCACGCCAAGAACTCGGGCGACGAAGTCACCGACCAACTTCTCGAAGCGCAGCAAATTGCCAAGAAGGCCGGCAAGATCCGCTTCGCTGGCGTCAGCACGCACAAGGGGCAGGACCTGGTGATCGACAGGGCCATCAAGTGCGGCAAGATCGACGTGGTGCTGGTGGGCTACAATTTCGCCACTGACCCGAAAGTCGGCGACGCCATCGCAGCGGCACACAAGGCAGGGCTGGGTGTTGTCGCCATGAAGGTGATGGCGGGCGGTTTCCGCCGCATCAAGCCGGGCGAGAAGGCCTACGCGATCATGAAGCGCGACGGCGCTCCGGTGGCCGCGCTTAAGTGGGTGCTGAATAATCCGAACATCGACACGACCATCCCGAGCATCACCGACATGGAGCAACTCGACGAGAACTACAAGGCCATGTCGGCGAAGTTCACCGAGGCGGACGAGAAGATTCTTGCCCAGCAGCTCGACTACATCCGGCCGCTGTACTGCCGCCAATGCGGCGCGTGCGAAGGCAAGTGCCCGCAGGGTTTGCCGGTGGCCGACATATTGCGCTGCCTGATGTATGCCGATGGTTACGGAGAATACCCGCTGGCCCGCGAGCGCTTCCTCGAATTGCCCGGCGAGGTGACCGGCGTCCGTTGCAGCGAGTGCTCGGGCTGCACCATCGAGTGCCCCAATGGCGTGCATGTCAGCGAACGCCTCATGCGCGCGCAGGAATTGCTGGCATGAAGCGGCTCGCAATCCTGATTGCGGTGGCCTCCGCGCTGCTCGCTCAGAAGCCCGATTGCTCGCTCGTCGCCGGCTGGCAGCAGAAGGGGCTCGCGCGCACATACACGGCCGACAACCTTTATGACTACATGAACGGTAACTCGGAAGGTTATCTGATTTACCAGTTCGTGCGCATGAACGGTGTCACCTGCACGTCGGGCGACACAACCATCGTGTTCGATATTTCGGAGATGGCCAGTCCCGATGCGGCTTTCGGCATCTTCGTGTCCAACCGCGATCCGCGCCAGAAGACCGAGAAGATCGGCATGGCCGGCCAGGTTTTGCCCCAACGTGCGATTCTCGCCAAAGACAAGTTTTTCGTCGAATTGGCCGCCAATCCCGCCGGAGATCACAGCCTCGTGCTGCGGAACTTCGTGGTGGCCATGGAGAAGCGCATCGAGGGGCGCACCGCGCTCCCCGATGCGCTCGCATGGTTTCCTCCCGAGGGACTCGATGCCGACGCGATCCGCCTTGTGCCGGAGAGCGTCCTGGGATTGCGAATGCTCAAGCGAGGATTCGTGGCGCCCTACTCAAACGGCAAAGCGTTCCTGGTTCCGGAGGAGACTCCCGCTTCGGCCACCAAGGTTCTCGAACGGCTGAAGGCGCGCATCGGAGAGACTAAGCCTGTCCAGATCGCCGACGAGGGCTTCGAAGCGACGGACCGCTACCTCGGCAAGCTGTGTGTGTTCCGCAAGGGCCGCTATCTGGCCGGTTTCGCCAACCTGAAACCCGAAGACGACGCGCAGGTCCGGAGCAAGGCCCTGGCCGCCCGGATCCCGTAACCGGGATCGAGCTTTATAACTGGAGCAGTTCGGCCAGGTAGGTCCGGCCGGAGGGTTGCACGTAGTTCAACAGCGCCAAGGTGCTGCGCACATCGGCGAGCGCGCGGTGCGCGGTGTCCACCGGGATCTGATGCACGGCGAGCAACTCCTGCAGTCCTTTAGATGGATACCCTTTACGGCGCCAGTTGATCCCGTTCATCGAACAGCGCCACCTTTTACAGTCGGCTTCACGGAACAAGCGCTTCAGGAATCCCCGATCGAATCTCTCGTTGTGCGCGATGAGATACTGGGCGCGGGAAAGAAGATCGCGCACTTTGCCCTCATCGAGCCTCTGCCCTTGCACGTCCTCATAGCGTAAGCCGTGAACATTGGTCGCTTCAGGGGGAATGGACCGGCCAGGGTCGCGCAAGCCCTGGTATTGGTCCACAATTTCGACGAACTCGCCGGTCGCGCGGTCAAAGGAAAACAGCACGATAGCGAGTTCCACCACCTCGTCGTATTCGTGGCTGAAACCTGTCGTCTCGACGTCCACGATGGCGGCGTAGGCTAGATTGGTGGTCTCGTTGTTCTCCGGCACACGCTCAGAATAGCATCCCGATCGAGTTAGTGATGCGCGATGAAGTCGCGAACCCAACGCGCCTGCTCGATGTGCTCGTCAATGAGCGTGGTGCCGAGAATCGAGTAGCCCGAGATGGAACCTTCGCCAAGATATTTCGCCACGCGCTCCCATTGGAACTTCAAAAGATCCATGGGCACGCCACGGTGACCGGGGTAGTCGCGCAAGTAGCAGCCCAGATTCACGGGCTTATTGCCGAAGATCGCGCGGCAGCGATCCATGTCGTGATCCAGGTTCACCAGATCCTTGGCGTTCCACACCCACAGGTTCACCACGTCCACCGAGTCCTTGATGGGCGCCCAGCGCGCCGCGTCCAACTCGTGCGTGTAGACCACGGTCCACAACTTGAGGCGGCGGTTGGATGTGAGTGTCCGGTGCAAATCGTGAAACTGCTCCGGGTTCAACTTGCCGTCGCGAATACTCAACAGCACGTCGTCGAAGAAGCCGCCGGTGACGTTCGGGTACTTCGCGGCCAGGCCCACGACATTGCGCGTCTCCTCGGTCATGGCCTCGGCGGTGGCGACGACGTCCATGTAGAGCGCGTCTGCCTTGCGGCCATCCGGCTTCACAATGCGCGTGTACTTGTACTCGTAACGCAACACGTGCAGCAGCACTTCGTCCAGCCGCTTGAGATGGTCCAGCGCCAGTTCATTGTTGGGCACGAACTGCCACACCGCCTTCTTCAAGCCGAAGAACTCCGCGCCCTGGCCGACCCCGAAGATCGTCGGCGTCACACCAGCATCGAAGGTGAAACCTTCCCACACCCAACCCGCGTCGCGGAGGCGCCGTGGTTTGGCAGCGGCCAACGTGGCCGCCCCGCCCGCCATCATCGTACGTCTTGTGAGTGGCATAGCTGTTACCCTCCTGTTCGCCGGCGGCGCCTGCCCGCCCAGGCGTATGCTATTGCTCCAAGGGTCGCCGCCAGGCTCATGATGCGTTGTATTACCGCCTCGTTGCCGCCCGTGTACCGCATGGTAATCTCGCAAGGCCCGGCGCATTCCGGTTCGATTACTGTCTGCCCGATCGCATCCCCTCGCACCGGCTGCCGCTTACCGTTCGCCCAGGCTTCCCAGCCTCGCTCATAGGCAACTTGTACGGCCACCACTTGCCCGCGGATAAGGTTCGCCCTGATTCGCCCTTGATTCATCCCTTCCCATTCGAATGTCGCGGGCGGGTACGCCGGGTCATTCAGCGCCGCCACGTACGCCTCCACGGGGGCTATATCGAGGCCGTGCACGGGTGTTTGAGCCGGCACCGCGGCAGCCGGCATCACGTGGGCAAGCGATGCCGCGCGGCCGGGCACGTCGTAGATAACGTCGCCCCCCTCACGCCAGAGTGCCGGCAGGACACCGTCAAACTTGCGAGGGTTTAAGAACGTCCTGTAGAACTCTGTACTTCCCGGGCCTGAGACTACTACTGTCCGCGCTCCGAACGCCTTCAGCCAGAAGACTGCATACTCGGCGTCTCGCGAACCGGCATTCATTCCGGAGCGAATCGTGAAGTCCACAATGGGGATGAATGAATTCACCGTGTGCTGGTCATGCCCGCCATGAAGCTGTGGATTGTTGGTGAACGCGTTGAACAGTAGGGCCGTGGACCCGGCAACGAACGTCCGTTCTCCCCGTCTATGCTCGTCCAGCCATTTCGCAATCTTGTACTCACTAAGACGAGTGTGATCCACCGGCCGGATTAGTTTCCGGGCGTAACCGATCGCGTGGACAGTCTGGATCGCCAATCCGCCCAGCAACACCATAACCGCTGCGGCACGCACACCGCGGGGGAAACGGTCCAGGATCGCCGCCGCTGCGAAAACCACAGCCAGCAGCAGCGCCATGTCCATCTCAAGCTGGTACCGGTGGGGCTGAGGAATTACGGCGATCTGCCAAATGTACGAGGTGAGCACAATCGCAGTGAAGAAATACGCCAGGAGAACGAAGAACCGCACGTGCGCTCTTTGTTCCACCTTTCGCAGAATCCACCACAAGAGCACGTAGCCGGCGCTCAGGATCGCCAGCGCGATCCATGAAGATGCGGTGTAACGGAAGTCGCCGCCGCTGGTGGCGGCATTGGCCCGCATCGCCCGGATCATACTGAAACTCAACCAGGGAGAAATCCAGCAGTAGCTCACGACGCCGATCACAGCCGCGGTCAGCGGCGCCTTCCACCAGGGCTTCGCTGGATAGGCCAGCACCCAACAGATAAGGGCGCCGGCCGCCTCCACAATTCCGAAAGCGTTGCTCAAGACGACGAATGCCGCCAGCATTCCAGCCAGGATTTTCCACTTCGCCGATGGCGTCGTCAGACCGCGATGGAAGCAAACCACGGCAACCGGCAACAAGGCCAAGGCTATTGTATGAGGCGATTCACCGTAGAAAACGAGGATTTGCAGGCGCCGGAGGTTCCACGGACCGCCGGCATCCAAACCGACGGCCGGGATGAGCAACGCAGAAACCGACAGGCATGAATAAGCGAGCGCGGCGATGAAGCTCGCCCACTTCCGTCGGCTGAGTTCCAGGGCCATCCAAAACACGGCCAGGGCGCTGAAGACGTACAGGCTCGCCGTTACCATATGGAACGATCTGGCCGCGGAAAGTCCCGTCGCCAGGCTGAACGCGGCGACGATCCAGTGCATGAACGGCAGATAAGCAACCTCGAAAGGCATCCCTCCGTTCCAGAACGGCCACCACTTCCACTCGCCTGGATGCTCGGCCAGGACGCGGGCAATCGCGATGAAAGTGCCTTCGATGGATCCCGTGTATGCGGAATACTCCACCGCGAACAGTTTCCACACGATGAAGAGATTCGCGATCAGTAAAAGCAGGACACAGAGGACCGTCGCGCTCTTTCTCGCGCGCAGCCAAATCGGCATCGGGTTCGTCCGCTTACTTCACTGTCGCCGTGAACGGCAGCGTCACGGTCACATTCTTGTGCGGCGCGGTGTGCAGGTTGGTGATCTCCAATTCGAGTTCCACCTCGTGGGTGCCCTTCGGCGCATCCTTCAAAATGTCGACGAAAACGCCCGTGATACGCTGCGGCGCAACCTCGCGAGCGCGCACCCGCATCCACTCGGGTTGCTTGAGTACCTTCATCTCGAACGGGATGGCGCTCGAGTTCCGCAGTTGGAGGCCCGCGCGGCGACCCGCCGTGGCCGTAATTTCGGACGCGGTGGGCTTCACCGAAGCTCGCCAGAGTCCGGTGACCAGCGCTTCCGGTCCCCAAACGTCCTCGCCCAACCACGCCGCGCTGCGCTTCGCGAACAATGCTTCGCGTATTCCTTCGACACTGGCCTGCCTGGCGAACACCAGCGTGATGGGCCGCTCCCTGTCAGGTTGGCCCAGGGGAGCCGGAACGTGAATGTCGCTGTCGGCGACGATGCCGAGTTTCTTCTCGCCGACCCAGGGGTAGGATTCCGCGTAACAGGTCGTCCCGTTAACCACTTCTATGGCCTGAAAGAGGCCCTCGCCGTACGCTTCTGCGATGGGCGGCCACCACTCGGCGGTCCCTCTCCACCCCGGATGGTTCCAAAACACAAAGGCGTCCTGTTCGCGCGCCTTGCGCAGTGCTGGAAGCAACTCGAGTTCGCCGAACACCGTCGGGTCTTTCACGAACAGGGCATTGAAGTGGAGGTTGCCGCGGGTGATCTCGACGCCGGGCACCAGCAGGATGCCGGTATCCTCGGCCAAAGGCAACGCGATCTTGTAAGGCCTCCACAGGTCCACTTTCACGTCGTCGCGATGCGGATGATACTTGTCGTGGTCCGTGATGGCGATGGCGTCCAGGCCCTCGGTCCAGGCTTCGCGCACCCGCACGGACGGCCACACTTCGCCGTCCGAAAAGACCGTGTGCATGTGAAGATCGCACTTCAGGACTTTATAGCCGGACACGTCGGGGATATCCAACGGGATGCGTACCTGCGCAGCCGCCACGCCGATCAGCAGGAATGTCAAAATGACAAAGGTTCGCTTCAGCAAGTTCATTTAATTCGCCTCCACTTCCCGGTCATCTTACCAACTGAGCCATCCGGCTGCGAGCGCAACGCGCTGTGCTACGCTGAATCTTCTATGCCGGATGCGAAATTGCAGGTGATCCCGCTAGGTGGACTGGGCGAGTTCGGCATGAACTCGATGGCGCTGAGATACGGCGACGACATCATCGTCATCGACGCCGGCATGATGTTCCCCGAGGAGGAGTTGCTCGGCGTGGACATCGTCACGCCCGATTTCACTTACCTCGAACAGAACCGGCAGCACCTCCGCGCGCTCATCCTGACCCACGGGCATGAGGACCACATCGGCGCGGTGCCCTTCCTGCTTTCGGAAATCAACGTCCCGGTCTACGGCACGGCTTTCACCCTCGCGCTGGTCGAGAGGCGCCTGGAGGAGCACGAGATGCTCGCCGACACCAAGCGGCACGTGGTCGAACCCGGCGAGAAAATCGAGATCGGTCCCTTCAAGATCGAGTTCATCCACGTCACCCACTCGATCGTCAGTGCGGTGGCGCTGGCCATTACTACGCCGCTCGGCGTCGTGATCCACATGGGCGATTTCAAGGTGGACCCAACGCCCACCGACAACCTGCTGTTCGACCTGCACACGCTGGCCAAGTATGGCAAGGGCGGCGTGCTTCTCCTTCTGTCCGATTCCACCAACGTGGACGTCCCTGGCTACACGGGTAGCGAGCGGGCCATCCGCCCTCGGTTCGACGAGATTTTCAACCGCGCGGAAAAGCGCCTGATCGTTAGCTGCTTCAGCAGTTCGGTGCATCGGCTGCAGCAGATTCTCGACATGGCCGACGAGTATGGGCGCAAAGTGGCCCTGCTCGGCCGGAGCGTCAATACGGTCACCGAGATCGCGAGCGACCTGGGCCTTCTGAACATTCCGGATGGGATTCTACTGCGCCCCCAGGACATCATGAGCCTCCCGCCGGAAGAGGTGGCCGTGATCGTTTCGGGCACGCAGGGAGAACCGATGTCGGCGCTGTCGCGCGTGTCGGTGGACAACCACAAGCACCTCTCCATCAAGCCGGGCGACACCGTGGTATTGAGTTCGCGCATCATTCCGGGCAACGAGAAAGCCATCTACCGGATGATCAACCACATGTCGCGCCGCGGCGCCGAAGTGATCTACGGCAGCATGAATCCGCCGGTCCACGTCTCAGGCCATGGCAGCGCCGAAGAGCTCAAACTGGTTTTGAACCTCGTGCGCCCGCGCTACTTCATGCCCATCCACGGCGAGTACCGGCAGCTTTCGCGGCACGCCGCTCTGGCCGCGCACTTGCGCCACGTGGGGTTGGAAGACACGTTTATTCTCGATAGCGGCGACACGCTCGAGATCGACAGCCAGGGCGCACGCAAAGGCGCGAGCGTTCCGGTGGGGCGGGTCTGCATCGACTCCGGCACGCTGGACGAGGTCGTCGAGGACATGGTCATTCGCGACCGCCGCCACATGAGCGAAGACGGTTTCGTCATCCCGATCATTGCCATCGACAAGCACACGGGGCACATCGAAGGTATGCCCGAAATCGTCAGCCGGGGATTCGTAGCCGAGGATTCCGCCGCGTTCCTGGCGGAAGCGCGCCAGGTGGTCATGCGGACGTTCGAGATTTCCACCACCGAAGAGCGCGCCGATTGGGGAATGATGAAGGAAAAGATCCGCGTGGATCTGAAACGCTATATCACCAAGGAAACCAGCCGCCGGCCACTGATTATCCCAGTGATTCTCGAGCTGTAGCCGGCTACTGCAGTTTGCCGCGCCCGGCCACTTCCCAGACGACCTCGACTCTTTCGCCGCGCACGCCGTACACCTTTTCGTGCATGTTCATGGCCGTGCAAACGTGGCTGGGAATCACACGCAGGCGGACGCCGACCTCGTATTTGCGGTCGGCGCGGCGGATGTCCAGGTAGCCGTGCTCTTCGTTCATTTTCGTAAACACCGCGCCGGGATCGCCCACCACGTAGCCGAAGTTGACCTCGGTGTTCGAATCCGTGCGGTCCGAGGAAAACGTCTTCGAGCCGCCGTCGAAAAGCGCCTGCCCGGGATAGGCCGTCGAAACCACCGTGCACATGATCGTAGCCGCGCAGTCTTCGATACCGCAGGCGCCTACCTCGCAGGTGTTCCTATCATTGAAGACGTAGGTGCCCGGCCGGATCTCGTTCATTCCCTCCACCATGTGCGAGTGGTAGAGCGTGGGTGTGGAGCCGCCGCTCACGATGCGCGGCTCGAACCCCGCGTGCTTCAGGTCCTCGCGAATCCGGGCTACCGTCTTTGAAACCACCTCGAGTTGGCGCTGCCCTTCCGGCTCGCGGAGGTCGCGAATGTGGCCGGGATAGATGGCGATGCCCTCCCACCTGAGATGCGGCAACCGCGCTACGTCCCGAACCAGGCTCAGAAGCGCCTCGCCCGGTTGGACGCCCA
>JAJFUV010000070.1 GCA_021372245.1 Terriglobales bacterium
TCGCAGGCGAACGCGCGATGAAAGCTCTCGATCAGCGTCTCCTGCTCGGCGCAACCGCACGGATTGGTGTGCTTGATGACGGCCGCGGCCGGCTTGTTGAATTCGCAGATCAACTGCCAGGCGGCGTCCAGATCGACGTAATTGTTGTAGGAAAGTTCCTTGCCGTGCAACTGCTCGGCGCTGGCGATGCCGGGCTCGCCGGTGACATAGATCGCGGCCTTCTGGTGCGGATTCTCGCCGTACCGGAGACTCGCCTTGCGCGGCGCGCGGATCTCGAGCACCTCGGGCAGTTCTTCGACCGGCTGTGGCGCGCCTTCGGCGTCGATGGTGGCCAGGCGGGCGCTGATCGCGCAGTCGTAGCGGGCGGTGAGCGCGAAAGCCTTCTGCGCCAGCTTCCAGTGCGTGGCCTTGCTCAACTGGCCGGCGTTGGCGCGGAGTTCTTCGGCGAGAGAGGCATAATCGCAGGGATCGGTGACCACGGCGACGTCCTGCCAGTTCTTGGCCGCAGCGCGGATCAGCGTGGGACCGCCAATGTCGATGTTCTCTATCATCTCCGCCAGCGTCACGCCCGGCTTGGCCGCCGTCTTCTCGAAGGCGTAGAGATTCACCACTACCATGTCGATGGTGCCGATCGAGTGTTCGGCAAGCGCGGCCATGTGCTCTGGATTCTCGCGCATGGCGAGCACGCCGGCGGCGATGCGCGGGTGGATGGTCTTCACCCGGCCATCGAGCATCTCCGGAAAACCGGTCACCTCGCTGACATCGGTGACCTTGAGGCCGGCTTCGCGCAGCACGCGAGCGGTGCCTCCAGTGGAAATCAGTTCTACGTTGAGTTCGGTCAATTCCCGGGCGAATTCAACGATTCCGCCCTTGTCCGTTAGGCTGATGAGCGCGCGTCGGATAATTGGCATGACCCACCATTTTCCCACAAGCGGAGGTGTATCCTGATAGCTCATTCGGAGGAGATTCGCATGCGCCGCTTCGCGTTCTTCATTTGCCTCCTGTTCACGACGGCCGCCCACGCCCAGGTGGCGATCGACGCCGGCACCGCCGTGCTGATTGACCCTGGCGAGCCGGGGCCGATTCAGAAGGCTGCTCGGGATCTCGCTTCCGACATGCAAGCCGTGTTCGGCAAGCCCGTACGGCTGACGCACGACCGTGCCGGCGCCTCGGCCACAACGATTTGCGTCGCCTTCTCCCGGAATCGTCCCAGGGGCGTGGCGCGGCCGGCGGGATGGGAAGTCCTGCAGATGAAGGTTGTGGCCAATCCCTGGCCTGGCTCGCCGGTGCGCCAGGCTATCGTTCTGACCGGCTCCGACATACGCGGCACCATCTACGCGATTTACGAATTCTCCCGGCGCTTCCTGAAAGTCGATCCTTTTTACTGGTGGACGGATCACACGCCGCCGCAAAGTGGACGCGTGGTGCTGCCCGCGAACCTGGGCGCGCGAGACGGTTCACCCACCTTCCGCTACCGCGGCTGGTTCATGAATGACGAGGACCTGATGACGGCGTGGCGGCCGGGCTCTCACGAAAGGAGCGGCATTTCCATGGCTACCTGGGACCGTGTTTTTGAAGCCTTGCTGCGGTCCAAGGGGAACATGATCATCCCCAACACTTTCGTCTTCCCTTACGAACCCGCGGTGCGCGCCGCCGCGGACCGTGGCCTTGTGATCTCACAGCATCACATGGAGCCTTTGGGCCTGAATGTCTACCAGTGGCCGGACGATAAGCCCTACACGCTGGACATGCTCACCGCTGCCTGGAAGTGCGCCGTATCGCAGTATCCTCGCGACATCGAGATCGTGTGGACCGTGGGTCTGCGCGGCCGCTACGATCGTCCCTTCTGGAGAGACACCCCCGACGTTCCCACTTCTCGTGAAGGCAAGGCCAAACTGATCCGCGAGGCCGTGGACCGCCAGATCGCAATCGTCCGCAATGGCTGGCCCCACCCGAATCCCAAGTTCATCATGAACTCCTGGATGGAGGGTAGCGCGCTGATGCGCGACGGGCTTTTGAAGCTGCCGCCTGAGGTGACGCGGGTCTGGGCAGACGACGGCGCCGGCCTGCTCCAGGACGGCGGCCAGATCAGCCGGGGCCAAGGGATCTATTTTCACACAGGCGTGATTGGCGGCAACGCCAACAACTTCAGCGAACGGGTGCCAATCGAGCGAATTCATCGCGAACTCGGACGAGCGGCGAGGGCGGGCGCTACCGAATACATGCTGTTGAATCCCGCCAATATCCGGCCCCACGTCATGAGCACGCGCGCCGTCATGGACGTGGCCTGGAACGCAGGCTTTAGCCAGCCCGCGGATTGGCTCACGCGCTGGTGCAGGGAGGAATTCGGCGAGGGCGCCGCGTCCGCCGTCGAGCGCTGCTACCGCGCCTATCACGAAGCGCCTGCGCGCTACGGCGAGCGTGAAGACGAAACCATCGCCGACGATTTCTACCATCAGCTTGGCCGCGATCTGCTGGTTCGCATCATGCGCCGTGACGAGTCCATGCCGGTGCGTTTCCGGTTCCTCAAGGTTTCGACCTACCCCGGCTACACTTCCCGTGTGGTGAACATGTGCCGCCAGGCCGAGCCGCGTTGGAACGAAGCCGCGCGCCTGGCTGAGGAGGCACGTCCGTTGGTTCCCGTCGGCCGGCGCGAGTTCTTCCAGGCGCACATCGCGACGCAGGTTGACCTGCACCGGCACTCGAACCTGATGCTCCGTGACAACGCCGAAGCCGCCTTGCCGGGCGCGAGCGTCCTTTCGCAACAGGTGAGCGTGGAAGCAGCCGAACGGGAGGCGCGCGCGGTGCTCGATGCTCTTCGCAAGGCCGAGTACGACAAGTGGGCCGGCTTCTACACGCTGGGCGACTGGTTCGTCGACATTCCGCTGACTCTGCAGTTGGCCGAAGCGTGTCTCGTGCAGTTGCGCGGTGAGCGCCTGTCGGCAGCACATCAGGCGACGCTGGCCCGTGCCGAGCGCTTGCTGAAGGAAGACACCAGCCACGTCTACATCAAGATCAAGGCATACCAAAAGGGCCAGAAAGTCCAGTTCTGCACTGGCCAGTAGCCACAGCTTTTCGCCGCCGGACTTCTGACATAATCTTGGGCATGCCGCACAAAGTCACTCTCATTCCCGGCGACGGCATCGGGCCCGAGGTGGCTGTAGCCGCTATGCGTGCCATCGATGCCACCGGGGTGGATATTGCCTGGGAACGTGTGGAACTCACCGCCGACATCATCGCCGCTCACCACGAGGAACTGCCGGCTCACGTAGTCGAATCCATCCGGCGCACGCGCGTCGGCTTGAAGGGACCAGTCACGACTCCAGTCGCTGGCGGCTATACAAGCGTGAACGTAGCGCTGCGCAAGCGGCTGGATCTGTTCGCCAACGTGCGCCCTGTGCGCCAGTTGTCCGGGCTCAGGACGCGCTACTCCGACGTGGTCATCGACATGGTGATCTTCCGCGAAAACACCGAGGACCTTTATGCCGGCCTGGAGCATGAAGTAGTCACCGACGTGGTCACCAGCCTGAAAGTGATCACGCGGACGGCCAGCACGCGCATCTCGCGGCACGCCTTCGAATACGCGCGCAAGATGAAGCGCCGCCGGGTCACCGCCGTCCATAAGGCCAACATCATGAAGCTCGGCGATGGTCTGTTTCTGCGCTGCGCCCGCGAGGTGGCCAGGGGCTTTCCCGAGATTGAGTACAAGGAGTTGATTGTCGACAACACCGCCATGCAGATGGTGATGCGTCCGGAGCAGTTCGACTTGCTGCTGATGCCGAACCTTTACGGCGACATCATCTCGGACCTGGCGGCGGGTCTCGTGGGAGGCCTGGGCATCGTGCCGGGCGCCAACGTCGGGGACGAGTACGCGGTGTTTGAAGCGGTGCACGGTTCGGCGCCGGACATCGCGGGGAAGGGAATCGCCAATCCGACGGCGATCATGATGTCGGGCGCGATGATGCTGGACCACCTGGGCGAGATCGACGCCGCCGGAAGGTTGCGTAGTGCCATCGAGCGGGTGTACCAGGGAGGCAGTCACCTCACAGGCGACGTCGGCGGCACGGCGTCGACCGCCGAGTTCACCGACGCGGTAGTACGGCACCTATCTTGAACCGCGCGCACCACTGGATCCATCCTCTACAGCAAGTGGTCCGGGACTCTGCTATTGTCCGTAATCCTTTGATACTGTATCGGCGGCCGGGATGTTGATGGATTCCGTCGATTGAGCTTGACACAAGAGCAGACACGCACACCTGAGCAGCCGAAACATCAGTGTTCGTGGTGGCATTGTTCACTCGGGACGGAGCACTGCACAGTGCAATGGCCGGGACGCCGGTCAGTCTTCCCGAAGCATGAAGAGCTTGAGAGTGTCGTGGCTTATTGCTGGGACCCGCTTGGCGCCACCACAGTACCATTCGTTCGGACCATCGAAGAGCAATGGAACCGAGTAGAAGTCACCTCTCGCCGTGACCAAAGCAAGTACTCTGGCGTCCTTAGGCGGATTGAACCTGCGGGCGAGATCTGGGAGCTCATCTCGCCAAGCCAGAAATGGATTGAATCCCGTTGTTCCCGGCCGCATCGCAAAGGCAAATGCGCGCTTCACTGCGCGGTTGGTGTCAGGATCGGCTTCGACGGTGCCTACGTGGCCGACATAGGTGACTCCGCGGTCCACCCAGCGTGCGATGATGCAACCGCTCATGAAGCCTGTAAGTATATCGTAGGGACCGGCCGGTACCCGTGCAATGCGCCCCGGCGCATAATCCAGCCACTGGTACTGTATCGGCATGCGCATCTGCAGTCCTATCATGCTGACGTGGGTAGTCATCAATGCCGGAGAGACTACTGAACCAAGCCCTATGTAAGTAAGCGGCGATGATGGCCGGGTACTTTCAACAATTTTTCCATCACGGGGCCCATCCACGTTGGGCGGTTTTTGCCATTGATAACGCACACCGAGTTGGAAATACTTCTCAATCATTCTTTCGCTCCTATGGAAATTGAACCTCGCCGTGCAGAATCGAAGTATACATCAGAGACTCCCTTCGGTAATCCGTACTCAAGGCAGTTGGCACACTGCGGCGCGCTGTTGCATTCTGAAAGACATGTCCGACAGTCCCGCCGCGCGGTCGCGGATCCCGTTCATCGACAACCTCAAGGTTGTCCTGATCATCATGGTGATTGCGCACCATGCGGGCCAGGCGTATGGCCCGACCGGCGGCCGGTGGCCCTTCATGTATCCGGAGAAGGCCGCCATCCTCGGCACTTTCTTCTATGTGAACGCCTCCTTCTTCATGGGGCTGTTCTTTCTGATCTCGGCCTACTTCCTCCCGCAGTCGCACGACCGTAAGGGCGCCGCGCGGTTTCTGAAGGAGCGATTGGTACGGTTCGGCAGCGTCATCCTGGCGTTTCAGTTCCTGGTCTACCCTGTCTTTGCGTGGCTGTTTGAAGGGCGTCGCACGTCGTTTCCAACTTTCTGGTTCGAGACAATCGTCATCAAGCGCGAGATCGAGTTCGCGCACTTGTGGTTCCTCGCCCACCTGCTCGCTTATGCCGTCCTTTACGTGATTTGGAGAGCGCTTCGCGGCCTGTTTGCGCGCAACTCGCAGCCGCGTCCGTTCCCTTCGCACACGGCAATCGCTACGTACGCACTGGGCTTGGGCGTGGTGAGCGGGATTGTACGGCACTGGTTCCCTATTGACCGGTGGGTATTCATCGGTGTGCCGGCCGAACTGGCGCACCTGCCCCAGTACGCGTCGCTGTTCGTGCTGGGCTTGCTGGCGTACCGCCATCGCTGGCTGCCGGATGTCCCGGAGCGCGCCGGGCGAGTGTGGCTCACCGTGGGGCTTTCGCTGGCGGCGTTCCGCTACGCTTACTCGCTGCTGGGATGGCGGTTCCTGCGGCGCACTCCTGGCGGATTCGACTGGCCCGGCCTGTTCTGGGTGACGTGGGAAGCGTTTCTGTGTACCGGCATGTGTATCGGCTCGCTTTACGCCTTTCGCACATGGTGGAACCGCCGCTCGCGGTTCAGCGGGTGGTTGAGCGATAACGCATACGCGGTGTACGTTGTGCACCTGCCGCTGGTGGTTGTGGCGCAGGCGTGGGTTTCGCGCACTGGTTGGGGCCCCTTGACGCTCACCGCACTCTCGACTCTGATCGGCGTGATATCAAGCTACTTAGTGGCGGCGGCGCTGCGGGTTTTGCCCGGTGTCCGCCGCGTGCTCTAACGCGGCGTCAACACGGAACCTCCGTTCCGCGCTAATCTGTCGAGAGTGGCAGACCGGTTCGAGAACATCGCCATCCAGGTGCTCGAAAAGCGCTTCGAGAACTGGGCGCATTTCATGCGGGAAGCGCCGGAGTACTCTATCGGCTTGGAAGTGATGGACGATGTGCCCGGCCATCGCGGCCACTACGTCCACTTCGACCATCACGCCGGTGTAGTGCGGGAAGCCACCATGAGTGCCGCCATGCAGGCTTACATCGCCGTGCGTCAGGGCCGGCTCATGGAACGATGGCTGCGCAAGCAGAAGCCCGTGAACGTTTACACCTGGAATGCGGACCAGGACGTCTGCCTGGCAGCATTCGTGCTGGAATACCACAACATGCTCGAACGCGCGGAGGGCACGCCTCTTCTGCGCTGGATTGTTCAGTACAACAACAAGATAGACGTCTGCGGGGGACTGTACCCGGTCAACCTGGATGAGCTGGTGAAAAACCACTTCACCTGGGTTTTCGACCCGTACCGCCAGCAGCGCATGCACGGCAAGATGATCGGCGACGCCGAACTGGTCCGCCATACCATCCGCGAGGTATGCGACCGCCTGTTCGACTTGATCGAGGGGCGCGCCGGCGTGGCGCCCATCGTGGCAAAGCCGGAGATCCTCTACGAGTCTCCGAACAACTTCGTGATCGCGGACGAGCACGGCGACCCGCACTCGCGGCTGGTGCTGGCCGCCCAGGGGCACACCAACCTGATCAGCCTGGTGTGCCGGCGCCCCAACGGCCGGTACACGTACAGCATCATCCGCGGATCGCCCTACGATGAGGACATCTTCCAGGTGCCCAGGTTGATTGAGGCGCTCCAGGCCGCCGAGGACGTCAAGGACAAGCGGATCTGGGGCGGCTCGAATCTGGCTGCGGGTTCCGACAGCGAACTTGGCAGCAGCTTGCACTGGACCGTGGTGCGCGACATCGCCGAGAGGATCGTACAACAAGCCTGCCGCGAGAACGGCTAGCGGGCCGCTGAAAAGCGGGACAGACAGCTCCGCCCAACGCAGACAATCCCCTTTTGTCGGCAATCGCCATCACGGGCAGAGAACGTCTGTCCCTAGCTTCTGCGCAGCCCGCTAATGCGCGGCGGGCTGGCCCGGCGCGAAGTCGGCGCGGGCCTTGTCGGTCACGACCCAGAAGTAGATCGCGCGGTTATTGACTTCGATCTTCTTGTCGGGTTTCCAATCCCCCATGTCGAAAGCGTGGCTGACGATGCGCGTGCCGGGCTTGAGTTCACGCAGCAGCTTCGGCCGCAGGCGCATGTTCACGTCCGGCAGCAGGTAGAGCGTCACCACACTGGCGTCGCGCAGGTCGGTGTCGAACAGGTTCTTCTCGACGAATTTCACCAGCTTTTCGACGCCTGCCTGCCGGGCATTCTCGTTTGCCTCCTTGATTCGCTCAGGATTGAGATCGAAACCGGCGGCATGAGCGCCATACGTTTTGGCCGCGGTGACCACGATTCGGCCGTCTCCGCAGCCCAGGTCGTACACGATGTCGTTCTTGGCCACGTTGGCGAGCTTCAGCATGGCATCCACGACGGGTTGAGGGGTGGGAACGTAAGGAACGTCGCCGCCGAAGCCGCCTTCATCCCATTGAGCGACTAAGGGCAACGCGACAAGAACCCAGCAACAGACCAACAACGCAAGTTTACGAGTGGTCCTCATGGACGGTAGCTTACCACTTTCGCTCAAGCACGGCGCGAGGATTCCGATATGACGTACGTGGGAGCTATGGTCATCGACAGTACGCACACCAAACTGAAGGACCAGGCGCTGCGCGCGTTGAATCAACTGCCGCCCTTCTCGCCAATTCTGGGCACGCTCATCGCCACGCTGGCCGGGGAGAGCGTCAGCTTTCAACAGGTTGCGGTACAGATTGAAAAGGACACGGTGCTGGCGGGGACGGTACTCCGCATGGTGAACTCGGCGATGTACGGACGCCGGGGCAACATCAGTTCGGTGCGGCATGCCGTGGCTCTGATCGGGCTCGACCGCCTGCGCAACGTTGCGTTGAGTTTGTCGATCTCGCAACTCTGGGCGCGCGCCCGCGCCGCGCGGCGATGGCCGGCCAGCCAGTTCAACCTGCACGGGGTGGCTACGGCGATTCTCGCCGACACGATCGCGCAGAACACACAGGTGAACTACCCCGAGGGCGCCTTTGTGGCGGGGTTGCTGCACGATGTGGGTAAGCTCCTTATTGCCGTCGGCCTTCCGTCCGAATTCGAGCAAGTGCTGGATATGGTTGAACATACCGGCCGTGAGTGGTCGGCGTGCGAGGACGCCGTGCTGGGCTTCCACCACGCAGAACTATCCGGCCTCGTGATGGAACGGTGGAATCTGCCGCTAGAGGTACAACGGGCCGTGACCCATCATCACGAATCGTTCGCCTTCGGTCTGCCGCTGCCGCTGGCTTCGGTCATTGCAACCGCCGACCTCACCGTCAATCAGATGGGCCTCACACTGTTCCCAGGCAAAGGAACTCCACCGCCGGAAAAGATCGAGACCTTGGCCCCTTTGGGCCTCGGCGATCGGGAACCATACATCATTGTCAACTTCCAGTCCGAGTTCGAAGCCATCCGTTCCTACTGCTGAGCAAACCGGCGTACCGGGCAGATGGCGTATACTACAGGGTTTAGGGCTAAGATCTACGCTTAGCCTGCTGGGAGTTTGTGATGGCGGTAGCCAAGAGTATTGAAACCGCGCCTATGCCCGTGGAAAGCTCATCCGAATCCGGTACGGAGGCCGACCTTTCCCGGCGATTCCTATACTACATGTCCCTCATGCGGGAGGTGGAGGACAGGATTGAGCGCAAGTTGTACCGGCAAGGCCGGATAGTCGGCAGCGTTTACACGGGCCGGGGACAGGAGGCCATCCCCGTAGGCGTGGGCATGGCCGCGCACCCCGAAGACGTTCTGTTCCCCTGCCACCGGGACATGGCCATGTACTTCATCCGCGGGGTCACACCCCGGGAAGTGTTCGCACAGTACATGGGGCGCATTGGAGGCCTGACGCGCGGCCGCGACGCCAACATGCACATGGGCGACATGAACCGGCGCATCGTGGCCATCATCAGTTCATTGGCCGCTTCGATTCCGGTGGCCGCGGGGGCGGCCCTGGCGCTTAAGTACAAAGACTCCTCCAACATCGCCTGGGTGGTGTTCGGCGATGGCTCTACCAGCCGAGGTGACTGGCACGAGGGTTTCAATCTTGCCGCGGTGCAGAAGCTGCCGCTGGTGATGGTCTGCAACAACAATGGGTATGCCTACTCGGTCCCGGTCGAGAAGCAAATGGCGGTGGCGAACGTGGCGGACCGCGGGCCGGCCTACGGGGTGCCCAGCGAGATCGTGGACGGCAACGACGTGTTCGCCGTCTACGAGGCCGCCGGACGGGCCGCCGCGCACGTGCGCTCGGGTCAGGGGCCTTATCTGATTGAGTGCAAAACGTTTCGCATGTCGGGGCACGCGGCCCACGACAAAGGTGATTACGTTCCCAAGCATCTGTTCGAGGAGTGGGGACGTAAGGATCCGATCGACCGGCTACGGCACAGGATGGTCGAGAACGGCTGGGCGGACGCGCAAACCATAGAATCGATTGCGACGGGCATCCTGCAGGAGATCGAAGAGGCAGTGGCTTGGGCTGAGAAGCAGCCCTACCCGGATCCATCGGAACTCTGCCGCAACGTTTACGAAGAGCCGGGCGGTTTGGCCTGGAGAGAATAAGCCATGGAAATTACTTTTCTCGAAGGCATCCGCCAGGGCATCGCTGAGGAGATGGAGCGCGATCCGGACGTCTTCCTGATCGGGGAGGACATCGGGGTTTATGGCGGCGCGTTCAAAGTGTCCGCGGGCATGATCGAGCGCTTCGGCGAACGGCGTGTGGTGGATACGCCGGTCTGCGAGTCGGGCATCGCCGGTGCCGCTATCGGTGCGGCGCTCATGGGACTGCGGCCGGTGGCCGAGATGCAGTTCTCCGATTTCATCACCTGCTGCTTCGACCAGATCGTGAACTTCGCCGCCAAGTGCCGTTACCGCTGGAACGCGCCTGTACCCATGGTGGTGCGCGCTCCGAGCGGCGGCGACATTCACGCCGGCCCGTTCCACTCGCAGAATCCCGAAGCGTGGTTCGCCCGCGTGCCCGGGCTGAAGGTGGTCATCCCGGCCACGGCCCCCGACGCCAAGGGACTCATCAAGTCCGCCATCCGCGACAACGATCCCGTGCTGTACTTCGAGAACAAGGCACTGTACCGGAAGATCAAAGGTCAAGTGCCCGACGGCGATTACACGGTTCCGATCGGCAAGGCGGCCACTTTCCGCGGGGGCAACGACCTTTCCATCATCACGTACGGCGCCACGGTTTACATGGCTGCGGACGCCGCCGCTCAGCTCGAAAAGGAAGGCTGTTCAGTGGAGATCATCGATCTTCGCACCGTGTATCCATTCGACGAGGAAGCCATCCTGGAGAGCGTCCGCAAGACTTCCAAGGCCATTGTTTTGCATGAAGATACGTTGACCTGTGGCATTGGGGCCGAAATCGCGGCGCGAATCACCGAGCACGCATTCGACTGCCTGGACGGGCCCGTGGTGCGGGTGGCGGCCGCGGATACGCCGATTCCCTTCAGCCCACCGCTGGAGAAAGCTTTCCTGCCGAGCGTGGAAAAGGTGCTCGAAAAAGCTCGCTGGCTGCTCAACTACTAAGCTTGACTGGCGGCGGCAGCTTGTTTCTCGGCCCGTTTCATGGAGCGGTTGACCAGTTGCCTCAGGTCCAGAATGTGCTCCGGCTTGTACAGGCGGCGCGACCACGTGCATCCAGGCTCGAACTCCACGCCGATGAAGTAACCGATATCGCGGTAGATGCAGTAACGCACGCGGCCCCGGAACTCGCCTTTTGGATGGGCGATGCGGAGAGTTGTCTCCTTTGGTAGCGGATCATCCAACTGCAGGCAGGCGCCGCCCAGAGAGATATCCTCCAGGTTGGCGACCTTGGTCTTCTCACGTCCGGATTTGTCCCGGAAGTGAATCCGTACCAGGTCCGCGCAAAGCATTCTCGGTTGGGCGCGCCTTTCTTCCATAACCCCACTATCGACGTTCGGTCCCGAAATGTTTAGTTGGTCAATAACCTAACAATTTCCGGGGAAGTCGTAGGTAAAGCGCCTGAGAGTCATATGCGATTGAACATCTGCACAACCTTCGTAAGAGACTTGAACTTCAGGATGTAGGGAACCATCTTCGTCTCCCGCTCGTCGATCTCCTGGGCGCGTTTCAGTACTTCGGCGGCTTTCTCCTGCGGCACGCGAACCACGCCGTCTTCACCCCCCACGACGATGTCACCGGGCCTCACTATGACTCCCGCGCAGTCTACCGGCGTCTGATTGCTGACGCTCGCGTAACGGCCCACCGTCGTGGACGAAGTGACACTGCGCGAGAAGACGGTCAGTCCAAGCGCCCGGATTTCCGCAACATCGCGAACTCCGCCATCGACGACAACGCCTGCCAGATTCCGCGCCTTGGCCGTGGTTGCCATCAGCCCGCCGATGCCAGCTACGTCCAGCCCGTCCTCGACGACGATCACCGCGATCTCGCCGGGCTTGGCGTTGTCAATGAGCGCCACGGTGTGTTTGGCGCTGAGCTGCGCGGTGGCTTTCTCGGGCGGCGCCGGTCTGACCAGCGCCGTAATGGCGCGGCCGACAAGCTGATCTCCCACGCGCGGGCGCATATCGTGCGAAAGGAATCCTCGCTCTCCAACCACCTGGTCCACCGCGTCGGCGACGCTAGCCACGGTGGTCTTGCGGAAGCCGGCGACCAGAGGATCGGCCGGCGAGACAGGCTCCTCCCTGGTGGCGAATCCGAGTACGGCAAAAAGGGCGGCGAGTGCGGCCAGGCTGAGGACAACGTAGGTACGTTTCATGAGTATGTTCTCCGCGGAGTATCGATTCCTGTCATATTCTACACTGTCCGGCGGTGCGTGGTATGTTCGGAGTTATGAGCAGATTTTTCGCATTCCTACTGGCTGCCTGTCTGGTGTGCACCTGTCCCGCGCTGGCGCAGAACGTGAAGCCGGACGAGTTGATCGCCCGCGGCAAGGCCTTCGTCGATTTGATGGCGAAGGAAGACTTCGACGGCGCCAACAAGATGCTGGACGCCTCCATCCAGAAGTTGCTCACAGCCCAGCAACTCGCCAAGGTGTGGAAGATGCTGCCGGCTCAGTTCGGCACTTACCAGAAACAGGCCGGGGCGAAGCACGAACCGGCCGGCCTGAATGAGCTGGTGATCGTGAACTGCGAGTTCCAGCGTTCGCCCATGGACTTCCGCTTTACGTTCAACGGCTCCGGCGGGATGGTGGGAGTGCGTATGGTGCCGGGCACGGTTGTGGTGCCCAAGCCGGAGAATGTGAAGGAGAGCGAACTCGTGGTGGATGCGGGTGACTGGCCGTTGCCAGCGACGCTTTCGGCGCCCACCACTGGCGGACCCTTCCCGGCCGTGGTCCTGGTGCATGGCTCCGGTCCGCAGGATCAGGATGAGACGATTTTCGCCAACAAGCCGTTCCGCGATCTGGCTTACGGCCTGGCTTCGCGCGGCGTCGCCGTGCTGCGTTACATCAAGCGCACCAAGGAGTACCCGAACCGCTCGACTGCGGGCGGCGCCATTACGCTGAAGGAAGAAACCGTCGATGACGCCGTGGCCGCGGTAGCGCTGCTCAAGAAGACCCAAGGCATCGATCCCAAGCGGATTTTCGTGCTCGGCCACAGCCTGGGCGGCATGGCCATCCCGAGGATCGGCGCCGCGGACCCGGCCATTCGAGGATTCATCATGCTGGCGGGTTCGACGCGTCCCATGGAAGACGCGATCATCCAGCAGATGAGCTACATCCTGTCGAACGAGCCCTCCATACCGCAAGCCAAGAAGGACGAGACGCTGAACGCCATGA
>JAJFUV010000075.1 GCA_021372245.1 Terriglobales bacterium
CAGTGGCCGCAAGTTTATGTGGGAGTTTTTCTCACCTCGCTAGCCACGCTGATCGTCGAACTGTCCCTCACCCGGATCTTTTCGGTAGTTTTCTACTACCATTTCGCGTTCCTGGCCATCTCCATCGCTCTTTTCGGCCTCGGCGCGGGAGGTGTCTTCAGCTACGTGGTCGCCGGTTGGCGCGCGCCGCTCTACGCGAAGCTCGGGGGGCTGGCCGCGCTCGACAGCGTGGCGGTTCTGGGCAGCCTGATTTTCCTGTTAACGCGGTCAGGCGAGCCGGGAAACGTGACGCTGGCGCTGGTCTACTTCACCTCGGCGCTGCCGTTCTTTCTTGCAGGCACGGTGCTTTCGCTGGTGATCGCCGACACGGTTCAAAAGGTGGGTCGTGTTTATTTCTTCGACCTGATCGGCGCCGGAGCCGGCTGCTTGCTGCTGGTGCCCCTGCTCAACCGCTTCGGCGGGCCTAACACGGTGATTGCGGCGGCGGCTGTTTACGCAGTGTCCGCGGCCATCTGGTTCAACCTGGCCGGGAAACTGGCCGGACGCGCCGGCGGCGTAGGTCTGGCGCTGGCGTTGGTCTTCCTCCTCGGATACAACGCACGCGTGCCAGTAATCGATGTGCGTTACGCTAAGGGCGCGCTGCTGTCTGGAGAGCGTTTCGTCAAGTGGAACAGTTCCTCGCGGGTAGCGCTGGCGCCGTTGGGCGGGCGCGCCGGAAGCGGCCAGTTGGAGATCGTGATCGATGCGGACGCCGCCACCAGCATACCTAACATCGACTTCGCGAGCCTCGCCGACAAAGACCGCGACGGCCTGCTCAGCCAAGGCCCGGGCCTGCCCTACGCGCTGCGCCCGGGAGCCAAGACACTGGTGATCGGCCCTGGGGGCGGCTACGACGTGGCCCGCGCGCTGGCTTCGGGCAGCCGCAACGTGACTGGCGTCGAGATCAACCCCATCATCGCCAATACGATCATGCGCGAACGTTTCGCGGGGCTTAGCGGCGGCTTGTATTTGCGCCCGGAGGTCAACATTCACGTCGAGGATGGCCGCAGCTTCGTGCGGCGCACGCACGAGCGCTACCAGGTGATCCAGGCGACCCTGGTCGACACCTGGGCCTCAACCGCGGCCGGCGCTTTCGCGTTGTCTGAAAGCACGCTCTACACCACCGATGCGTTCCGCGACTACCTGAACCGGCTCTCTGATGATGGCATCCTGGCGTTCACGCGCTGGGGCTTCGAACCGCCGCGCGAGTCGCTGCGAGTGGTGGTGCTGGCGCGCACGGCGCTGGAAAAGCTGGGCGAGCGCGACGCGGCATCGCACATCATGGTGCTGCGCGAGGGCGCAGCGGAGGACCTGGCTCGCTGGGGAAACGCCGATACAATTCTCATCGCCCGCAAGCCGTTTACGCCCGCCGACATCGCACGGATCAGACAGATCGCCGCCAAGGGAAGCATCCAGCCGGTCTATCTGCCGGGGGACGCTCCCTCGAACGCGTTCGGCCAATATCTACTGTGCCGCGATCAATCGTCGTTCTTTGAGAGCTACGCGCACGACGTCTCGCCGGTGAGCGACAACCGTCCCTTCTTCTTTTACACGGTGCAGCCGCGCGACATCTGGAACTTCGTGAGCAGCGCATCGCGGCTCAGCGCCGATTACAAGATCAACCGCGCGGTGCCGATGCTGTTCGGCCTCATCGTGGTGAGCCTGCTGGCCGTAGCGCTGACACTGGCACTGCCTCCGCTCCTGCTGCGAAGCAAGCTGCCTTGTGAGAAGGGCGTACGCGCCTTCCTGGCCTACTTCGTGCTGATCGGCGTGGGATACATCCTGATCCAAGTGGCGCTGATCCAGAAGTTCGTGCTGTTCCTGGGTCACCCAACTTACGCGCTCACGGTTATCATCTTTTCGATGTTGATGGCCAGCGGCTTCGGCAGCTTCTACAGTTCCAGGCTGCTGGCGGACCAGGACCGTCGCTGGCGCATGCTGCTGGCAGGCGTCGCGTTCTTCGTCACGGTGCTCGCCGTCTTGGCAGGTCCGTTGACCGGCGGCCTGGTTGGGCTGCCGCTCAGCGCGCGGGTCGTCGTCACCGCGCTGGCGATCCTGCCGGCCGGGTTCCTGATGGGGATGCCCTTCCCCACAGGGCTCGCGCGACTGGACGTGCTGCACAAGCCCGCCGTCCGTTGGGCTTGGGCGCTTAACGCGGCATCAAGCGTACTTGGGTCGGTAGCCGCGATCTTCTTCGCCATCTACCTTGGCCTGCGCGAAACGCTGCTGGTGGGCGCGGTGTGCTATGTGGCCGCGGCGTTCGTTATCCGGCGGCGCGTTTCGATGAATAGCTAACGCCGGGAGCCGGTCCTGATTACAATGGGCCATAGGAGGGACTCCCATGCGTCGTCGTGAGTTTCTGGCCACCACGGCCGCCCTGCAAGCCGCCGGCGTTGCTTCAGCGGGCTCGGCACTGCCTCGCCGCCCTTACAAGAAGGGCATTGAGCTTTCGATCATCGGTCTGGGCGGGATCGTCATCTGCAAGATGCCGCAAAATGATGCGTCGCGCCGCGTCGCGGAGGCGTTTGATCGCGGCGTCAACTATTTCGACTGTGCGCCCACGTATTTTGACGGCGAGGCCGAGACGAAACTGGGTGAAGCGCTGCGGCCGTACCGTTCGAAAGTTTTTCTGGCGGAAAAGACCACGCGTCGCGACGCCAAGGGCGCTCGCGAGGAACTGGAACGCACTCTCACTCGGTTTCACACGGACCATGTGGACCTCTACCAGTTCCACGGCATCGCCTCATTGGCGGACGTGGAGAAGATCCTGGCTCCCGGAGGCGCCGCAGAAACGTTCTTCGCTGCCCGCAAGGAGGGCAAGACGCGGTTCATCGGTTTTTCGGTGCATCACGCCCCCGCTGCGTTGCGCCTGATGGATGCGCTGGAATTGGACAGCGTCCTTTTCCCGGTGAACGTCAATGCCTGGGAGAACGGAGGATTCGGACCACAAATTCTTGAAAAGGCCAAGTCCAAGGGTCTCGCGCGCATGGCTTTGAAGGCCTTGGCGCTGGGAAAGTGGCCGGCGGCAATGAAGGCGGAGGACCGCACATCCCCGAAGTGCTGGTATAAGCCGATCGACGACCGCGAGACCGCGCGCATGGCGCTGCGGTTTACCCTGAACCAGGAGATTACGGCGGCCATCCCGCCCGGCGATGAGCGCGTATTCGACCTGGCATTGGAACTGGCGGCTTCTCCGTTGCCAAAGCTGAGCGGCGCCGAGTCGGCCGGTCTGAAGTCCAAGGTCTCCGTGCTCGAACCAATATTCCGGGCCTGAGCGCAGCGCGTGCGAATGATGAGATCGCTCTTCGTGGCCGCATTTGTCTGTGCGCTCGCGCTGGCTCAGCCCCACGATCCGCGGCACATCGTCGAGGGCAGTGTCATCCCCGATGAAGGTTACGCGGATCAACCGTACATCGTAAAGACGGACGATGGCGCGTGGCTCTCCGTCATCACGACCGGTCCAGGCAAAGAGGGCGCAAGCGGCCAGCACGTCGTGACGCGGCGGAGCACGGATCAGGGCAAGAGTTGGTCGGCCGCCGTGGACGTGGAACCATCGAACGGTCCGGAAGCCTCATATGCGGTTCTGCTCAAGGCGCCCTACGGCCGCGTTTACGTCTTTTACAACCACAATACGGATAACGTGCGCCGTGTGATTGCGGACAATCCTCCTTACGCGGACGGCTTCGCGCGGCGCGTGGACAGCCTGGGGCACTTCGTCTTCAAGTATTCGGATGACCACGGGCGCACTTGGCCGGCCCGGCGCCATGACATCCCGATGCGGGATTTCGCCATCGACCGGCGGAATCCCTACGGCGGAAAGTTGAAGTTCTTCTGGAACGTCGGCAAAGCCTTCGCGCATAGGGGCGCGGGCTATGTGCCGTTGCACAAGGTCGGCGGCATCGGCGAAGGGTTCTTTACGTCGTCGGAAGGCGTGCTGCTCAGAAGCGACAACATCCTCACCGAGCGCGACCCGGAGAAATTGCACTGGGAGACGCTGCCTGAGGGCGACACCGGCTTGCGGGCTCCGGCCGGCGGTGGCCCGGTAGCTGAGGAGCAGAGCTTCTCCGTGCTGAGCGATGGCTCTTTCTTTACGGTCTACCGCACCATCGATGGGCACCCTGCCACCAGCTACAGCCGGGATGGCGGCCGCACATGGGAGCGGCCTGAGTACATGCGATTCGACGACGGACGCCTCGTAAAGCACCCGCGGGCGGCCAACTTCGCCTGGCGCTGCGCGAACGGCAAGTACCTCTACTGGTTCCACAATCACGGCGGCCGGTTTATTGGCGAGCATCCTCGCCGCCGCACGATGGCCTACGATAACCGCAACCCGGTTTGGCTTTCAGGTGGCGTGGAAGCCGCTTCGCCGCGTGGACGGGTCATTCGCTGGTCGCAGCCCGAGGTCGTTCTCTATGATGACGATCCGCAGGTTCGCATGAGCTATCCGGATCTGGTGGAGGACGGCGGCAAGTACTTCCTGACGGAGACCCAAAAGGAAGTGGCAAGAGTCCACGAGATCGACCCCGCGCTTCTCGATGGACTCTGGACGCAGTTTGATGCGAAGGGCGTCCCGGACAAGGGGCTGCTCGTCGATCTGCGCGCACCGTTCCCCGCTAGCATCTGCGCTCCCGAGTTGCCGGCGTTTCTGCGCCGTTCGTCGCGCGGAGATTACGGCCGGGAGGATCTGCGCGCCGGCTTCTCGGTGGAACTCTGGGTGCGCCCGACTTCGGCCGGCCCCGGCCAAGTTCTTGTGGACAACCGCAGCGGGGACGGCCGAGGCTTCGTGATGCGCACGGTGGAGAATCACGCCGTAGAAATCGTACTCAATGACGGCATGACGGAGAACCACTGGTCCTCGGACGCCGGCACGATCACCGAAGGTAAGACGCAGCACATCGTAGTCATCGTGGACGGCGGCCCGAAGATCATCACTTTCGTGCTTGATGGGAAGCTGTGCGACGGCGGCGACGCGCGCCAGTTCGGTTGGGGGCGTTTCAGCCCTCACCTGAAGAGTGCCAACGGCGGGCCGGAATTGCGCGTCGGAAGCGGGGTCTTGCACCTGCGGATCTACAACCGTTACCTGCGCACATCGGAAGCGGTCTCGGCGTTTCGTGCCGGGTATTGACGCCGGCGCGGCGTGTTACCGTTGAGGGTAGTGTTTCATTTCGAAGCAGCACTCATCAATGTACTTCTTCTATGGATTCTCACCGTGCCGCACGAGTTCGCGCACGCGTGGGTCGCTACGCGCCTGGGGGACGACACGCCCAGGCTCGAAGGGCGCGTAACGTTGCATCCGCTGGCCCATGTGGACTGGCTCGGCACCGTCCTGCTGCCTTTTATCACGTCGCTAGTGAGTGGAGGCTTTCTCGGCTGGGGCAAGCCGGTGAACACCAACCCCTTTAAGCTGCGCGGCGGGGTGAAGGGTCTCGCCATGGTGGCGGTAGCCGGGCCGGCCAGCAACCTGGTCTTTTCGGTGATTCTGGCCTTGTTCGCCGTGCTGATCGCGCGCCCGTTTCCCGCCGCTGCCGGCATCGCGACGCAGGCCGTCGCCCTGAGCATCTATCTGGCCTTGTTCAACCTGATCCCGGTGCCGCCGCTGGACGGCTCGAAGCTGCTGCTGTTGGTTCGCACGCCCGCAATGGTTTACAACGAACTGGCCCGGGGAGGGTTCATCATCATCATGGTCCTCATCATGGCCACGCCGCTGGGCCGTTGGATGTCCATGGCAAGTTTCACCGCGACCGACACCATTTTCCGCCTCCTGCCCTTCCGCTTCTAAACCAGGACCCTCGTCATGGCTGAGCCGAAATCGACGACGGTGGCGATCCTGGCCGAGAAGCCGTCCGTCGCGCGGGACATTGCAGCAGTCCTGGGCGCCACCAGCAAAGGCGAGGGATTCCTGCACGGCAACGGCTACGTGGTGACATGGGCCGTCGGGCACCTGGCTGCCCTGGCGGAACCGCACGAAATCGATCCGGCGTGGCGCGTGTGGCGGCGCGACCGCTTGCCGATGCTACCCAAAGAGTGGCCGCTGGTGGTTTACGAGCAGACGCGGAACCAATTCGAAGTAGTACGTAAGATCTTCAATTCGCCGCGCGTCTCGCACCTGGTGTGCGCCACCGACGCCGGCCGCGAAGGCGAGCTGATCTTTCGCTACATTTACGAAGCGGCAGGATGCAGGAAGCCGTTCCGGCGTCTGTGGATCTCTTCCCTGACGCCGGATGCCATCCGCAAGGGCTTCCAGAAGCTGCGTCCCGGCGACGACTACGATGCGCTGGCGGACGCGGCGCGAGGACGCAGCCGCGCGGACTGGCTGGTGGGAATGAACCTGTCGCGCGCTTACTCGCTCAGTTACGGAGAAGACCTCTCAGTCGGCCGTGTGCAGACGCCTACCCTGGCCATGGTGGTTGAGCGCGAACTGGCCATCCGCAATTTCGTTCCCGAAGATTACCTGGAAGTTATCGCCACATTTCACCAGGAAGGCGCTCCCAACGACCACCGCTACCAGGGCACTTGGTTCCGCGAACGAGCCGAGGGCAGCATGGTCGCGGAGACATTGTGCGAATCGATGCGCCTGACGGATTCGGAGGAAGCCGCGCCGATCGTCGAGCGCGCGCGCACGGGGCAGGCGGCTATCGAGTCCATCGAGGCGAAGACCGAGCGCATGGCGCCTCCGCTGCTCTACGACCTGACGGAGCTGCAGCGCCACGCCAACCGATTGTACGGCTTCAGCGCACAGCAGACCCTGAATCTCGCCCAGGCACTTTACGAGCGGCACAAGCTGCTGAGCTATCCGCGCACCGACAGCCGTCACCTGTCGCAGGACGTGGCGGCGACGCTCCCGCGCGTGGTACGGACTATCGAGGCGCCCTATCGCGAATGGCTCGCGCCCGCGACGGGCGAGCGGCCGCTGAGCCGGCGATTTGTCGACGATTCCAAGGTCACCGACCACCACGCCCTCATCCCCACGACGACGTCCCCGGAAAGAGCTTCGCTTTCGAGCGACGAGCGCAAGATCTACGACCTGGTCTGCCGTCGCTTGCTCCAGGCCTGGCACGACGACCACATATGGTCGGTCACCACCGTGATCACGGCGATCCGCAACGGTGAGATCCGAGACCACTATCACACCTCAGGCAAGGCAGTGGTGCAAGCCGGTTGGAAGGCACTCGACATCGCGGCGCCGCAAAAGTCGCGGAAGGGCAAATCCGGCAGCGAGGATCGCCCGACCGAACAGGACCTGCCGCCGGGACTCTCTAAGGATCAGCCGCAGGACGTGGTCGACGCGGAGGCCGTCAAGAAAAAGACCCGGCCGCCCAAGCGCTTCACCGACGCCACGCTGCTCACGGCCATGGAGACGGCAGGCAAGACACTGGACGAAAAGGAACTCTCCGACGCGATGAAGGAGACCGGGCTGGGAACGCCGGCGACTCGCGCCGCCATCATCGAAGTGCTGCTGAAGCGCGACTACATAGCGCGGAACGGCAAGAACCTGGAGGCAACCGGGAAAGGTATTCGCCTGATCGAAGTCGTACACGCGGAAGTGAAGAGCCCGGCGATGACCGGGCAGTGGGAGGCTTACCTCGGCCGCATCCAGCGCGGCAAGGCGCAACTGGAGCCGTTCCTGAAGGGTATCGAAGACTACGTGCGTGAGGTGGTGGGCAAGGCCGGCGATCATGCCGCGGCTCCTCTCCCGGCACCCTCCACGGCCAAGGCGGCGCCGGTAGAAGCCACCGGTTCGCTCACCGATCTGCTGCGGCGCGCCTTCGGTTACGAGTCCTTCCGGCCGAACCAGGAAGCGGTATGCCAAGCGGCCATCGACGGCAACGATGTGTTGTTGGTGATGCCTACCGGGTCGGGCAAGTCGCTCTGCTATCAACTGCCGGGCATCGCGCGCGGCGGCACCACCTTGGTCATCAGTCCATTGATCGCGCTGATGGAGGACCAGGTAGCGAAGCTGAAGCAGATGGGCTTCGCCGTCGACCGCATCCACTCGGGCCAGGATCGCGCGGCGTCCCGGCAGGCCTGCATCGATTATCTGCAGGGCACGCTGCAGTTTCTGTTCATCGCGCCTGAGCGGCTGCGGGTGACCGGGTTCCCCGAAATGCTCGCCAAGCGCAAGCCTTCGCTCATCGCCGTCGATGAGGCGCATTGCATCTCTCAGTGGGGCCACGATTTCCGTCCGGATTACCGGATGCTAGGTGAGTACCTGCCCGCTTTGCGGCCTGCCGCGGTCATGGCCCTCACCGCCACCGCAACGCCCTTGGTTCAGGACGACATCTGCACGCAACTGGGCCTAGTGAACCCGCCCCGCTTCATCCACGGTTTCCGGCGTGAGAACATTGCCATCGAGGTGGTTGAAGTGGCTCCCTCGCAAAGGCCCTTCCTGGTCGCCGAACTCCTGAAGGACGACGAGCGCCGGCCAGCCATCGTATATGTGCCAACAAGGAAACAGGCTGGGAGCCTGGCAGCGGACCTAGCGCACCGGTTTGCGACCGAAGCCTATCACGCAGGCCTGGATGCCGACCGCCGCAAACGCGTCCAGGAAGAGTTTCTGTCCGGCGAGATCGAAGTCATGGTGGCCACCATCGCCTTCGGCATGGGGGTCGACAAGCCGGACGTGCGCACTGTCATCCACACGGCCCTGCCCGGCAGCATCGAGGCCTACTACCAGGAAATCGGGCGCGCCGGGCGTGATGGCCTCCCCAGCCGCGCCGTCCTGATGCACTCCTACGCCGACCGCTATACGCACGACTTCTTCTTCGAGCGCGATTATCCGGATGTGGCTGTCCTCGAGTCGATCTTCCGCCGCCTGGGCCAGCAACCCATGGAGAAGGCTGCGCTGTTGAAGAAGACCCGCCTGAGCCCGGACGTGTTTGACAAGGCGCTGGAAAAGCTCTGGATCCACGGCGGTGCCCTGATCGATTACGCCGAGAAGGTGACGGCGGGCGGTGGCGGGTGGCGCGGGTCTTACATCGCCCACGGCGAACAGAAGCGGGCGCAGATCGACCAGATGATCCGATACGCGGAGACCAACCAGTGCCGCATGTCGACGCTCGTGCATCACTTCGGAGATGTGGCCGACAGCCGTACGGACTGCGGCATTTGCGACTTCTGCGCTTCGTCCAGTTGCGTGGCGCAACGCTTCCGTGAGCCGACCGAGGACGAGCGGGCCGCTCTGCTGCGCATCGTCGAGGCACTTCGCGAAGGACAGATCAGACCGACCGGCAGACTCTACACCGAGTTGTTCCCTCATGCAGAAATCGCTCGCGACAACTTCGAGGAAGTGTTGGGTGCGATGGCGCGCGCCGGATTGGCGCGCCTTGCCGACACAGCTTTCGAAAAGGACGGAAGGCAGATCCCCTACCGCACCATCAAGCTCACCGACGCGGGTTTGGATCTGGAAGAAGACACGCCTATCGATTTCCTGATGAAGGACACCGTAAAGGCCCCGGCCGCGCCAAAGCGCAAGAAGAAAAAGAAGACAGCCGCAAAGGCACCCTTGCCGAAGCCCGAGATCCAAAATGCTGCCGCGCCGAAAAGGCGCCGCGCGGCGCAGGCCGAAATCACGAAGCTCGACGAAGCGCTGCGCGCATGGCGGCTGGCCGAGGCCCGCAAGCGAGGTGTGCCGGCCTTCCGCATCCTCACCGATAAGGCGTTGCGCGCCATTGCCGAGCAGCGCCCCGCCACCGCGACTGAGTTGCTGGCCATCAGCGGCATTGGCCTCAGTACCATCGAAAAGTACGGCCAGCGGATCTACCGCATCATAGAGGAAGCCGGTTAGGGCCCGCCGGTGACCGTCGCGCGGCGTTCCAGCTTTCCCCATCCCACCATGTGTCCGCGTATGGCATGCAGGATGGACCTGGCGAGCACGTAGTACATCAACTCGCGGTAGTAAATGCGCTGGACGAACAACAGCCACAAGTCACCGGGCCGCTCGCCCTCCAGGCCGTACGCCAGGAAACCGGTCAGCAGTTCCAGGATGAAGAATCCGAAGTAGTAAAGAAGCACCACTCTCCAGTTGCCGCTGAACAGAGCGATCACCATGGCGATCTCGGCAAAGGGCGACAGGGCCGATAGCACGATCTGGAACATCCATATACTCGGTAAGGCCACGAACCCGAGAGAACCGTACCTGGGCAGGAACATGGCATCACGGTGTTTCCAAGCCGCCTGCAAGGTGCCGAACGCCCATCGGAAGCGCTGCCGCGCCAGGCTGCGCGTGTCCTCCGGCGCTTCGGTGTAGGCCACCGCTTCTTCCTCATACCGGATGACGTAGCCGAGCCGCCGGATGGCCAGCGTGAGGTCGGTGTCCTCGGCGAGCGTGTCGTGGCTGAAGCCGCCAAGTCTCACGACAAGTTCTTTGCGCCACGCGCCGACCGCGCCGGGAACGACCGTGATAGCATTCAGCAGATCGAGCGCGCGGCGATCCAGGTTGAAGCCATAAATGTACTCAATCGACTGGAAGCGCGTGATCCAGCGATTACGGTTGCCCACCCGTGCATTGCCGCTCACCGCGCCGATGCGCGGATCCTCGAAGTGCCTGACCAGTTTCCCGATGGTGCCGCGGCGGAATATCGTATCGGCATCGAGAGCCACCACGATGTCGTTCGCCGCCAGCAAGATCGCTCGATTCAGCGCGGCGGCCTTGCCGGCGTTCGGCTGGGTGAGCACCGTGACACGCGCGTCGCCGCTGAACCTGGAACGCAGAACCTCCAGCGTGCGGTCCTTCGAGCCGTCATCGACTACGATCACCTCGATGCCTTCGTAACCGTTGTTCAGCACCGAATCCACCGTGTTCGCGATGACCTTTTCCTCGTTATAAGCGGCGATGATGACGGAGACGTTGGGCCGGTAATCTGGAGAAAACACTCTGCGCCGCGCGGCGCGCTTCTGGATAATGGCGAGGATGCCGAATACCAGCGTCCGCAACAAGGTCAGATAAATGGCTGCCAGGAAGAGAAGCCCCATCAGGCGCAGCAGCGAACCCTTGATGTCCAGGGCGCCTCCCTCGATGCGCGCCAGACGCAGTTCCTCGGCGCTGGGCTTGGGCATTATCTGATCACGGGTCATGCCCATCAACTGGCCGATGGTCAGGAAGCGGTAACCACGTTCACGGTATTTGTCGATGATCCGCGGCAGCGCGGCCAGCGTCGCGGAGCGATTTCCTCCGCCGTCGTGGAGCAGTACTATGTTGGCCTCGCCGGCCTCGTCGTCGATGTCCTCCATGATCTTGTCGACGGTGGTACCCTTCTCCCAATCCCGCGGATCGATACGCTCGCCGATGGTGATGTAGCCGGCTTGCTGGGCCCGCAGTACCGGCAGAATCTCTTCGGGAGTCTGCGGCAGGCTGTCGGCGTTGTACGGCGGGCGGAACAGGATGGTGGCCGCACCGGTCAGGTTCTCGATGATCCGCTCGGTGGCGCTCAATTCGAGCTTCGCCCGTTCGGGCGACGTTAGTGCGATATTCGGATGCGAGTAGCTGTGGTTGCCAATCTCGTGCCCTTCGGCGTAAATGCGGCGCACGAGCTGAGGGGCGGCCTCGGCATTGATGCCCACGACAAAGAACGTGGCGTGTACGCCGCGATCCTTCAGCACGTCGAGTATCTTCGGCGTCCACTCCGCATCGGGCCCGTCATCGAAGCTGAGGACCAGGACTTTGTCCTGGGGCTTGCCGGTGTGCTCCATCACGTAATAGGAAGGAAGCTGTCCGTATTGCGCGGTGTAGCTGCCGTCGCTAGAGCGCTTCACCTCACGCCGGCCGTCCCGCGGCGTCTCGACAATGCGGATAATCTCGCCGTCACCGTAATGCTTGACCGATTTCTGGGACATCAGAGGTTCGAGCTGCGCCGTCCGAAAGTCGTCTTCGGGCCAGGCTTCGGGCTTGAGCGCCGTCCAAAGCCCCGGGTCCTCGGCGCCCAACCTCCACACGCCAACGCCACGGAAACCGGCGCCGGAGACGTCGTTCACGTGGTTGAGCCCGGTCACTGCGTCCAGGAACCAAACCTCGTGGCGCTGTCCGGCTGCTTCATACCGCAACACGGGATTCACCGCGTCGTCGTCCCATTCGACTTTGGCATTCCGCGACACGGCGGCCGACATCACGTCGTCGAAACTCACTTCCGCCGAGCCACGCCCGCCTATGATCCAGTCATAACCATAATTCCCGATTCCGATGACGGTTTTCGCCGGTGGAACCGTCTTGCCCAAAGTCTCCAACTGCGCCTCGAACCACCCCTCGGAAGCTACCGGGCCCGGCTCGCCGCTCTGGTAGTGTTCGTCATAGACCATGGGCACGAGAAAATCGTTAACCTCGGCCAGGCGCTTCAGGTCGTAAGCGCGGTCGCCTACGGGAACGCTTTGAGTGAGCAGGAGTCCTTCGGGCTGCAACTTCGCGCGAAGCTCGCGCATGAACCCGACGAGCGCTTCGCGATCGCCCGGCCGGACTTGCTCGAAGTCGATATTGATGCCGGCGAACTTGTGCTCAACCAGATTGTCGTGAATGTTGTCGATCAGGTTGGCCCGTGCCGCAGCGTCATTCAGCAGCCGGTGCACGTCTCCGCCGCGCCAACCCTGGCGGAAGTTGGTCAGCAACGCGATGATCGGGAGCTTGCCTTGCCGGGCGATCTGAATGACGGTGGGGTCAGACTCGTCGTTCATGTCGCCCCTGGCATTAGCCAGCGTGAACCACTCCGGAACCAAGTGGGTCAGGTGCCCGAGGTGAAAACGCAGCGAGACCAGCGCTGCCGGATCCCAGTTGACATAGAATCCGAAAACGACCGGTTTGTCCTCGCCCATGCGCGCCGCGATTTTAGGATGCAGCACCGGAGAGCTGGATCGCACGTACTTCACGTCCTTCAGAGCCTTGCGGATGCGCGCTCGCCTGAAGGGAACGTTTTTCACGGCTCGCTCGCCGGCGATGATTCCGCGCACCTCGGCAAAGCCCACCAAGTGCTGAACCGGCGGTAGGCCGAGCGCGGGCAGTTGCGGGCTGAGCAGGATAACCAGCACCAGGATGACGACCGCGATGACGGCAAATAGCGTGCCGGTCTGCAGGAACCGGCGGAAACGCGCCCATCTTTTGCCGGTGGGATCGTAAAAGACGAACGAAGGGTTGTGATGTTGTTCGCCCGGCATTCTATTCCTATTAGAGCGGATTATGGCACGGGTGCAACAGAGCAGATGCCGCGCTCTCAACATTCGCTAAAATGGGTCTACTATGGATCCCAAACTGCCGCTGGCGGCCATCACCGACGAATTCTCACCGAACCTCGACACCGCTCTGGAGGGCATGGCGGGCGTCTGGATGACCGGCGCCGAACTGCGCATGGTCTCCGGCAAGAACATTATGGACCTCACTGACGACGAGGTCGCTCACGCCAAGGCGGCCGTCGAAGCCAAGGGGATGAAGGTCATCTCCATCGCTTCGCCGCTGCTCAAGGTAGTGCTGCCGGAAGGCGGACGGCTCGACCATCGTTTCGAGCAGGACGGCTTCGCCGCCAAGCATACCATGGCGGATCAACCTCGCCTCACGCGCCGCGCGTTCGACATAGCGCACATGACGGGCGCGCGCATCATCCGTGTTTTTAGCTTCTGGCGCACCGTGGAGCCGGAAAAGTGCTTCGACCGCATCGCCGAAGCGCTCTTGCATCTGGCTGAATCGGCTGCGAAGGAAGACCTGATCATCGGACTCGAGAACGAGCAGGCCTGCAACGTTGCGACGGGGAGCGAATCGGCCGTGATGCTCGAAAAGGTGAAGCATCCCAATCTCGGGCTGGTTTGGGATCCCGGCAACTGCGAAGTTTCGGGTGAACACGCCTTCCCGGACGGCTATCGCAAGCTCCCGGCCGATCGCATCGTACACGTACACGCCAAGGACGTACGGTACATAGACGGCAAAGCGGCCTGGGGCCTGCTAGGCGCGTGGGACGTTGACTGGAAAGGCCAGATTCGCGCCCTGCTGGCGGACGGATACAGGGGATGGGTGAGCTTGGAGACGCACTGGCCGGGACCGGGCGGCGACAAGTTTCAAGCGAGCGTAATATGTGGATGGAACCTCCGCGAATTGCTGGCGGCGAGCTGAACCATGGTGGTTGAAGTCGAAGGCGTAACACTGCATCTGGCGCACCCGGACGAGATCCAATTGCGCTGGGTGGGGCAGCAGGATGCCATGCGGCAATTGCTGGCCGCATGGATGGTGATCGATCCGCGGGATCTGCCCATGAATCCGCGGCTGATCGGCAAGCCCGGCGTGGGCAAGACCACACTCGCTTACACGGCCGCCAAGCAGATGGCGCGGGAGGTGTACATCCTGCAGGCCACCGTCGATACGCGGCCCGAGGACCTGCTGATCACGCCGGTGATCGAAGGAGAGGGCCAACTCCGCTACGTGGCATCGCCGCTAGTGACGGCCATGATCCGCGGCGGCATCTGCGTGCTCGACGAAGGCAACCGCATGAGCGAGAAGAGCTGGGCCAGCCTGGCGCCTCTGCTCGACATGCGGCGCTACGTGGAGAGTATCGTTGCGGGCATCAAGATCCAGGCGCACCCGGATTTCCGGCTGGTGGCGACCATGAACGACGACGCCTCGACGTTTGACCTGCCCGAGTACATTCATTCGCGCCTGCAGCCCCAGATTCTGCTCGACTTTCCCGAGCGCGACGAGGAGTATCAGATTCTCAAGGAGAATCTTCCCTTCGGAGAAGAAAAGATCCTCGAATACGTCACCGAGTTCCTGCAGCAGGCCCACGGCGCCGATGAGCGCTACACGGTGCGGGACGGCATCAACCTGGCGCGTTACGCCATGAAGCTGGGCGCATTCGCGGACGGAGCCGGCGACCCGGACACCGCGTTGCGCACCGCGGTGCTCGAAACCCTGGGCGAAGAGGCGCTGCGGTATGTCCCACGACTCTGAGCTGGCCACCAGCGCCGCTGGGAGCCTTGATCGAGGGCGATTCCGCTATTTCCCGGTGGCACCCGGACGCCTGGAGTTCGCCATTGAGCTGCGGCGCGCCATCCTCGAGATGCAGCCCGTAGTGGTGGCGGTCGAACTGCCCACCAGTTTGGAGGAGGTCTACCGGAACGCCGTAGCACGGCTGCCCGAGATGTCCGTAGTCGTGTACCCCGACGCCACCGATCCGGAGCGCGCCGTCTACGTTCCCGTGGAACCGGCCGACCCGTTCACCGAAGCCGTGCGGACCGCCGGCGAAACCGGCGCAGAGGTGATGTTCCTCGAGCCCGGCGCAGGGGCGCGGCCGCATCTACCGGACGCCTATCCGGATCCTTACGCCCTGCGTTCAGTCGGCCTCGACAAGTACGTCGAAGCGTATCGTATTCATCCGCAAGAGCGCGACGAAACGGTGGCGGCGCACGCAGCGGGGATGGCCTGGAAGCTGCAAGGCTCGGACCCCGAAGCCCGCGTGATGGTGGTCGTGTCGCTGAACCTGCTCGACGCCATGGAGGCGCCTCAGGATGAACCCCCGCGCAGCGGCATCGAGGAAGTGCAGCTACTCAATCCCCACCCGGATTGCCTGGTCGAAATCACAACGGAGTATCCGTTTCTTCAGTGGCGGTATGAGAACTACCGAAGCGAGATGAGCAACGAGAAGCTCGCGGACCGGCGCTGGTCCCAACTCGCTCTGCTGCGAGAAGCCGAACGGCAGTACGAGAAGAACGCCGGCGAGAAGATCCAGCAGTGGCAGCGCCGCCTGATGGCTCGCTACACGCGCAATCTCGCCCTGGTATCGGGCGGGCTGGTGGCCGGGCTGTTCGATTTGACCGTGGCCGCGCGCTCCATCGCCGACGACAACTACGCCTGGGAGGTCTGGGACGTCGCCGGCCGCTATCCGGCGCAGAAAGTTGAGAGCGATCTGGAGACGGTGAACCTTTCTGGCGAGGAAGTCTGGATCAACATGCGCAAGATGCGCTTGCGCCGCCGCTTGCCGCATCCCAAACAGCGCCTGCGCCCAGCGAGCCTCAAGCCGCGCAAGAAAGAGATCCAGCCGGGCGAGTGGGCGCGGAATCTGGACGGCAACACCATCTGTTCGTATCCGCCCGAAGACCTGGTGATTGAAAACTACGGCCAGATTCTGAAGGCGAAAGCCAAGAGCATCCTCTCGGAAGAGCGCGTGCGCACCGAGCCCTTTACCACATCCGTGCGCGACGGCATCGACCTGCGCGAGACCATCCGCAACTGGTACGAGAAGAAGATCTACGTCCGCGAGTTCGACAAGATCTCGGGCGAGGTGGGCGCCTTGGTGGTCATCTACGACGAAGACCGCGAGGACCGTTACACCTACCTCACCACGTGGCTCGGCGAGCACCAGAACGAAAGCGACATGGCGTTCTATTCGACGGACCCGTTCGCGAACATGGTGGGGCCCGGCATCGGGCGTGCTGAGTACGGCGGCTTCCTGATGACGCTGCCGCCGCGCCGCATGGTGGACGTGTGGGGCGACCCGGATTACTGGCTGGCGGAAACCAAGCCTGAGCGGCTGCTGCTGGCGGCGCTCGATTACTCGATATACCGGCACGTGGTGTACGTGGCGGTGAGGCCGCCGCGTTCCATCTTCCGCACCATCGCTTACCGGCTGGCCCGGTCGATCCTTTACGTGCCGATCGGGCAGCTTGCCCCGGCGAAGCTCAAGAAGATACGCGTGGTACACGTGCTGGACAGTTACGCGCGCCGCGAAGAAGCCAAAGACTATCTCTGGTGAGCCAGAGCCGGCCAGAGCATCCCGTGCTGCATAGCCGCCCACCCATGTGCCGTAATTTCGATTGACAGAGACAAAAATAAAGATATACTAATTTCTGCGCTGCATACGTTTGCATTCGTACCGGGAACTATTGTCTGACGGGTGGTCTTTATCACAATTTTGGGCACTCGGCCGACCTCGATGTGAGTCGTCGTTCGGCATAGCGTCGTTAAAGGTGTACTGACTTCAAACTCACTATTGGGAGGTTGTATGACATTGCGATTTCTTGGCGGGGTCGCGCTCGCTTTCTGTGTGCTTATGCTGTGGACCATGTGCCTTTGGGGACAATCGGACAACTCCACGGTAAACGGGATTGTGAAGGATCCAACCTCGGCGGTGGTCCCCAACGCCAAGATCACATTGAAGAGTGAAGCAACCGGTTTCGTCCGCGAGACGCAGACCAACGAATCCGGCGTATTCGTCATTCCCATTGTTCCGCCGGGGATGTATACGCTGCTCGTCGAAACTCAAGGCTTCAAGAAGTACGAATCCAAGAACAACAAAGTGGATCCTAGCATGCCGGCGTCCTTCGAAGTCGTTCTCCAGATTGGAACGGCCTCGGAGGTCGTGGAAGTAGTGGCCACGGCGTCCGCCTTACAGACCGAGTCCGGCGCAGTGGGCCGCCTGGTTGAAGGAAAACAACTCAGTGATTTGCAGTTGAACGGCCGAAACCCGATCTTCCTGGCGCTGCTCAAGCCGGGAGTTCGCAGCGGTAACACGTTGGCGAGTTTCACCTTCGCAATGTCGAATGGCGGCTTGAACATCAACGGCTCGCGCGTGTTTGACAACGCCGTCATGTACGATGGCGCGCCGGCGGTCCGCACACGCGCCAACGGACTCACCATTGGTGCGACTGACCTCGACATGACCTCCGAAGTGCAGATTCTGACGGCCTCGTACGCAGCCGAATACGGACGGGGCGCCGGCGGTCAGGTGCGCGTGGTAACCAAGAGCGGCACCGGCACTTTTCACGGCTCAATGTACGAGTATCTTCGCAATCCGGTATTCGATGCGAATACCTGGGACCGGAATCTGAAGACTTCAACTAACTTTGTGGCGCCGTATCATTACAACCAGTTTGGCTACAACATTGCGGGCCCAGTCTACATTCCGAAGAAGCTAAATGCGGACAAGAGCAAGCTGTTCTTCATGTGGGCCCAGGAATGGGTACGGTACCCTCGCGACAGCGGCAACTCCCGCACCGTGCCGACAGCGGCGATGCGCGGCGGCGACTTCAGCGAACTGCTCGGCGCCAATAGTTTTTTCAGCAGCCCTCAGATCATCAAGGACCCAACCACCGGTACGCCGTTCGCCAATAACGTGATTCCCAAGAGCAGGCAGAGTTCGAACGGCACAGGTCTCCTGAACGTGTACCCGCTGCCTAACCTTGCTGTCCCCGTCGGCACAAGCAATTACTACGACGTGGCCTTGGCTAAAACCAACCAACGCAAGGATAGTATCAGCGTGGACTTCTTGCCGACTTCCAAGGACTCCGTCAAAGTACGGGGGCTTTTCTACCACTACCTGGACGTGGATCCGTGGGCAACCAACTTCAAACTCTCCGACAAGACCTTCGACCGGCCGAATCAGACGTCATCCGTAAACTGGACGCACACGATCAGCCCAACGCTGGTAAATGAGTTCCTGGTTACGGCCAGCCGCGACCAAGTCTATATCGCGATGACGGACACGCCCACGTTCGACCGCACCAAGTACGGGATCAATTACGCTTACATCTACCCGGACGGCAAGGATCGCCCGAACAAGCTGCCCGCTATAGATCTGTCCGGCTTCACCAGTTACACGGGAAGCCCGTACCCGTCGAAATCCAGCGGCCCGATCTACACCATCAGCGATAACGTCACCCAAGTCCGCGGCAATCACGTTCTCAAGGCGGGCTTCCTGTTCGACCGGGCTGGCGAGAACGACTACGACCAGATCAACGTCAGCGGCGTGCCGGGCGGCACGGACAACCAGAACGGCCGTTTCGTCTTCACCAACGGCCGAACGGGCGGCTCCGGCGTGGCCATTGGTAACGCGGCGCTGGGCTTGTTCGACAGTTATGCCGAGATCGGCCGGCGCAGCTACACCCCTTACAGGCGCCAAATGTTCGAGTGGTTCGTGCAGGATTCCTGGAAGGTGACCCCCAAGCTGAAGCTCGAGATCGGCGTCCGGCATTCCATCATCAATCCGTATCACTCGTTGTGGAACAACATCATCATCTTCGACGAGAAGTACTACGATCCTGCCAAAGCCATGAAAGTGGACTTGTCCACAGGCAACCCGATTCCCGGCTCCGGCGATCCGTACAACGGACTTGTCATTCCGGGTAATGGGTGGCCCGATTCGGCCAAGGGGCGCGTTAACATCGCAAGCGACTCCTCTTACGATTACCTGTACCGGGGCGGCGCCGAATCCCGCCATTACTCCAACGTCGACTACCTGAACTTCCAGCCGCGCTTTGGTCTCGCCTATCAGATCGATTCGAAGTCGGTAGTGAGAGCCGGCGGAGGGAAGTTCACTACTCCGTTACCTGTCAGCGACGGAATCTTCCTGGGAGGCAATCCGCCGCTGCAGCCCATCGCCTCGGTGGCCTATGGCTCGGTGGACCAACCCGGCGGAGGTTCCAAGAACAGCTTCCCGATCAGCGTTACCACGCAGTCCAAGGACCTGCCGATGCCACAAAGCTACACCTGGAACTTCACCTATGAGCGCGAGGTAGGGTTCGACACGGTGGTGGAAATCGGTTATGTGGGCCGTCGCGGGTTGCACAACATTCGGGAAGTGAACATCAACCAGTTGCCGCTGAATGCCACCTACCAGAACCCGAAGGTTAACGCCAATGCCATGCGCCCATATCTCGGCTATGGACCGATCCGCAGACAGTACGACAACGCCAACATGCGTTACAACGGCCTGCAGCTTAGCGTCAACCGCAGATTCTCCAGCGGTTTGAGCTATGGCCTGGCGTACACCTATTCGAAGTGCATGGACGATGGCAGCGACAAGAAGGACTTGATTCCGAATTCGACCAACGCCAAGTATTTGTGGGGCCCTGGCACCATGGACACACGGCACCTCATGATGATCAACACCATCTATGAGATCCCGTTCATGAAACACAGCGGCAATCCATTATTGAAAACGGTTGGCGGCGGATGGCAGGTTACGGCGGTAGTCCAGCTGCAAACGGGAGCGCCCACTACAGTGGCCAGCGGCGACGACTTCGCAGGCGTTGGCACAGGTAGCGGCAGCCAAATCTGGCAGGTGAACGGCGATCCGAAGCTCGACAGAGGTTCAAGAGCGTTCGCCAATGCCGCGAGCGACAACGCATACTGGTTCCGGGTGAAGGACTCCAATGGGAGCGCGCTCTTTACCAAGCCGGCCACAGGCACCTTCGTCACCCAATACAACCGGGACCTGCTTTACAACCCGGGTTTGCAGAACTGGAATGTAGGATTGTTCAAGACGTTCGCCATTCACGAGCAACACAAAGTGTTGCTGCGCGCAGAAGCATTCAACTTCCTTAACCATCCAAATTGGAGTGGCGCGAATACGACCCCGACCAGTTCGGCATTCGGAAAGGTGACCAGCAAATCCGGAAACCGGAATATTCAGCTGAGTTTACGCTATTCGTTTTAGCAAGCCGGCAAGGAGGCCCGGGCCGGGAGATCCCGGGCCTCCTCTCCATGCGCACACTCCAACAAGGAACGAACGTTACACGATAATGTAGTCATGCTTCGACAATCGTGGCTCGCAATCGTGGTACTCGCGGCAGGTTACTCTCTTGCCTTGGCCTCCGACGTGGGTAAGGACTGGGGCGTCGAGAAGCAGTCCTGGATCGACCCGGTCACGGGCGTGCGCGTCTGGGAGATGACCGCCAACAAGGGCGTGGCAAACACGCTGTATTTTCACTTCCCTAATTTCACTCACGACAGCCGCTACCTCCTGTTCACCTCCAACAGATCGGGTTCCAACCAGATCTACCGCATGTCCATCCCCGAGGGGCGCATCGTGCAGTTGACAGATACGGCCGGGGTGGGCGGCATCGGCCTGGTGCCGGATCACACCAATCCGCGGCGCATCTACTATCAGCGTGGGCATGACATTGTGGCGCTGGACGTGGAAGACTTCTCCGAGCACTTGGTGGGTACGGTGCCGGAACCGCACTTCGGTGGCTATCACCAGCCCACCCTCAGCGGCGACGGCAAGTGGATCACCGTGGGCCGGCAGATCGATCCCAAAACGTGGGAGGTCGGCTTGATGAGCACCGAAACGGGCCAATACAAGACCGTCATCCGCGTAGGATTCCGCATCGGCCACATACAGCACAGTCCCACCGAGCCAGTGATCTTTTTCACATGGGAAACCAGCGGTTATGCACCGCAGCGCAGTTGGCTGGTGAACACGGATGGCACGGGCCTGCGGCCTTTCTATCAGCGCGTCGAGCGCAAGGACTGGTTCACGCCGCTGAAGGAATGGCTCACACATGAGGCCTGGATCATGGGCACCGGCGAAATGACCATGGTGAACGACCGCGTGGGCATGGTGATTGTGAACACCAACGGCATATCGCGCCTTGTGCGCGAAGGATGCTATTGGCACGGAGAAGCTCGGCCGGACGGCAAGTTCATCGTTACGGACGACTTCGACGGCCGGGTCTGGCTGACGGAGACGGCCACCGGCAGCACGCGCGTCCTGGCCACAGGCCTGCGTAAGCCCAAGGATGTTCACCTGCACCCCAGCTTCGATTGGTCGGGCCGCTACGTCATCTTCAACACGACCAGGAACCACAGGGCTGTTGGCTTGATTGATCTCAACGATCTGCCGGCGATGAACTGGCGTTGACGATGGCTTCCACCAGGCCGTCGGTGGTGTAAGTGGAGGCTTCGACATCCGCGGCGATTCCCAGCTTGCGCGCCGTGGCCGACGTCACTGGTCCGATGGAGGCCACGCGCACGCCATTGAGCGAGGCTACCCCCGCCGCCGAGACGAAATTCTTCACCGTCGAGGAACTGGTGAACGTGATCCAGTCCGGCCGCACGCCTTCGCGGAAGAGTTCGGCCGCGCGCGAGGCGGCGTCCGCGGGCACAGCGGTGCGATAGGCTTCAACGACTTCAACGTGCGCACCGAGGAGCCGCAACTCGTCCGGAACCACGTCGCGGGCAACGGCGGCGCGCGGTAACAGGATGCGCTTGCCGCGAAGATCGATATCCGCGAATGCCGCCACGAGGCTCTCTGCCACGTACTTCTCCGGCATCAGGCTCACGCTGAGCCCCGCCTCTTCAGCAGCCTGCCGCGTTGCTGGGCCAATGGCGCAAATCGCGGCTCGCAACTCTGGCGCGCCTTGGCCCCGGCGCGAGGCAAACGCCCGCACGCCGTTCGCACTCGTGAAGATGATCCAATCGAACGTGCCGATCGTCATCAGGGCGCGCTCGAAAGGCGCTGGATCAGCCGGCGTCTGGATCTCTATAGTGGCTAGCTCGACCGCTTCGGCTCCGCGCGCGCGCAATTTCGCCGCCAAGTCGCCAGCCTGCTCCCGAGCCCTGGTCACCGCCACGCGCACTCCCAAGAGCGGCGAAGGCCCATAGACGGCTTCCAGAATCGCACGACCGCCAGCAGCCAGCAGTTCACGCGCCAACGCGGACCCAAGCAGCGACGCATCGGAGATGGTGCCCGACTTCTCTCCGCGCACGATGGAACGGCCGTCCGGCGAGGCCACAATAGCCGTCAGCTTGAGCGCGTCTGCATCCACCGTAGCGTGGCATCCAATGGGCACCTGGCAGCCGCCGCCGAGAGCCCCCAGCAGCGCACGCTCCGCCGTGACAGCGGCGCGCGTCACGGGATCGTTCAGGCGGCGTACAGTCCGGTGCGCGTCGCCATCGTCGTCGCGTGTCTCGATGGCCAGAGCGCCTTGCCCCACCGCCGGGCACATGACGCCGGCCGGAAGCAGTTCGCTGACGCGGTCGCCCCAGCCAAGACGCTTTAGCCCGGCCGCGGCCAACAGAATCGCGTCATACCGGCCTTCGGTCAATTTCCGGATCCTGGTATCCAAATTCCCGCGCAACGGCTCGAGAGTCAGGTCCGGCCGCAGCGCGTGCAGTTGCGCCGAGCGGCGCAGCGAACTGGTTCCCACGCGGGCACCCTGTGGCAGCGCGGCGAGCGTGCATCCCACCATGGCGTCCCGCGCGTCCTCGCGCGCAGGTATGGCCGCCACCGTCAGGCCAACCGGCACTTCCGTAGGCAGGTCCTTCAGGCTGTGCACCGCCAGATCTACACGCCCATCGAGCAGCGCTTCTTCGATTTCCTTCGTGAACAGCCCCTTGGCGCCCACCTGTGCCAGGGGCACATCGGTGATCTTGTCGCCGGTGGTCTTGATGATCTCGATGCGCGTCTTGACGCCCAGTTCGGCCAGGCGCGCCGCCACCCACTTCGCCTGCCACAACGCCAGTTGAGAACCACGGGAGCCGATTACGAGCATGAGCGTCAATCTCCGAGCCGGAACACGCGATGAATCAGGTCCACCAGGTGCAGTCCCTCGGGCCGCCCCGCGCTACGGCGCAGTTCGGAAATGGGACCGTGGGCCACCTTATTCACGATGCCGCGAGTGAGCGCATCGATCGCCTCTTCCTGCTGTGGAGTCAGCTCGCCCAGCTTCGAGCGCATGCGGGACACCTCACCTGCGCGAATCTGTTCGAGCTGTTCCTGCAGGCTCACAATCGTGGGGGTCACCTCGCCCGCGTGCAAGCGTCCCACCATGCGATCCACTTCGAGTGAGACGATGGCTTCGGCCTGGCCCGCTTCCTTGACCCGCTCCCGGCGGTTGGAATTCACCACGCGCTGGAGATCATCGATGTCGTAGAGGAATACGTTGTCGAGCTGGTTCACCGCGGGATCGATGTTGCGTGGCACCGCGATGTCGATGAGGAACATCGGACGGTTGCGCCGCGCTTCAAGCGCCCGGCGCACATCCTCCGGAGTGAGGATGTAGTGCGGCGCGCCGCTGGAGGCGATGAGGATGTCCATTTGGTGCAATCCGGCCGTGAAACGCGTGTAGTCGACGGTCACGCCGTCGAACAGGCGCGCGAGTTCCTCGGCGCGCTCCCGCGTGCGGTTGGTGACGTAAATGCCCGCCACGCCCGACCGGTGCAGATGCCGCGCGGCAAGCTCCGACATCTTCCCCGCCCCGACCACCATCACCTTCTTGCCATCGAGCGAGCCAAAGATCTGGCGCGCCAACTCCACCGCCGCGTAACTAACCGACACGGCGCTGCGCCCGATCTCCGTTTCCGAGCGGACTCGTTTGGCGACGCTGAAGGCGCGCGTGAGCATGGCGTCCAACGGACCGTCCAGCGCCCCTGCGGCTTTGGCCGCGGCGTAGGCGGCCTTAAGCTGCCCCAGGATTTGCGGCTCGCCGAGCACCATGGAATCCAGGCTGGAGGCGACGCGGAACAGATGGCGCACAGCCTCGCGGTCCTCGTGGTGGTAGAGGTACGGATCCGCCCAACCGTGATCGAGCCCATGGCTGCGCTCCAGAAACCCGGTGGCAAGTGACACCGGGTCGCAGCCGTCCTCACTGGTCACGGCCACTTCCACACGGTTACACGTAGACAGGATCATCCCCTCTAGCAGGCCAGGCTCGCCCTTGAGCGCGCGCAGCGCTTCTCCGAGCGACTCCTCGCCGAAAGCCAGCCGTTCGCGGACTTCCAGCGACGCCGAGCGATGATTCAGCCCCGTGATCGCGAATCTCATCGTGTAAACATCGGACGCAGACCCACATGTGCTGCCCAGGTCAGCGCCGAGCATCCCAGTACAACAATCGACATCACTGCGGCCTTACGCCCTCGCCACCCCGCAGAGACCCGCAGGAACACCAACAGCAGATAGAAGAACCAAGTCACCAGCGAGACGACGATCTTCGGTTCGGCAATCCATCGCGTGCCGCTTTCGATGAAAGCCCAAATGCTGCCCGCAATGACGGCCAGAGTGATCAGCAGGAACCCCGCGGTCATAGAAGTCGAGATCAACCCGTCCAACACGCCCAGCGGCGGCAGGCGGTCCAGCAACACACTCTCGCGCTTCCGCTTTAGCTGCCGCTCCTGGAGTAGGTAGGCTACCGACGCCGCGGCCATCAGGAGCATCGCCGCATAGCCGGCAAGCACCAGCGTGACATGGGCCAACAGCCAGGCGTCGCGCACCTTCGGATCGGGCCACGAACCGACTGGAGTGCCCAGCGCGCCCATCAGGGTCATCACGAACACCAGCGGAAACACGAACGCGCTCAATGTCTCCACGTGTTGCCGCAGATAAACCAGCAGGTAGAGCAGGCCAATCAGATATGCGCACAGCGAGACGGACTCATAGAAATTATTGGCCGGGAAATGGCCGGTGTAAGCGGCTTCCTCCACGATGGAGACGAAGTGGAGTGTAAGGCCGCCGCAGAAGGTGATGAACGCCAACCGGAAGAGCTTGGCGCGACGCTTCAAAATGGTAAGAATGGCATGGATAAGTCCCACCGCATAGAGCACGGTGGCGACACGCAGCCATAAGGCGCTCATCTCATGCATGGTTGGAATTCCCGCTCCTCCAGCTTATGGGCGTCATCCCGCCGCCCGGCGCGAACTACCCTGCAATCATCAGTATATCGTGGCCGCGCCGGACTCTATCGTCTAAGCTCGGCTTCGACGGCGTCGAGTTCCTTGCCCGCCTCGGCCCACTTGCCTTGCGATACCAGGTCCCGGTAACGGCGGAAATGCCTGCGAACGGAATCGATGCGCGGATCCGGACCGGCGGCGGGCGCCGCTGCCGCGCCTGCCGCGGCTGTTGGCTTCGCGGTCATTCCTGCCAGCGCGCGCACGCTCACGCCCGACAGTTCCGCGATGGCCTGCTCATAGGTATCCGTGTAAATTACCGTGTCGCCCATACCAAGGGCTATCTTCTTCAACTGCGGCATGCGGGCCTGGGCAGCTTGAATGTAGATCGGTTGAATGTAAATGAAGGTGTTCTCGATGGGCAAAACCAGCATCTGGCCGCGAATCACCTGAGAGCCCTGCTGGTTCCAAAGCGTCAGGTCCTTGGAGATGTTCTGGTCCTGACTGATCTTGGCTTCGATCTGCATGGGTCCGTAGATGAGCGCCTGCTTGGACAGCTTCAGAACCTCCAACTCGCCCAGGTGCTTCCCGTCGCAGCGGGCCACCATCACCCCGATGAGGTTGTCTTTGCTGCGCGGCGTGAACGGGAGAAGCAAAAGGAACTCGGGCTGTTCCTCGCCCGGCAGAGTGGCCACTATATAAGTGGGCGTCATGCCCTTGGACTGCCCCGCTTCGCCGCCCGTGGTTCTCGGAACGTCCCACAAATCCTCCTTGTTATAGAAGGACTCCGGGTCCAGCATGTGGAAGGTGCGGTAGATTTCGGCCTGCACACGGAACAAAGTTTCCGGGTAGCGTGCATGCACACGCAAGTCGGCCGGCATCTCCGAGGCCGGCGCAAGCAGCTTGGGGAACAGGCGCTGGTACGCACGGATGATGGGGTCGCTGGGGTCGAAGACATAGAGGCGCGTGGTGCCGTCGTAGGCGTCCACCGTGGCTTTCACGGAGTTGCGGATATAGTTAACCGAACCTACGCCCTCGATGCCGACGGCGCGCGAGTAAGGATGAACATCCGAGGTGGTGTACCCATCCGCCATCCACACCATGCGCCCGCTCGAAGTGAGCACCAGGTAAGGATCGCCGTCCCAGGTCACGAATCCGGCGAGTTCCGCCAGGCGCTCGCGGACCTTGCGGTGAATGATCATGCGGCTCTCCGGAGTGAACATGCCGGTGAGCAGGATCTTCCAATCGTTCTCGGCCAGGGCGGCGGCGAGACGGATGGGCAGGGAAGCTACGGGGAAGCCACCCACGCCTTCGTAACGGTTGTGGACGTTCTCCGCGCCGGATGGATAGTTGAACTCCGGCTGTTTGGTCCGGACGAAAACAGGTTCGTGAAGCTGCTCGCCGAAATAGAGTTCCGGCCGCGTGAGTTTCAGGCTGGGGGTCTTCACCTCCGGCGGGGCGTCCTGGATGAACAACACCGGAAGGCCTTCGGGGGTGATGCGATTGGCTTCGGCCACGACGGTGCCGTAGCCATGCGTGTAAACGAATTTCGAGTTTACCCAGCCGGCCTGCGCACCACCCACCTGGCGGATGTCGAGTTCGCGCGGCGTAAGGAGCAACTGGCGGAGCTGGCCGTCAATCATATAGCGATCAACGTCGCTATCCACAAAAACGTAATAGGGGCGGATCGCCTGGAGCTGCGTGACCGTGTCGTGGAAAGCCCGCCAATCCCAAAGACGGACATTGTCGAGCAAGGCCTTGTGCCGCGCTGGATCGACTTTGGATTCGAGCTTGGCATCGAAGTCGGTCTCCTTGATCCGGCGATCGAGGCCGTATGCCGCCCGCGTGGCCGCGATGTGGCGTTGGACGTATTGCCGCTGCAGGGAGATCTCGTTCGGCTTCACATAGACGGCGTTGACCAACGGAGGCGCGATGCCCCGCACAACCAGGGCCAGCAGCATGGCCAAGGCGAGTTTCTTCCGCCCTACGGCCAAAAGAACCGCGGCGGCCACGGCGGCGGCCACGGCGAGCCACTGCAAAGGCAAGGTGATGTTCTGGCTCACGTAGTCCACGCCGACCAGGAAGCCGTGGTCGTCGTAGAGCATGGAATACCGGTCCAGGTAAAAGCGCACCGCCAGGGCCAACAAAAAGACGGCGCCGACGCTGCGCAGGAAAACGCTGTCCAGCGCGCGGCCGAGGCCCAATTCCTGAAGATCGAAAGTCCCCTCCTTGGTCCATTCAGGGAACCGTTCGCGAAGCTGCCAGAAGCGCGAGGCAAGAAAATAAACCACCCCGCTGAGTAGAATCAGCCCCAGCACGAAGCGCAGCAGTTGGGAATAGAACGGAAGTTCAAACAAATAGAACGACAACGGGTGCGCGAAGACCGGATCGTGCCACGCGGTAGCTTCGGCGGGAAGGTTGCGCCCGCCGAAGAAACGGATTGCGGTCCAGGAGTCGATCGTCGCTACGCCGAGCAGGATGCCGAGCACGAGCAGAACCACCGTAGAGAGCTTGGCGTACAAAGGAACGCGCCGCAGGCCCGTCCCGGCGGCCTTCAGCGCGCGGGCGTGAACCCACCATAGAACGACAAAGGCCACCAACGCGGCGGCCAGCGCCGGAGCCATGCCGTAAAGCAGCATGCTGAACCAGGTGGGGACCTGGCCCATCTCCTTCCACCAGCAATAGTCGATGACGAAAGATCCGATGGTGCGAGCACCAAGAAAGATCGCCAGCAAAACGACGATCAGCAGGATCATCCCGCCTTGGCGCCGCGATGGGGCACCGATCTCCGGATATGGCATGTCAAGACTCCTTGTCGCGCGACCAGACGAACTTCCCGTTTACTATGGTGGCGACGGGCGCACCGCGGAAGGTGCGTCCGTTGAAAGGCGTGTTGCGGCTTTTCGAGAAAGAACGGTTCACGTCGTAGGTCCAAACCAGCTCGGGGTCGAACATCGTGATGTCCGCCACTGCGCCCGGCTTGAGCGTTCCGCGATCCAGCTTGAGGACGCGCGCGGGCCCCAGCGACATCAGTTCCACCAGGCGCATGAGCGGCATCTTGCCGGAATGCACTAGCACTTCCAGGGCCACGGCCAACGCCGTCTCGAGTCCGATGATGCCGAACGGGCACCGCTCGAACTCCTGCATTTTCTCGCTGCCGGCGTGCGGTGCATGATCGGTGGCGATGGCGTCAATGGCGCCGGAAACCAGGCCGTCAACCACGCCGGCGACATCGTCGGCCGTGCGCAACGGCGGCTTCATCTTGAAGTTGCTGTCGTACGGCGGCATGGCGGCGTCGCACAAGGCCATGTGATGGGGAGTGGCTTCCGCGGTCACGTGGATACCGCGCGCCTTGGCCTCCGCCACCATCTGCACGCTGCGGCGCGTGGAAACGTGCGCCGCGTGAAAGTGCGCGCCAGTGGCTTCGGCCAGCAGAATATTGCGCGCCACCATGATGTCTTCCGAACACCCCGGAATGCCGCGCAGGCCGCACCGCACGCTTTCGAATCCCTCGTGCATGTCGCCGCCGGCGCTCAGATGCAGGTCTTCGCAGTGGTCGATAACCACCAAGTCCAGCTCACGCGCGAATTCCATGGCGCGGCGCATCACGCGGCTGTTCATCACCGGCCGGCCATCGTCCGAGATAGCGACGATTCCGGCGCTCTTCATCGATCCGTAGCCGGGCAGTTCCTCTCCGGCGCTCCCTTTGGTGATGGCGCCGATCGGCAGTACGTTCACCACGGCGAAGCGCCGGGCGCGGTCGATGATGTAGCTGGTAACGGTGGCGCTGTCGTTCACCGGCTCGCTGTTCGGCATGGCGCAGATGGTGGTGAAACCGCCGGCTGCCGCCGCGCGCGAACCCGTTTCGATGGTTTCTACGTGCGCAAAACCAGGCTCACGCAAGTGCACGTGCATGTCGATGAAGCCAGGAGCTACGACCAGACCGCTCGCGTCGAAGACTTCCGAGCCACTCTCGCCGAGATTCCGTCCCACTGCGGCGATGCGCCCGTGATCCACTAGTACATCCGCGATGCCGTCGCGCGAGGATGCCGGATCGACGACCCGTCCGTTCTTGAGAAGCGTTCTAGCCATGGTCAACCCAATATCCTTTCCAGCACCGCCATCCGGACTGCCACGCCATTCTCAACCTGATTGAGGATTACGGAGCGCTGCGAGTCGGCCACCTCGCTCGCGATCTCGCGGCCCCGGTTGATGGGCCCCGGATGCATGACGATCGCTTCCGGCCGCGCGAGCGACAGGTGCTCCAGCTGCAATCCGTAATAGCGGAAATACTCGCTGGCCGGGAATGCCGCTTCATGCTGTCTTTCCAGTTGCACGCGCAACATCATGATGACGTCGGCACCGGTGATGGCCTCGCGGATATCGCATGTAAGGCTCACGCCCGGCGCGATGCGCGCCAGTTCCGGAGGCAGCAGGGAGGGCGGGCCGCACAGAACAATATCCACGCCGAACTTCGAAAGCAGGTACACGTTCGATCGGGCCACGCGGCTGTGCGCAATGTCTCCGATGATAGCGATGCGCAGGCCTTCCAGCGTGGGGCGGCGATCCAGGATCGTGCGCGCGTCGAGCAGGGCCTGGGTAGGGTGCTCGTGAGTGCCGTCGCCGGCGTTGACGATGGGCGTGGGCAGATAGCGCGCCAGAAAGTGCGGAGCGCCGGAGGCCGCGTGCCTCATGACGATCGCGTCGGGCCGCATGGCGGCCAACGTGTTCAGGGTGTCCACCAGAGATTCGCCCTTGGAGACGCTCGAACCGGCGGCGGTGATCGAAACCGCGTCGGCACCCAAGCGCTTGGCGGCGATCTCGAAGCTGGTCCGCGTGCGCGTGGACGCCTCATAGAACAGGTTCACGATCATCTTGCCGCGCAGGGTTTCCATGCGCTTGATAGGGGTGCCCTGTAACGCCTGGAAATCCTTGGCGCGAGTAAGGATGGATTCGATCTCCGCCCGGTCTAGCCGTTCGATACCAAGAAGACCTTTGGGCATGTGCTACTCCGCGACCTTCTCGACCAGCAGGACTTTTTCCGTCTGGTCAATCTCCTGAAACTTCACCTCGATGATTTCGTTGGATGTGGTCTGCACCATGCGTCCGACATAGCGGGCCTCGATGGGCAGTTCACGGTGGCCGCGGTCGATCAACGCGAGCAACTGGACCCGCGAGGGCCGTCCTTGATCAAACAGCGCGTCCAGGGCCGCCCGCACCGTTCGCCCGGTGTATAGCACGTCATCGGTCAGCACGATGTCCTTGCCGGTGATCGGAAAGCCGAGCGTCGCCTCGTTCACAACGGGCGCCGGGCCCACTGTCGACAGGTCGTCGCGATAGAGTTTGATGTCGAGCGTACCGACGGGAATCTTGCGGTTCTCCAGGGATTCGATCTTGCGCGCCAGCCGCTCGGCCAGGGGAACACCGCGGCGGCGAATGCCGACAAAAGCCAGTTTATCGAGGTCGGCGCTCTTCTCGAGCACCTCGTGCGCGAGGCGGACCAGCGTGCGATCCATCTCCGAAGCGCTCATCAGTTGACATTTCACACGTGTAGCAGACATGCAAGGCGTCTCCGAAGGCACAGGTTATCACATCGGCCCCTGCCCCAGTTTTCGCGATTTTCGGCCCCCGGGCCGGTGTGAGCGATAATTACAGAGAAGTGAGGGTTTCGCAATTATAAGGCAATCTCTTCGATCGGCTGCGCTAGCGGTGTTACTGGCCTGTTCAGCTTGGCCGGACGAGCCGCAAAGCCCGGCAGCCGCGCAACCGTACCAGCCACTCACCGCCAGCGAGCGGTGGCGTCACTACGGGAAGGATCTCTTCTGGAATCCAATGGCAGGCTTCGGCGTCGCATCGGGCGCCGCCATCGCGCAGTGGCGTGATGACCCGACCGAATGGGGGCAAGGTGGAGAAGGGTTAGGAAGGCGACTGGCCCATCGTATTGCCCGCTCCACGGTGCGTGAGACTTGCGAGTCTGCCGGAGCAGCGTTGCTGCGCCACGACGTGCGTTACATCCCCAGCCGGGACACTCGTTTCTTGCCGCGTGTCACGCATGCAGTGGGGGCCAACTTCGTGACGCTAGACCGAAACGGCAACCGCGTCTTCCACACGTCGCGCCTCGCGGGCATCCTGGCCGGGGTGCTGGTGAGCCGGTATTGGATGCCGGACCGTTATGGCAGCACCTACCGTATTAGCCGAGGCATCGGTATACAGCTTGGCATCAGTTCCGCATACAATGTGCTGCGCGAGTTCACGCCGGACCTGAAGCGGGCACTTCACCGTAGATAGCAGTCCCTAAGCCGGAGCCTTCCCGTAATCGCGGATCTTCATCGGCTCGCCGCCCTTCAGCGCCGACTGATGCGCCACAATGCCCGGCACCGTATAGGCAACGGCTTCCCACACGTTCACCGACGGGTGGCGGTCCTCGACGATGGCGTCGATGAATTCCTTTGTGATGAAAACGTGCGATCCGCCGTGCCCGCTCTTCACTCGCATGGATTCCGGCAGCCGCTCCCAATGGTCCGGCTGCGCGAACTTCTCCTGATGCACATCCCCTTCCGGATAGCCGTTCGCGTCGATGGCCGTCTTGCCGTCCTTGCTGATGCTGACCACCGTATTCGGCGAGCCCTCCGGCCGCGCCATGATGTACGACATGCGGTCGCCATAGAAAGCGCCCCGCTCGGTGCCGCCCGCAGCCACGTGCCAAAAAACGGATATGCGGCTCGAATGTCCCCCGGAGGTCTTGAAGAATCCCGTCGTGTTCCAGAACGGATTCTTGTACTGGTTCGTCTGCAGCACCTCGTGGTTGTCGCCCCAGCCGACCGCCTGCACTTCAACCAGCCGCTCGCCGGTGACCGGCACGACCATGCCCGTGCAGTGAGTGGGATAGTGCATGGGGGGAAGGCCGTGACGCCAGGTAGGAAAGCCGCGGTCATCGAAATATAGCGACAACAGCCCTTCGTGATGGTACTCGGCCTCACTGTAGAAGATAGTGCCGAACTTGCCCGCGCGCGCCCACTCCATGCAGGTCATCACTTCGGGCCGGTAGTAGCTGGTCTCGGCCATCATGTAACGAAGGCCGCTGCGCTTGACAGCGTCGATCAGCCGCTCGCACTCCTCGACGGACATGCCCGCCGGCACGGCGCTGATCACGTGCTTGCCTGCCTTGAACGCCTCCAGCGCCATCCAAACGTGCAGCGGCGCAGGCGTGAACACTCCCACCGCGTCAAGCTCCGGGTGCTTCAGCATGTCGCGATAGTTCTTGAATGTGTTTCCGCAGCGATACACGGTGGAGAGCTTCTCCAGCCGGTCCGGCCGTATGTCGCACACCGCGGTGACCTTCGCGTTGGGGTGCAAGTGCCACTGGAATGACGAACCGAAGCCACCCCCGACGATGCCTATGCGCACCGGTTTTCCGGTGGACGCCTTCGCTGTACCCTCTAACGCTCCCGCGCCAAACGCCGCGCCCGCACTCATCAAAAGACTGCGTCTACTGACCGCCATTGCTTTCCTCCAGCCGTATCTCCGCGCCTTAAGAGCGCGAAGATAATCATCTTACCCTTCCACTCACAGGAATAGTCAGGCCGCCCGCGAGACCGGCGAGACCCGCAACTTACGCAAGGCGAGTTCGCCCAGATTGCACAGAACAGCCAACGCCAGCAGTGCGGGCCACAGCCGCAGCAACGCCGGCTTGGCGCGCCCCGCCGGATCGAACACCTGCCGCGGGTCCGGATTGAAGCGCCCGCCGGTAAAGCGGGCCACATTCTCCAGCAGTCCAGGATTGGAGCCGTACTCGCTCATTTCGCTCTCCTGCCGTAATACGCCGACTTCGGGAAATGCGCGCGACTCCTCGAGTGGGCGCACTCGAAACAACCCCTGCCGCTTGCCGATGTGCACCCTGCCTCGATAAGCTCCTTGCGCCAGCTTGGCGATGGGCACCGGTTGCATGAAGCCGTTCGGCCCGGAGACAAAAATGTCCGGCGCCTTCGTGGGTTCTTCGACATAACGGCTCAACCGATAATCGACCACCAGTTCTTCGTTGGCGCTGTCGAAGCTCGCCGAAGCTTCCCCTGCTTGAGCGTGCGGCAGCAGGTCGCGCGCCATGTTGGACCAGAACTTGTCGAAGCCGCTCCATCTCACCCATTTGGCCGCCCAGCGGCTCTTGGCGTCCGATGTGAACACGGCCACGCGCCCCAGTCCATATTGCCAGCGCACCAGCAGCGGATCCTTGCGATCCACACTCAAAACCGTCTCCGCGGTGGGCTTGCTCTGGAAGCGGACATAGCCGAGAAGTTCCGGCGCTTGATCTATGTTCACTCCTTCCAGGATCTCGGTCTTGCCGGCTACAACCGGGCGAAATGGCTTTTCCACTACCGTGGAGCCGGAGTGTTCCAGGACGTCGCGCAGCAGAATCTGTTCGAGCCCCGCCGGATCGCTCATGAAGTACGACTTCCCCTTGGCCGTCACGGCCACCTTTTCGAGGTAGGAGCGATTGACGTCCTGGCCCAAGCCGACCGTGGAGATAGTGATGCGGTGGGCCTCGGCTTCACGGGCCAGGTTCATGCTGTCGCCTTCTTCGGAGATGCCGTCGGTGAGCAACACGACGTGCTTGAAAGTTGCCTTCACCGTAAGTACCCGGCGATAGGCTTCGGCCAGGGCCGGGGCAATCTGCGTGCCGCCGTCGGGCGTGATGCCGGAGATCAGGCGCACAATCAGCGAGCGGTCCTCGGCCCTGCGGATGGGGACGGCCCACTGGAACGAGTTATCGAAGATGAGCACGCCCACCGAATCGATGGGCCTCAGGTTCTGAACCACGCCGATGGCGGCCAGCCGCGCCAGTTCGATCTTCTTGCCCTCCATGGAACTGGACTTGTCGATAATCAGGATTACGCAAGTGCCTTCGGGCGAGCGCGGCGGTGCCACCTTGGCCGGCAATAGGCGATCGAGCGCGTCTTCCTCGCCTTTCTTCTCGATGTAAACATTGCGTTCGCCGCCGATCACCAACACCCCGCCGCCCTGCCTGACGTATTCCTCCAGGCGCTTCTTTTCAGCGGACGAAAGGGATTCAAGATCCCAATTGTTGAACGCCAAAAGCTCGTAGCTCTCCCACTTCTCGCGCTTCCAATCGTTCGAGCCCACCACCTTAAAGCGGCCGGCTTCGAACGTTTTCAGCAGGTGCGCCTCGGTGCCGGCAGGATCGTCCGAAATCCAAAGGATACGCGGCCTGCGAAGATTGACCGCTTGGGCGAAGCGCACTTCCCCCAGGCCCTCGGCGCGGATCGCGCCGGCCAGGTCCACAGCTCCATCCGCGGCAACCACCGAGTGTGCGCGGATTTCGTTCACACCAGCATCCAGCTTCGCCGGAACCGCACCCAGAACTTTGCCGTCAGCCGCCATCTCGACCACGGCGGAAGTGACCCGCGGAGATATGACCCTCAGATCCACCGGAAACCGCTCTCCGCTGAAAACCGTCCCCGGGATGCTCACGGATTCCAGGCCCAGGTCAGGCTTGGGGCGCCCCGCGAGCACGAACGTGTCGATAGGGATTCCGAGTTGTCCGGCCTGCCACGCGGCGCGCGCCACGCTGCCCCGGTTTTCCAGTCCGTCGGAAATCAACACAATACGCGGCACCATGTCCGAGGGCAGGCGGGTAGCGGCTTCCCGGACGGCAGCTTCGATGTCCGTGGCACGCCCCTCCTCGCCAAGTGTCGGGCGGAAGTTCCAGCGCGGGTTGTGTTCACCCGGCAAGGCTTCGCGTGTGACGCCTGCAAACGCTGTGACGCGCATCCGGTTGCGTCCGCGCGCTCCGTCCATGCGGTTGGCAAGTTCCGAGGCGCGCTTCAGGTCATCCGGCGCTACGCTCGAAGACGTGTCCACCAGGGCAGCCACGGCCACTTTGGTCTCGTACACCTTCATGGCCGGAGCAAACAACGCCGCCAGCACGGCTACGGCCATGGCAGCCTTCAATACAAACGCCGCGCGCGGGGCCAGCGTCGACGGCCAACGCCACCACGCAGAACGGCGCGCGCCATAGCGCCGCCATTCATAGACCAGGACAGCCGCGCCTGCCACCGCGAGCCACCGCCACAAATCGCGCGGCTGCGGCAGGCTGGACCCTCGAGACGGCACACCGTAACTCGTCTTCGGCGGCGCTTCCCAACGCGCCGTACCTAGCTCGGGAAGCGTGAGCGAATACGCCAGTTCGCGTCCTCCGGCGAGCACCCGCACGTTGCCGGGCGCACCCACGAAAAAGCGGAGTTGGTTGCCGTCGATGCTGAACGGCAGATCGCCGAGCGTGTCCGAAACGACACGCACGGGCCCGGCCGCCGCTTCCGGCGCGAGGGTCGTTTCCACCGAACCCGCGCTCGCTCCAGCCAGTTCCCAACGGCGGAACGCCTCCGGCGACAGCCAACGCAAGACGTTGGCGAAGACCAGCGGCGTGGTCAGTTCGTAGCGCTGTGGACCCGCGAGCGGGTGAAATCCGAACACCACACTGCGTGGCTTTCCCGGGCGAGCCACAACCGCCGGGCCGAATCCGGTTTCCGCGAGTTGAATATCCGATGGCGCAGGCTCAAACACCTGGGTTGATGCGATTCGCGATCCCTGGCCGTGCAGCCCGGTTCCCAGTTCGTGCCCGGTGGACCAGCGCGTTATCGTCGCGTCGCGGACGGTGCGGCGCACAGGTACGGGCGAGGCGCCCGCGGGCGGGTCGATCCAAATGGCGTCGATCGCGGGCGGCGACGGCGGCCGGAACCCGTCTATCACCATGGCGCCCGCGTCCGGTTTGGGCCGATAATCCCGCGGATTCAGCCACCACGCTTCCACACCGGCGCTCACGCTGAAGACCGGCCGCAGTAGCTCGGGATGAGCGGAGTACACGGCCACTTTCAGGGCCGTCTGTGCGGGGACCTCGATGACGGCGCGGTTGTCGGCAGCCAGGTCGTCATCCGGGAGCAGACGCGCTTCGAGCCAGCCTGCGGCGCGTGTACGGTATTCGAAGGCGGCGGCGCCCTCCGTACCCGGTGCGAGGTCCAAGCGGCGTGTCCCGACAGGAGCCCCGGCAAACTGCAGCACTACCGTGACCGTGCGCGGAGCCGGGGTGTGGTTGCGCACCGAAATGTGGATCTCCCACGCGCCGGGATCGCTGTGCGAGCGCCGTAGACCGAACTTGGTGAAACCGCAATTGGAAATGTTCTCGCCCACCGGGAGCACGCGCAGGTTCGCGAACGAGCCCGCCGTGGCTTCACCGGGGGACACGCGGCCGGTGCCGGCGTAAACGATTTCACCCTTGCGGCGTCCCGAGCCCGCGAGCACCCGTTCAGCAAAAGCGAGCGCACCGTCCAGGTCCAACGCCGTCGATCCCGGCGAACTTGCGCGCAGCGCTGCTTCCACGGCGCCGCGGTTGGACTCGAAGCCGGTGGCGGGCGTCGCCAGCGCGTCGGCACGGATCAGCATCACGCGGTCGTTCGGCGGCAGTGTGCGCAGGTAACGGCCCAGTTCCCGACGGGCTTCGTCGAGAACCGTCCCGTTGTGCGAATGTGCCGCCATCCACGCCGAGGTATCGAGGACGAGGACGTGGTCGCGGCCCGACGCGGGCGATGCGCCCCAACGCAGTTGGGCCACGGCTAATGCCAGCAGGGCGAGGCCGAGCAATTGTAACAACAGGGAAAACGGCTGCTGAATCCGCTTTCGGCGCCGGGCTTCCACGGGTTTCTCCGCCGCTTGCCAGAAACGCAGTGTGGGGACGATCAACCGGCGGCGCGAGCGGTCCAGCAGATACAGCGCAACCACGACGGCGCTGGCCGCGCCGAACAACGAAACCAGTTCGAGGAGCGTGAGGTTGACCAGGTACATGCGCGCGTCCCGCCTGCCGTCAGGCGACTCCCGATATGCGCATCAACGGACCGAAAACAGCGTCTTCGATCGGCATACTGGTCGCCAAGCCCACGTATCTGCCGCCGTGGCGCGTGGCCAGGTTCTGCAGCACGCGGGCGTGCGCATCGAAGGCTTCCGTGTAGCGCGCACCGGCTTCGCGGTCTAAGCGGAGAATCATGGTTCGCGCATTCTCGGCATCTTCCAGTTCGATCTCCCCCTCCCAAGGAGGCGTACGATCATCGTCATCCCAAAGCTGGATCAGAAGCAGCTCGTGTTCGAAGTCCGCCAGGTATTGCAGCGGTTTTTCGCAGCCGGCCTCGTCCAGGAAATCCGAGATGACCACGAGCAATCCCGGCTGCGCATGGGCGGCGATCAACTCCCTTGCAGCCGACATGAAGTCGCTCGCGCCCGCGGGTTGGAGCGCGGTGAGGAACTCCACCGCCGGCGCGAAGCGGTGCCTTCCCCCGCCGGCGCGAAACGGTTCGCCGAGTCCTCCTGCAAACGGCTGTATCAGGATCTTGTCCAGCCGCACGAGGCCGATGTAGGTCAAGGCCGCGGCCAGGCGCCGTGCGTAATTGAACTTGCCGCGCCCGCCTGTCGCCATCGAGAGGCTGGTATCCAGCAGGACTCGCACGGGAACCCGCGGTTCCACTTGAAAGAGCTTCAGAAACAGCTTCTCCAACCGCAGGTAGGCGCGCCAGTTGACCGCGCGCAGGTCGTCCCCATAATGAAAACGGCGGTGATCCAGAAACTCCTGCCCGGCGCCGGAGAAGCGCGAGGCGTTCCGGCCGCCCACCAATCCCGGAAAGCTCTTCTGCCAGTGGATAGCCAGGCGCTCGAGTTTTTCGAGTAAGGTGCGATCTACCAGGGGCTCCTGCGCCATGAGCGGACGACTCAACTTGCTCGCGCAGTCACCGCGCGGATGATGCCATCGAGGACCGTCTCGGTGGTTTGCCCTTCGGCGTGCGCGTCGAAATTCAAAATGATGCGGTGGCGAAGCACGGCGGGCGCTACCTTCAGAATATCGTCCACACTCAAATGGAAGCGGCTATCGAGCAGCGCCGAAACGCGCCCGCATTCGACCAGTGCCTGGGCGCCGCGCGGCGAAGAGCCGTATCGGATGTACTTGCGCGCGCTTTCGTGTGCCTGTTCACTTCCCGGCTGCGTGGCCATCACCAGGTCCACGGCGAATTCCTGCACATGCGCCGCCACCAGGATCTCCCGGCAGACCCGCCGCAACTCCAGGATGTCCTCCCGGCCGGCCACGCTCTCAATATGTGTCTCTTCCCGTTGGATGGTGCGCTCGACGACTCTGTTTAGCTCATCGCGCGATGGATAGTTCACCACGATCTTCATCAGGAAGCGGTCGAGCTGCGCTTCCGGAAGCGGATAAGTGCCTTCCATCTCGATGGGGTTCTGCGTGGCCATGACCAGGAATGGCGCTTCCAGCTTGTGCGTGGTTGTCCCGCTGGTCACGGTGCGCTCCTGCATGGCCTCCAGCAGCGCGGACTGGGTCTTCGGCGTCGCGCGGTTAATCTCGTCGGCGAGCACGAGGTGCGCGAAGATCGGCCCGTTCTGGAAGCGCAGGAATTTCGCGCCGTTCTCTCCGGTTTCGATGATCATGCTGCCGACGATGTCCGCCGGCATCAGGTCCGGCGTGAATTGGATGCGCGAGTATTTCAGGTGCAGCACGCGGCCCAGCGTGCGCAGCAGCGTGGTCTTGCCGAGTCCGGGAACACCTTCCAGCAACACGTGGCCGCCCGCCAGCAGGCACGTCAGCACACCGTCGACGACATCCTGCTGCCCGACGATGATCTTGGCGATCTCGGCGCGAATCCGATCGAGCCGCGCCACGGCGTTTTGGATGGCAACCTCAGCAGTCACTATCCATATTCTAACTGCCCCGGCGGCGCCGCCGCCCGGCGGTATAATCTCCTTCGCATGACCAAGGAAGAGATCCTCCTCGCCTGCCAGGAAAACCTGTTTCCCTGCGTGTTCCACTACTACAGGGAGCCGCTGGTGGTGGCCCGGGCCAAGGGCCAGTATGTCTGGGATGCGGACGGCCGACAGTACCTGGACTTCTTCGGCGGCATCGTGACCATCAGCGTGGGACACGCCAACGAGTTCGTGAACCGGCGCGTGCACGAGCAACTCGATCGGCTGCAGCACGTCTCCACGGTCTTCGCCACCGAGCCGATCGCCGCGCTGGCCCGCAAGATCGCTTCCATCACGCCCGGCGGCCGCCTGACGAAATGCTTCTTCACGAACAGCGGCACCGAAGCCAACGAAACGGCAATTCTGGCTGCGCGCTGCGCTACCGGGTCGAGCGAAATCGTCGCGCTGCGGCACGCCTACCACGGCCGTTCGATTCTCGGCATGACGCTGACGGGCCAGTCCGTCTGGCGGCTGGGCGGCGTGGCCGAAGCCGGCATCGTGCATGCGCACAACGCTTACTGCTACCGTTGCCCGTTCGGCTTGAACTATCCGGCCTGCGAAGTGAAGTGCGCCCGCGACGTGGAGGACCTGATCCGCACCACCACCTCGGGCCGTATTGCGGGCTTCATCGCCGAACCGGTGCAGGGCGTGGGCGGCTTCATCACTCCGCCCAAAGAGTATTTCCCTGTAGTAGCCGACATCGTGCGGCGCCACGGCGGCGTGTTTATTTCCGATGAAGTGCAGACGGCCTGGGGCCGCACCGGCGGCAAATGGTTCGGCATCGAGCATTGGGGCGTCGTGCCGGACATAATGACCAGCGCCAAGGGTCTGGGCAACGGCATGCCCATCGGCCTCACAGTGGCCACGCCGGAAGTGGCGGCAGGCGTGAAAGGCCTGTCGATCTCCACGTTCGGCGGCAACCCGATCACGACCACGGCGGCGAAGGCGGTCATCGATTTCGTGGAACAGGAGCGGCTGATGGACAACGCCGCGACGATGGGGGCGTACCTGCATGAAAAGCTCATCGAGTTGAAGGACCGGTACGCTGTGATCGGCGACGTGCGCGGCATGGGCCTCATGCAGGCGATCGAATTGGTGCGCGATCGCGCGACCAAAGAGCCGGCCGTGGACGAAACCCTGGCAGTGCTTGAAGCTACGCGCCGCAACGGCCTGCTGGTGGGCAAAGGCGGGCTCTACTCGAACATCATCCGAATCACCCCGCCGCTGAACATCTCGCGCGCGGATGTAGACGCCTTCGCAGAGGGAATGGAGAGAAGCTTACGGGATGCGACGGGCGATAATGTCACAATGACGCGCCGTGAGGATTAGGCGAGTATATCAGTACACCAAGCAAGCACCCTGACTTACTTTGCGCGGACGTGGGCTGGCGTGCCCCTCAGCAGGCCGGCCACGCTCAGGTCTTCGTCTACATCCGGCCAGTGAATTCCTTCGCCATCCCCCAGTAATTCGAATCGCTGGCGTTGAGCCGGCGTTGCATGTAACAGTCGCGGAAACCATGCCAGCGGAACAGAGAGGGTTCGGCCATCAGCCAGAACGACCCGCAGGTCGTCGTCATTGACTTCAACCTCCACAGCGCGTGGACGCGCCTCAACCACCAAAGAACTCATCCCACTCCTCCAGCCAACCTTGCCGGTTCTCTAACGTCAGTGCCTCCAACTCGCGCAATTCGCGAGCGCGAAAACCTGAATTCGACGCCAAAGCAACCGGGTCCAACCAGAACTTTGCCAGGCATCGTTCACGCTGAAAATGCACATGTGGCGGCTCCACACCATTGTTGCTGTAAAAGAACACGCGGTAAGCCCCACATCGAGCTATCGTCGGCATGAAGAGTAACCGGCCACCTGACACGAGTATATCAATGCCGCACTGGTACGATATTGAGGCCCCCTCCCGTCGCGTCGGCACCAAGCCGATTGTGCGGACATTGCGGTATCCGCCGGCGCATGTCATCATGTTCGCCAAGCGACAGACATCATGATCGACCCAGGCATTCAAGGGAAAGTTGCGTTTATCACCGGTGCTAACCACGGCGTTGGAGCCGCCGCCGCCCGGGCGCTTGCCGCACAGGGCGCGCATGTCTTCCTCACCTACTTCCGCGAGCCGTGCAGCTACAGCAATGAGACTCTGGCCGCGGCTCGCGAGGCAGGCACGGAGGGTGTGGAGTTCTACTGGGCAGAACACAGTAAGACGGCCGACGCGGTCGTGGCTGAGATTACGGCTTCGGGAGGCGTGGCTGCCTCGCGCGAAGCCGACCTCGGTGATTCCTCAAATATCCCACGCTTGTTCGACGCTTGCGAAGCCGCTCTCGGCCCGGTGGACGTGCTCGTCAACAACCACACTCATTGTGTGCTCGACACCTTCGACCCGGCGGCCGTCTCAGGAGAGGGCTTCGGCATGGAGCTGGTGTCGGTTGAAGGCATTGACGCCCATTTTGCGGCGAACGCCAGGGGCTATGCGCTCCTGATGAAGGAGTACATCGAGCGGCAACTGAAGCGGCAAACGCGCTGGGGCAGAATCATCAATATCAGTACCGATGCGGCGCACTCGCACCCGGGCGCCGTGAGCTATGCAGCGAGCAAACACGCCATCGAGTCCTATAGCCGCGCGGCTGCCGCCGAACTCGGTAAATACGGTATCACCGTGAACGTCCTGGCCCTCGGGCCGATTCAAACCGGCTGGATGACGCCGGAGCAAGCAAAAGCGATCGGCGCCGGAACGCCACTGGGACGCTGCGGGACGCCCGAGGATGTTGCGGATGTAATTGTTTTCCTGGCTTCGGAACAATCGCACTGGATCACCGGCCAACTCATCTACGTCGGCGGAGGCTGGAGGATGCATCAGTAACGCGCTGGCTTACGATAGTGTCTGGCCATCGACTTGCTGGCTCTATTCGAAATTCGATAACGACAACAACACCATGAGCTTCTTTACCAAGCGCAACGAATACGAAACGGACCTTCCCAAGCGAGATGACTTGCCTCAAGGGGCTTCACCGCTTCCAAACCACCCGCATGTGCCCTCGGCGCAGGCCGATGCGTCCCGCACCGCGCAGGTGACTTCCCGCGGCATATCCAATATCGGCCGCACCGTCACCATCAAAGGCGACATACGCAGCGACGAAGACCTGCAGATCGACGGGCAGATGGAGGGCCGGTTGGAGTTGGGTCAACACCGTCTGATTGTCGCCTCTAACGGCCAGGTCCAGGCCAGCATCAAGGCCAAGGACGTGGACGTTCATGGAACTGTCAAGGGGAACGTGGACGCTTCCGAGAGGGTCACGCTTCGAAAGAACTCAAGGTTGATCGGCGATCTGAAGATGGCCAGCGTGGTCATCGAGGACGGCGCCTATTTCAAGGGTACCGTCGACATCACTCAGCCCCAATCACCCAAGATAAACGCGCCCCAGGACGGCCAGTAACCTGGAAAGGCACCATTCCCCTACGTTGATTCGGGTTAACTAACCCACCCATTCAAATGCGGCTCTTGGGGAAAAAGTACCGGGCAAGGGTTACGCGTCTTGCAGATTTTACCTGCTAACAATCTCTCCGCTGGGGACGCTGCACGGTAGCTTCCCCAGCGGAGAGCGCGTACTACGCAGTGTGGTTTCGCCTTCTCCCGCCGGACAGTCGCAAGGGGAAAGTCATTCAATCAAGACCTGCAAGTTAAACCCGGCCTCGAAGCCAGCCTCCGTCAGGTCCCTCCCGTTATGAGTTTCCCGCAACTCTCGCAGTGGCGACAGCCACCAAGGAAAACACACCAAGAAAGTAGCAATTGACCTGCCAAACTCTCAGGCGCCCCCCGCAAGAGGCTGCCGGCGTTCTATTTGCGCAGGACGACCAGGGAGCAGCGGGCTTCCTTGCAGTGCGCGAGGTCCACTTCGCAACTATAGCCGAGGGGTTCCAGCACGCGGCGGTAGAGGACGTCGCAGTGGTGGCAGTAGTCCGGATAAGCTTCGATGTGCTTTGTTTCGATGAGGCGGCCCATGGAGGGGCAGTGGTACATGTCGATACGGAACATGCCCGCTTCCTCATCCAGTTCCATTGAGAAATCCGCGGCTTCCTCGTTCAGCGTGTGGCTCCAGTAGAGCCAGCAACCCTTGATGCCGTTGGCAACCACCAATTCTTTGAGGTTGCCCAGGAAGTTGTCGGAAAGGTATTCCCAGAAGGCCATCACGGCGGCCTTACCGCCACGCGAATCCAGATACTTGAACAGTTCGCTGTAAGCGGGGATGAAATCGGTGCAGGAGATCATGCGGCCCTCCGGCGGAAGATTTGCGTGCTGCGCCCCGTGGCGTCGTCATAATCCGGCATCTCAGCCTCGAACGGCGTGCCCTCGACAAGCGCCTCATTCACCGTGCGCGACGTTTCGCTGAACATGCGCGCCACCTTGTAGCCGTGCTCGCGCAGGTGCGTTACGGCCGGGCAACGCTCGACGTGCAGCGTCAGCGTATCGCCGCCCATCTCGATTCGCACCGAGCCCCCTTCGACGGCGTACATCCGCTCGAAATGCTCCTTGAGCGCCTCCAGGCCTCGGGCTGCGATCTGCTCGCGCAGCGGGGCGTAGTAGGACCGGACAAATTGCAGCAAATACTCGCGGACAGCCTCCGGCCCGTAAGTCTCGTGCAGGTATTCGATTCCGTTGCTCAGCGCGCCGTGAAAGTCCTTGTGCAGGTACTCGTTGTCGGCGGCGCTTCGTCTCATGACCAGCTTGCCCATGCCGTACTCTCCTTACCTTTGAAATAGCGCATCGAGCTGGCGCAGGGCGGATGCCGCGAGCCGCGTGCCCGCGTCGCCGGTGTAGAAAGTGGCCCCGGGCGTCGGCTCGTAGCCGCCTTGCCCGAACGCCTCGCTCGTCGGAATGTAGCCGATGGCGTCGTTGGCGAGTTCCACTACAAGTGTGTGGCGCGCCGGCGACGTGCGCTTGATCTCCAGGCCGTACTCGTTGAAGATCTCTCCCGGCAGGCCCACGACGGCCGCATCGCCCAAGCGGATGACCATAACCTCGGACAGATCGTCCTCGTGCTGTTTCTCGTACATGCCGAGGCGGGTCACCGCCCAGTATTCGTCGGGCAGGCCGTCCACCTGTCCCGGCGCATGGCCTCCAGCCAGTTCGCGGATGACGTTCCGGCACCACCGGTGTTCTTCCTCGCCGATCTTGAGACGTTCGAGCGGCACACGTTCGCTCGATACGGCGAGTTCGTCGCCCTCGACGGGCTGGGCGGACCGAAGCGCCTGACACGCGTCCGCGGCCAGCATGTAGCCGACGCGCTGCGTCATGGTGTAGCCGCGGCCCATGGTGCGGTCGCTGTAGTCTACGTGGTTCACGTTGCCGCAACAGCCGTTGAAGTATGCCGACACAAAATCCGGACCGAAAAGCTGGCGCATGGCAATCGCCAAATAGCCCGGGAAATCCGCCGAATAGAGCCAGTTGTCACCGGCCAGGATGGCGGGGTGCAGCGCATAGTTTACGACAGCAGCCCGCTCCACGCCATCTCTCTCCACGCCGAGCACGCGCATTTCGAAGTCCGCCCCGCCCAGCGGTTTGACCACGAAGTCCGGATCGAGGCCTTCCCAGTTCATGTGCGTCCGGCCGTCTTTGCACAGCAAGCGGCGGTTGTGAGGCAGACGATCCTCGACGGCCGCGCCGGCTACCAGATCCGCCTCCGACAGGTTGCTCACGGCCAGCGGCACGGCCTCGGCGATCCGATCGAGAAACCGATGAATGTCCGCTTTGTCGCACTTCGGCAGCGACCCCAGGTTCATGGGAGCCGGACCGCTGTGCGTGTGCGTGGCCGCCACCAGGATGCGCCCGGCGGGAATGCCGCTGGCGCGCGAGGCGCACCCACGGATGTGCGCAACGTTCTCGCGGCCCAACATGCAGATGTCCACAGAGACCATCGCCACGCGGGCGCCTGTCGAATTCTCGAAGACGAAGGCGCGGGCGCAAAGCGGATCGTGCACGCCTCGGGCAGCATAGTCGTCCCTGAAATTGCCCATCAGGGGCAAGCCTGGAGCAGGTGTGTAATCAACTTCCGCGACGCCAATCCGCATGCTGTTCAATACCTCAATTCATGATACTGCCGGTGCGCTCGCCGCTTCGATACACTCAAGACGATGGAAACGCTCCTTTTTGCGAATGGCTCGCTGGTGGACGGCACCGGCGCGCCGCCCGTGCGAGGCGATGTGCTGGCGCGCGGCGATCGCATCGGTCAGGTGGGCAAAATCAAGGCTGACGGAGACTGCCGGCGGATCGATTGCACCGGACTCGTCATAGCGCCGGGCTTCATCGACATACACAGCCACTCCGACTTGCAGGCACTGGCGAACCGCCGCGAGAAATCCAACCAGGGCGTGACCACTGAGGTGGTGGGCAACTGCGGCTTCTCACCGTACCCGAGCGGCGCCGATCCCAAGTTGCTGCGCGAATATGCGCAGCCGATCCTAATGGGCGAAGGCGGTTGGGGCTGGAAGAGCGCCGAGGGCTATCTGGAGGCCGCCGCCGGACAATCGCGCCTGGTAAACGTGCTGTCGCTGGCCGGGCACGGCAGCCTGCGCGTGGCCGTCGCCGGATTTCGGCAGGACGCGCTCAGCAAGGCCGAAATGGACCTCGCCGAACAGATGCTGGACCAGTGCCTGAGCGAGGGCGCGGCGGGCTTCACAACGGGATTGATGTACGCGCCCGGATCCAGCGCTCCGGCCGAGGAAATTGTGCGGCTGTGCAAGGTAGTAGCGCGGCGCGGCAAGATCTACGCGACGCACATGCGCAGCTATGCCTGGCAGTTACTGGAAGCCCTCGACGAACAGATCCGAATCGCACGGGAGAGCGGCTGCCGGATCCAGATTTCGCACTTGCAGGCGGTGGGGCAGGCCAACTGGCACAAGCAGGAACAGGCTTTAGAAAAAATCGAGAACGCGCGCCGGCAGGGCGTGGACATAGGCTTCGACATCTATCCGTACACGGCGGGCAGCACTATGCTGACGCAGTTCCTGCCGCAATCGGCGCTGGCGGGAGGCCTGGATCGCATGGTGGCGCTGCTGAAGGATCCGCAAAAGCGCAAGCGGATCGCGGCTGAGGTGCGTCAGATGACCGCTCAGCGTTGGATCGACGTGCTCGTCACTTCGGTGGCCACGGAGGCCAACCGGCCGATCGTCGGGAAGAACGTCGGCGAGATCGCCGAAATGCGCAAGCAGGACCCGGTGGAGACCGTGCTCGACCTGCTGATCGAGGAGAAGGACGGCATCATCATCGTGTCGTTCAACCAGAGCGAGGACAACCTGCGCAAGCTGCTGACGCATCCGCTGTGCAGCGTGGGCAGCGACGGATTCTATGTGAAGGGCCGGCCGCACCCGCGGCTTTACGGCACCTTCCCCGCCCTGCTCGGCCGCGTAGTGCGCGAGAAGCGCTGGATGAACCTCGAACAAGCGGTGCATAAGATCACCGGCCGCCCGGCAGAGCGTTTCGGGATCAAGGACCGCGGCAGACTCGCGGCGGGCTGCGCCGCCGACATCACCGTTTTCGACGCGAACACGGTGATGGGCCCGGGCACATACGAGAAACCGGAGCAGGCCCCCGCCGGTATCCGCATGGTATTTCGCAACGGCCGCCAGGTGACGCCCGCTTGAACAAAGAAGCTGCGTGGAACATCACCGCCTCAGACAGCGAACTCTTCCAGAGGGAGCTGGATTCGTTTCTTCCGCACCGCGTCTTCGACGCCCACGCGCATTTCTACCGGCTTGGGGATTTCGGAGCGAATCCGCCGGCGCTCCTGTCCGCAGGTCCGACGCCGGCCGGGCTGGCCGAGTTCCGGGATTGGTCCTGCCGGCTGACGCCGGGCCGGGAGTACTCAGCGCTGGCTTTAGGTTTCCCGGCCGCGGGACTGGATGTGGAAGCCGCCAACCGATTCGTAGCAGCCGAAGTGCGCGGAGACCGGCACTCCCGCGCCGCCATGGTGGTCACACCGGAGCTGAACGCGGAGGCGGTGAGGGCCGCTGTGCGCCGGGAGAAGTTTGCCGGGCTGAAGTGCTACCACGTCTATGCCGGCACGCAGCCAACCTTCGAGGCGGAAGTCGGCAGCTACCTCACCGAGGATCATGTGCGCGTGGCGCACGAGGAGCGCCTCACCATCACGCTGCACCTGGTGCGAGCGCGGGCGCTGGCCGATCCGGCAAACCAGCAGGTCATCCGCTCCTATGCCGAACGTTATCCGAATGCCCGCTTCGTGCTGGCACATGCCGGACGGGGTTTCAATCCGTACCACACGATTGAGGGGATCGGCGCCCTCAAAGGCCTGCAGAACGTCTGGTTCGACACGAGCGCGGTCTGCGAGGGAGGCGCCTACGAGGCAATCATCGAGACGATGGGCGTTGGCCGCCTGCTTTACGGCTCCGATTTTCCTGTGTCGCTCATGCGGGCGCGCCCGGTGGCATTGGGCGACTCATTCCTCTGGATATCGCGGGAGAATACCGACTTTACGGCAGCCTACGCGGATGTCGCGCCATCTCTAACCGGCCTGGAATCCTTGCGGTTCCTGAAACGGGCTTGCCACCATATGCGCCTTTCGGACTCGGACGTCGAGCGTATCTTCTGGCACAACGCGACGGAACTGTTTGGGCTTTAATCCCCAGGGAATCAATCACCTTCCCGGCATACCTCCAACAGTGGCAGAATGGATTCATGTCACAACCAGTTATCCTTGTTGCGAGCGGAGATTTGCGCCTATCGGCGAACCAGCAGTGCTGGCCCGCCCAGCAGCGCATGGAAGCAGCGGTCATGGCCGCCATCCGGAAGGAAGGCTATGAAGTCGTGCGAGGCCATGATGTCGACCCTGTGGAAGGCCACGGCTTTATCAAGAGCCAGATCCAGGGAATCGAGATCTTCCGCAAGATCCCCAAGGACGCCCCCGTGGTTGTCGCGGAAGCGGTTTGGCAGTACAGCCACCACGTCCTGCCGGGCCTGCTGACGCACAAGGGCCCCATCCTGACGGTGGCCAACTGGAGCGGCGAGTATCCCGGCTTGGTGGGTATGTTGAACCTGAACGCCGGTCTGACGAAGGCGGGCGTGAAATACACCACCTTGTGGAGCGAGGATTTCACCGACCAGTACTTCCAGAGCCGGCTGCGCAACTGGCTGAAGGGTAAGCCGGTGCGCCATGACACGAGCCACGCCGTAAAACTCAGCTCCTTCAAACTACCCCCCGCGGCCGAACAGTCCGGAGCCGCGCTGGCGCAGGAACTGTTGGCCGACAAGGCCATCATGGGCATCTTCGATGAAGGCTGTATGGGTATGTACAACGCCATCATCCAGGATGAGCTGCTCTTCAAGATCGGCGTCTGCAAGGAACGGCTGAGCCAGTCCACACTGTACGCCGCCATGCTCACGGTACCGGACGCCGAAGCGCAGGAAGTGCGCAATTGGCTGGACGCCAAGGGCATGAAGTTCGTCACGGGGCCGAATCCGGACACGGACCTCACGGACGGCCAGATTCTCGACCAGTGCAAGATGTACATTTCGGCCGTGCGGCTCGCCGACCAGTTCGGTTGCTCGCTGATCGGCATTCAGTACCAGCAGGGCCTGAAGGACCTGGTGCCGGCTTCGGACCTGGTCGAAGGACTGTTGAACAACGTCGACCGTCCGCCGGTGAAGGACGCCCAGGGGCGTGTGCTGTTCGAAGGCAAGCCGGTCCCTCACTTCAACGAAGTGGATGAAGGCGCTGGAGTCGACGCGCTGGTGACCAATCGCGTGTGGACGAAACTGGGTATCCCGCCCGAGACGACATTGCACGACGTGCGTTACGGCGAGGATTTCGAACTCAACGGGAAGAAGGAATTCATTTGGGTGTATGAGATCAGCGGCGCGGTGCCGCCCGCACACCTCCCCGGCGGTTACGCGGGCGCGAGCAGCTTACGTCAGCCACCGATGTTCTTCAAGAAGGGCGGCGGCACGATTAAGGGCCTCTGCAAACCCGGCGAGATCGTCTGGAGCCGCGTGTTCGTGGACAACGGGAAACTGAAGGTGGATATCGGGCGCGGCAGGGCCGTACAACTTCCGCAAGAAGAAACCGGCCGTCTCTGGAAAATCACTAATCCGGAGTGGCCCATGATGCAGGCCATCACGTACGGTGTCAGCCGGAATCAGTTCATGGCGCGCCACAAGTCGAACCACATCCAGGTGGCCTATGCGCCGGATGCCGAAAGCGCCAACACAGCTCTGGCCACGAAGGCCGCCATGTTCCGGGAGTTGGGGGTGGAAGTCTCCATCTGCGGAACCAACCACGGCCTGTAACAGCAACCTGCTGGAAAAGGGGACAGATAGCCTTTTCCGCGAGGGCATTTTAGCGCGACCTGGCGTAAGATCCAGGCAGGAAAAGGCGTCTGTCCCCTTTTCCAGAAACAACTAAGGAGGTTACCGGAGTGCGAGTAGGACTCATCGGTACAGGTGCAATCTCTTACAAACACGCGCAAGCGTATAAGAACATTGGGTGGGAAGTTACGGTCTGCAACGACATCAGCGAAAAGGCCGGCGAAAAATTCTGCGCCCAGTTCGGTTGCGAGTTCGTGAAGACCTATCAGGAACTCTGCCGGCATCCCAAGGTGGATCTGGTGGACGTCTGCACGTTCCCGGATTTCCGCCTGCAGCCCATCGAAATCTGCGCTGAAACCAAGAAGCACGTGCAGGTGCAGAAGCCGATGTCGACGAACATCGAGACGGCGCGGAAGATGCTCGACATCGCGCACAAGGCCGGCATCACGCTCAGCGTGGTGAGCCAGCACCGTTTCGACGATTCGGTCCAGTTTCTGAAGAAAGCCATCGCCGCGGGCCGGCTGGGCAAGATCCTGCAGGCCGACGCGTACGTAAAGTGGTACCGGTCGGACGAATACTATTCGCGTCCGATCAAGGGCAGTTGGGCCACCGAAGGCGGCGGCGCGCTGATCAACCAGGGGATTCACCAGGCCGACGTGTTGCTTTACCTGATCGGCCCGGTGAAGGAGTTATTCGCCTACTGGCAACTGGCCGCGCTGCACAAGATCGAAAGCGAGGACGTGGTCTGCTCCGTGATGAAGTACGCAAACGGAGCCACCGGCGTGATCCAGGCCTCGACGTCGTTCTGGCCGGGCTACACCGAGCGCATGGAGATCCACGGCACCAAAGGCAGCGCGATCATCTCCGGCGACCGGCTGACGACTTGGGACGTTCAGGACGATTCCGGTGAACCGGCACCGATCGCTACCAACGTCGCCAGCGGCGCGTCCGATCCGATGGCCATTTCGCTCACGCCGTTCGAGCGGCAGTTCACCGACCTGGGCGAAGCTATCCGCACGGGCCGAAAGCCACTGATCGCAGGCGAAGAAGGCTATCGCGCTCTGGAGCTAGTGACCAGCGTGTACCGTTCCTGCCGCGAAGGGAAGAAGGTAGACCTCGGAGGGTAGGCCGCCGCAACCGATGTCCTGGAAGACTCTTCGCGTTCCCGCATCCAGCGCCAATCTCGGCCCGGGTTTCGACTCGCTCGGGTTGGCGCTGGGCATTTACCTTGAATGCCGTTTCCGCGCCGCCGAGGCGCTTACCATCAGCGTCAGCGGCCGCGACACGGAACTGATCCCAGCCAGCGCGGATAACCTCATCTGGCAAACCGCGCTGGCCGTGGCCCAAGACGTCGGCGCTGCGTTACCTCCGGTCGAGATCGAAATCAACAATGATATTCCGATTGGCAAGGGCCTCGGATCGAGCGCCGCGGCCCTGACAGCGGGTGTCGTCATCGCCGATCATCTGCTCGGACTGCATTGGAAGCGGCCGCGGATTCTGGACGAGGCCGCCAAGATCGAAGGCCACCCGGACAATGTGGCCGCTTGCGTGCTGGGTTCCATCGTCGCCAGCGCCATCGATTCGGGGGGCGTCGCGCGATCGATTCGACTGGAATTGCCCGCGCATTTCGGTCTTGCCGTCGTGGTGCCGGATTTCGTACTTCCCACGAGCAAAGCACGCGCGGCCCTGCCAACCACGTATTCGCGCGAGGATGCTGTGTTCAACGTGCAGCGCGCCTCGCTGCTGATCGCGGCCATGGCCACCGGGACGACCAGCGCCTTCCCCGTGGCTTTGGAGGACCGCTTCCACCAGCCCTACCGGTGTCCTCTGGTGCCGGGGCTGGCCGAAGCGCTGCGGTTGCGCGCGCCAGGGCTATTGGGCTGCGTGCTTAGTGGCGCGGGGCCATCCGTGCTGGTCTTTTTCGAGCGCGGCTACGAGCAGGTTGCCGACCTGGTCCGGCAGATCTTCCTGCTCCACGGCCACAGCGCCGATATCTTGCCGGCCACCATCGCATCGCAAGGTTACACCATCGAATAAGGAACCCCTTTCATGGAGACGCTATCTTATAAGCCGAACGCCGGTGCGGTTGTGGAAAGGCTGCGCCGGCTTTACGCGCGACAGGCGCAAGATGAAGTCTTCGCGTCGTTCGAGATTCCGAACCCTGCGCTGGACCGTTTCGCCGCGCAGCATCCGACTCCCTTCTGCGAGTATCCGGACCCGCACGAGCGCGTGCGGTTCTGGCAGGACGCGCTCTCGGTGCACGCCTCGCTTGAGGACGATTCGGTTCCCTGCGCCTACCTGAGCGAATTCGACCAGGGACTTTACGGCGGCTTGGTGGGCGGTGACGTGCGGTTCGTCGCGCACCCGGAAAACGGCTGGGTTTCGTCCATGGTGCCGCCGCTGCTCAAGACGTGGAGCGATTTCGACCGACTGCCGGACCCGGCCGCTAGCCCGTGGCTGGAATGCTACCGCAGCCAGATGAAGCTGTTTGTCGAAGGCGCGCGCGGGCGCTTCGGCGTCAGCCACTTCATCATGATCGACAGCCTGAACTTCGTCTACGAGCTGGTTGGGGCCACCGCCACCTACACGGCGCTCACCGATGAGCCGGAGATGGTGCACCGCGCCGTGAATTTCGCCTACGACCTGAATCTGATGGTGCAGCGCATGTTCTTCGAGCACGTTCCGCTGTTCCAGAGCGGAACGGTGAGCAACATGGCGCAGTGGATCCCGGGCCGCATCGTGAGCGAGAGTGTTGACCCGTATCACATGACCAGCGTCAAGTACTTTGAGACCTGGGGCCGCGAACCGGTGGAGCGCATGCTCGCGAACTTCGACGGCGGCGTGATGCACCTGCACGGCAACGGGCGGCACCTGCTGGAAGCCGTCGCCAGCATTGCGAAGTTGAAAGCTCTCTACCTGGGCGACGACCGCGGGTATCCCGAGGCGGCCGACGTGCTGCCCCAGTTGCGCCAGCGCGCGGCGGCTCTGCCCTTCGTCACGCAGATTCCATACGCGTCGTTCGTTGAGAAGCTCGAACGGCACGAATTGACCGGCGGGGTGTTCTACAAAGTGAAAGGCGCCCCCGATGCCGGGAGCGCCAATCGCGTGACGGAGAAAGTGCGCGCCTATCGCGCGTAGTCTCCGGTTTCGCTACAGCCCTTTGACTTTCCAGCCGGAGCGGTACTTGCGCCGGACGTACCCGGTGGCTTCCTTCGAATTGTCGAACTTCAGCTTCGCGGCGTTCCATTTGAGCGTTTCGTGGGGGAACCGCGTCGCAATTGTGCCGAGCAGGACGCCCTCGGTCAACGGGCCGGAGTAGTCGAACGGCGCCGAAGCCTTCGAGGTTCCCAACACCGCGTCCACGAATTGGTGATAGTGGTGCGCCGCCGTGACCTTGGGCATGGGGAAATCCTTGAACTCATTCGCCGGGTAGAGCGAGGGGCGCGCCACATGAGGCACCAGCAGGACGCCTTTGGTTCCGATGAGGATCGAACCCTGTCCCGGGATCTTCTCCGGACCGACCAGTTCTTGAATCTGCTTGGGAGGCCGCTCGTCGCCGTCGTACCAAACCACCTCAATCGTCTTGTCCGCTGTGTAAGGCGTGGCTGGAAAAATGTAGTGGATGATGGCGTTGATCGCCCAGTTTTGCTTCGACGGGACCGGGCCTTCCGAGCGCACAGAGATGGGCGCGGTCAACTGCAGAGCGGCGAAGACGGGATCGAAGATGTGGCAGCCCATGTCGCCGAAGGTGGCTGTACCGAAATCAATCCGCTTCCTCCAGTTGCCGGGATGATAGTAGCCCTTCAGGTAAGGCCGGGGGGCGCACACTCCCAGCCACAGATCCCAGTTCAGCGTGGAGGGAATCGGATCCGAGCGGTCGGGCACCGGATCGGGATCGCCCCATTTCTTCTCGCTCCAGGAGTGGACTTCCTTGATCTTCCCGATGGCGCCTTGCTGGACCAGCGCGACAGCCGTCTGGTATTCGGCGGTCGAGTGGATCTGAATACCCATCTGCGTGACGAGCCTCTTCTTGCGCGCGAACTCCGTAAGCCGCCGCGTTTCGAAGATATCGTGCGTGAGCGGTTTCTGCGCGTAGACGTGCAGGCCGCGCCGCATGGAGGCCATCGCCATCGGCGCGTGCATGTGGTCCGGCGTACCGACGCAAACGATGTCGAGGTTCTTGCGCTCCTTGTCGAGCATCTGGCGCCAATCCTGATAGATCGTGGCGCCGCCGTACTCCGCCTTGACCTGCTTCAACTTGTCGGAGTCGACTTCGGCTACGCAGGCCAGCTTGACCTTCGGATGTGTGGCGATCCCCCGCAAGGTCCAGTAAGCCATGCCGCCCGCGCCGAAGCTAGCCAACCGCAGCGTGCTGCTGGGCGGGGCGGAGATCAGATTGCGGACGAAGAAAGGCGCGGCGAGCGCACCGGCGGAAGCATTCTGCAAAAAAGAACGGCGGCTGAGAGATGACATGGGTCCTTTCATGTAAAGTCCCATGATAACCTCCGCGGAGGTCCGCGAGGCGCTTCACTCTTCCGGCATTTCGAACTTCACGAGGCTGGACTTGAATCCGCGGGTTCGCCATGCACCGTAAAGGATCCCCACGAGCAGCCAGATCGCGCCGGCGATCTTGGCGGTGGTTCGCAAGTTGATCCAAATGTAGAAGCAGATTGCGAAACCCGCGAGCGGCGGCAGGAAGTTCCCGAGGGTGTGTTTGCGGTCCCGGACGAAACAGCGGACGAATGCCGCCAGGTTGACGCCCATGAAGGCGATGAAGGCGCCGAAGTTCAACATCTCCGCGCCAAGCTGATAGGTCAGAAGGAACCCACCTACCAGCGCCAGGGCACCGGTGAACAGGACGTTATTGCGCGGGATGTGCCGCTTGGGCTCGATCGCACCGAAGAACCGCTTCGGCAGTGCGTTGTCGCGCCCCATACCGTACAACAGCCGCGCCGCGGCGAGCTGCGATCCGCTGCCCGAACCGATAGTTGCCACCAGTAGCGTCATGTTCACGACCTGGAACAAAATCCAGCCGCCGGCTTCTCCGGCCACGTGTACGTAAGCGGTGTCGGCGTCCGGAAACACCTTGCCCGCGGGCCAGATCAACTGCGCCGCGTAGACTTCGAGACTCGCCAGAACTCCCGTGACCAGGCACGTGATCACCGTCGCCAACAGAATGTTGCGGCGTGGATTATGGACTTCCTCCGAGAGCGTCGAAATGCCGTCGAACCCTATGTAGGTGAGCACCGCAATGGACGTTCCCGTGAGCACCAGCGGCACGGAGAAGGTGGACGGATCATAGACCGGCCGGATGAAGTAAGCGGGAGTGAGCCCGGGCTGTGCGAAGACGTACCGGATGGCGGCGGCAAACATCCACAGGATTACGACGCCCATGGCCGCGGCCAGCACTTCGTTGGTGCGCGCTGTGGCACGGATGCCGCGCAGATTCAGGCCGGTGAATAAGAGCACGAAGAAGACGATCCAGACCGCATAGGGAATCTCAGGCGCGATGTTGCCCGCGGCCTTCGAACACCAGATGGTGCAGATCACCGGATTGAGCATGTAATCCATGGCCATGCTCCAGCCGGTGACGTAACCGAGCGAGGGGTGCAGTTCGCGGCCGACGTAGGTGAAGGCCGAACCCGCGGCCGGATAAGCCCTCGCCATGCGCCCGTAACTGATGGCGGTGAACAGCATGGCGACCATCGCGATCAGGATCGTTGTCACCACGTGCCCGCGCGCCTCCTGGTAGACCACGCCGAACAGGGGCATGGGAGCGGTGGGCTGGATCAGGATGATTCCATAGAACACCAGATCCCAGAGCGAGAGAGCACGCTGCAATCGCGGGGCGGCGGTCGTGTTCGTCTGAGACTCGCTCGACATATCCCTCCAATTGTGGCATGATGCGGTCGGGAAAATGGGAAAGGCCTGGAAGCGATTACGGACCGCGTTGGAAGGGGGTGTGCGGCAGCGCGTAACGAAAGCGGGTTGGGCCTACACGCTGGCCGTGATCGTGGTCGGCGTGGCCGCAGTGGGCACGGCCAACAATCTGCTTTTCCTGATTGTCGCGGCGATGCTCTCGGCCTTGCTCGTCTCCGGCTTCATCAGCCGCTTGTCTCTGGCGGGCCTGGAACTCGACCTGGCCCTGCCCGAGCACATTTCGGCGCGCCACAAGGTCGCCGGCCGAATCTTCCTCCGCAACCAGAAACGTTGGGTGCCGTCGTTTTCGATCCTGCTCGAGGGGATGCCGGGCAGCAGTTTTTCTTCCGCCATTTACTTCCCTGTGATTCCCGGCGGAGCGACGGTCGAGGAGATGGTCGAAGTGGCCTTCGAACGGCGGGGCATCTACCGTGAAGACAGCTTTCTGTTCTCGACGCGTTTCCCGTTCGGTTTCACCGAGCGACGCACGCAGGTGACCCTGCGCCGCGACGTGCTAGTCTATCCGTGCCTGACACCCCGGGACGATTTCGACCGCATCCTGCGCGAGATCCGGGGCGAGATTGCCGCGCACTATCGCGGCCGGGGCAGCGACTTCTACCGCATCCGTCCCTACGAGCCCTTCGAGAGCGCGCGCCACGTGGACTGGAAGGCGTCCGCCCACACCGGAGATCTCCAGGTGCGCGAATTCGAACGCGAGCAGGAGAACCTGCTCGAAGTCTTCTTCGATCTCGACGTGCCTGCGAACCAGAGGCAGTGGTTCGAGCGGACCGTGGAGTGTTGCGCCTACATCGCCTGGTGGGCCATGGAACGAGGCGCGCGGTTGCGTTTCCGCACGCAGGAGTTCGACCGTTATCTGCCCGAGGAGTGCGACGTCTACCACATCCTGAAGTACCTGGCGCTGGTCGAGCCGTCCAGCCGCAAGGTACCGCCACCGGACGACGAGAACAGTTGCCAGGTGGTGTTCACCGCCGGCGCCTCAAAGATGCGAGACGCCGGATGGGTGCGCGCGCGATATTACGAACCCGGCGCGATGGAGGAAGCTACCGGCGCGCTTCGAACAGGGTCCAAGCGCCCGACTTGATATCCCGCAGCAGCCCTTTCTGCCAGTTGTAAGCAGGGTGCTTGCTCAGAAACTCCGCTGCCTTGAAGTCTATGCCGCAGGGATGGCCCATGGCAGCCTCGAACGACATCCGGGCGGCCATCCGGTCGTCGGCGATCTTGGCCTGCACAACGCCCGCCGGGCCGTATTCCTGCTGCCAGGGCTTGCTGCCGCGTGGTGAAAGATCGATGTGCCCGCAGAGCGTGCGCTCGTTCGGATCGATCTTGCCTGTGACAGTGTCGTAGTGGTCGGAAAGAAATCGCTTGCCGGCCTCGACGTCGATTCGGCCCTTGTACTCGGCCATCAGGCTTTCCGCGCGCTTGCGCCGGGCGTTGGGGCTCTTGGCTGGATCGAGCGTGAACGCGGTCTCTTCCTTCATCAGTTTGGGATCCACCGGGAAGTTGGCTCCCACGAAATAGCCGTCTTTCTTGCGCCACAGGTTCACATTCTTCAGGCCCAGTTCGAGGCTGGCGATCTCATTGGTCTTGCGGTCCGCCAGCAGCCAGTTGTTGGCATAGCCGCCATTGTTCCCTTCCCGCATGATGCGCGCGAAATCGTCGATGGAAGAGGCGTACTGCATAGCCTTTCGCGCGCGAACGAATTCCGGAATCCCTTTCGGATCGAAGCCGTGGAACTGCGTGATGGTAGTCTCCGTGATCATCAAGCCGGCCGAGTTCATGCCGAAATCGTCGCCGCTGTGAATCGTTCCCGGAGAACCGTCCATCAGAATACGATTCCCGCGCGTAGGAACAATGTCGAAGATGATGTTGCAGAAACTGCCTTCCAGATAGCCGCTCCAGTTGTTGTGGGCGATGACCGGGCGTCCATCCCTGGTGTAGGAACCGGTGGCAACGAACGCGCTGCAACGGTCGGGCGAGGCGCTGCGTCCTTTGCGGTCATCGAGCCACGGCAGATAGTAGCCCCCCATCTCGATGCTGGCGTTTATCACCACAACGTCCCAAAGATCCAATTTCACGCCGCGCGCATTGAGCCCCTCGGTAATGCCCTGCATCTCCTCGCGGTACTCCTGGGCGACGCGAGGCCAGAAGACCTCCCTGGCGGCCTTGCGAATGAACTCGTAAGATTTGCCGCTTTCGCGAGTCATGCCGAAGCGGACGCGCTTGTGCGCTTCTTCAATCTCGGGAGCCAGCAAGTAGCCGTGCTGGAATCCAATCGTGGCCGGGGTACCTTCCAAGTGCACGAACAACCAGCCGTTCGCTTCGGGACTCCGGGAAGATTTAGAGAGGCGCGGGTCCGCGCCGAGGGCCGCAATAGCGATCGCAGCGAGCAGGAACGTCGTTTTGATGATTCTCATGGTGAGCCATTCACCGGGACTAGTCATTATAAGCTGATGAAGAGAACAACCACCGGGGTGCGCGAATCTTGAAGCTGCTATTCGTTACGGCAACGCCGCTGAACATCGTGGAAGGCAGCGGCACGTTCGCCGGCATTCATGTTCTGGCGCACGCGCTCGAAGGCTTGGGCGTCGTGGTAGATTTCGCAACGCCGGGTCCGCGCATCGGCAACTTCACGTTGCGCCGCCTGTGGTTCAACGAATCCCTACGGCGGCGCCCGCATGCCGGCTACGACGCCATTGTCGGTTTCGACATGGACGGATACCGGATGGCGGAGAGCAGTGTCCCACACATTGCGTCGCTCAAAGGCATCATCGCCGACGAGATGCGTTTCGAGCGCGGCCGCACGCGGTGGAGCATGGCGCTGCAGGCGGCCTGCGAAGCACGGCACGTTCGCCGGGCCCAGGCGGTGATCACGACGAGCCGGTACGCCGCCGCGCGGTTGCGCGAGCTTTACGGGATCGGAAAAGAGGTCGCCATTGTTCCGGAGTTGATCGACCTGGCTGTCTGGCGTGCCTTGTTCAAAGCCAACGCCGCACGGGAGGCAGGGCCGCGTTTCACTGTGCTGAGCGTGTGCCGGTTTTACCCGCGCAAACGGCTCCACCTGCTTCTGGAGGCGGCGTCAATGCTGCGTGGCCAGATTCCCGGAATCGAGTTTCGCATTGTGGGCGACGGGCCCGAACAGCCTCGATTGGTGCGCCTTTGGCGCGAGAAACGCCTGGAGGACACCGTCACCTGGCTAGGCAATCTCTCGCAGGCCTCTTTGGCAGCCGAATATGGCCGAGCGGATGTGTTCTGTCTGCCCAGCGTTCAAGAAGGCTTCGGCATCGTCTTCCTGGAGGCGATGGCCGCAAGTAAACCGATCGTGGCCGTGCGGGTGGCCGCGGTGCCCGAGGTGGTCCCGCAGGGTCTACTGGTAGAGCCGGAAAGCGCCGAGGCGATCGCGGCCGCAATCGCGGGACTGCACCGTGATCCGGATCGGCGCGCCGCATTGGCCGCACGAGGACGCGAGGTTGTGGAGTGCTACGACGCGCCGCGCATCGCCCGCGCTTTTCTCGGCGAGATCGAGCGCGTCACGCGTAGCAGCGGATCTCAAACAGGCGCGCTGCCGGATCCCCGTTAGTAGCGGTAACACGCAGGCGGACAGCGCTCACTTCGGCGCTCGGGAAAGTATGCCTCCGCAGCCGCTGGTGGTTGCCGTCAGCCTTCGCCACTTCACGCCAATCGCCGGATGCCGACGCGCGCACTGAAATCGTGTAGTCGCGCACGGTCTCGGGCTGCGGTCCGCGGATCACTCGCTTCATCACGCCGGACTCGCCGCTCAAAGTGAGCACACGTTGGAAGCCCGTATCGAAGGTCACTTGGATCCTGCCGATGCGTTGCGGCGCCGGCCAGGAGAGTTCGATCCACGCCCCATCGGGGCCGAGCTTGCCTTCCCAGTGATGGACTTCCTTCTTTGGAATGTCGCGCAGGAAACCGTCGATGACGGCTGCGCCCGGAGCGCCGGCTTCCTCGCTCGAAACCGCTACACGCGCCTTGCGAGCCAGGTCCCCCGGATCTTCGTTGCGGCGGCTCTTGATGGTCTGATCGTCCTTCAGAAGAACCTGCTGCAGGTCCTGCAGGCGTTGCTGGTAGAGCTGCCGCGGGGTGAGGTTCCAGGCGGTGCACAGCGCGGCGGCCGTACCCGCGGCCTGGCCGATGACCGCGCACGTCGCCATAACGCGCGCCGAGGAGAACGCCACGTGGCTGGCGCTGATGTTACGACCTGCCATGAGCAGGTTCGCGATGTTCGCCGAATAGAGCGAGCGCAGCGGAATGTTGTAGGCGTCCGGCGGCATGATCTGCTGGGCGGGCTTGAGCGACTGATCGTCGAAGCCGCCCGAGGGATGATCGTCCATACTCCAGCCGCCGATGGCCACGGCGTCTTCGATATCACCCTTGAGGATGTCGCCCTGCGTCAGAATGTGATCGCCCACCACGCGGCGGCTGTCTCGTTTACCGGGAATCATCCCGACCCAGTCGAGCGCCCAATTCGCGCTCTCCGGCAGTTCGCCGCTGTTCTTGATGTAGTCCCACACGCCCATGACGATGGCGAGCAGCTCGTGCCGGATCCTCGCATCGTCGCGAATCGTATCCAGCATTCCGCCCCACTCGATCCACCAGTAGCCGTATTCCCAGGACTTCGGACGCCGCATGCGCAGTTGCTCGCGCATGATCTTGCGCGCCCAGGCGGGCGGGGTGAAGGGCATGGGCTTGTCGAACCGGCGGGATGTGAACAGGATGCTGCTGCCCTGAGTGTGCGGGTCCACCTGCTCCGGCGCGAGCGATTCATTGAACTCGGCGCGCGCTTCCCTCCCCTTGCGGATCCGCGCACCGGCTTCGAACGCCAGGCGGCTGTCGCCGGTGGCATCGATCGCGTAGCGCGTGCGGATGCGAAAAGCCTGCTCTGTGCGGTCCGAGCGCGCCAACACCTGCCGGATACGGCCATCGGAAACCTCCGCGCCACATACCGACGTATCAAGCAGAAGCTGGATTCGCGGTTCGCTGCGCACCTTGTCATACAGCAGCAGGTCCCACAGTTCGAATGAGCGTTGCGGGTTGCGTACGGCGTCTTCCAGGCGCAGTTCCTCGATCAGGCCGCTCTCGCGCCAGCCGGGGCGTCCGCCGCTCGCGTCCGCGCCGCAGACGTGCATCTTCACTTCGCTAGAGGAATTGCCGCCCAGCCGCGAACGATCCTGCACCAGGATCACGCGGGCTCCGTTGCGCGCCGCCGCAATCGCCGCGCACACGCCCGCCAGGCCGCCGCCAGCCACCACGATGTCGGTCTCCAGTTCGACGGTCTGCATGTCCGCCTCGCGTCCGGCCGCGCGGGGCGCCTGTGTGGTGCCGGCCGGAGCGCCGCTCAACTCGCCGGCGAAGACCATCAAGGAATAACCACTGCTGAAGAAGTCGCGTCGCTGCATAGGGTGCCTCGTGTAAGATTACTACTTAGGACTCCTTCGCACACCCGGAGCTATCATGCAAAACTTCACGTATCAGAACCCCGTCAAGATTCTGTTCGGTAAAGGTCAGATCGCGTCCATCGCCAGTGAGATCCCTGCCGGCGCCAAGATCCTTGTCACTTACGGCGGCGGCAGCATTAAGAAAAACGGCGTATACGATCAGGTGAAAGCAGCTCTGGAGGGCCGCCAGTGGATCGAGTTCGGCGGCATCGAGCCGAATCCTCACTATGAAACGTGCATGAAGGCCGCTGAACTGGCGCGCAAGGAGGCGGTGGATTTCCTGCTCGCCGTGGGCGGAGGCAGCGTGCTGGACGGCACGAAGTTCATCGCCGTCGCGGCGTGCTTCAAGAAGGGCGATCCCTGGAACGTGGTGACGGGCGCTGCCCATGCCGAGGCCGCGCTGCCGCTGGGATGCGTGCTCACACTGCCTGCCACCGGCTCGGAGATGAACACCAACGCGGTCATCACGCGCGAAAGCACCAAGGAGAAGCTGCCGTTCTCCAGCCCGCTCATCTATCCGCAGTTCTCCGTGTTGGATCCCGAGACCACGTTTTCGCTACCGCCCCGCCAGATCTCAAACGGGATTGTCGACGCTTTCGTGCACACGATGGAGCAGTACATGACCTACCCGGTCAATTCGCCCTTGCAGGACCGGATGGCGGAGGCAATCTTCTCGACGCTGATCGAGGAAGGCCCGAAGACGTTGGCTGATCCGACCGACTATGAGGCTCGCGCCAACCTGGTGTGGAGCGCCACGCTGGCCCTCAACGGACTGATCGCTGTAGGCGTTCCGCAGGATTGGGCCACGCACATGATCGGTCACGAACTCACCGCGCTGCATGGCCTGGACCATGCGCAATCGCTCGCCGTCGTCGCGCCCAGCCTGCTAAAGGTGAAATCCGACGTGAAGCGGGAAAAACTGCTGCAGTTCGCGGAGCGGGTATGGGAAATCCGCGAGGGCACGCCGGAGGAGCGCATCGAGCAAGGCATCGAAAAGATGCGTGCTTTCTTCGAGAGCGTCGGAGCTCCCACGCACTTGGCGGCCTATGGCTTGGGGGCCGAAGTGGCGAGCGAAGTCGCCAACCGTCTGCAGAAGCGCGGCTGGTTGGGCCTCGGCGAGCGCCAGGACGTAACGCCGGTCCAGGTCAAGCACATCCTCTTGCTGGCAGCGTAATTCATGTTCCTACACGCCGCGCCGGGCGCCCCACAGTTCCACGTGCAGGCGCGGCGTGTAACGGTATCCCTGCCGTTTGCAGATCTCCGCGATCCACCGGCCGCGTTCGCGTAACGTGTCTACGTCCGTGCCTTCACTCATCAACACGACGCGATCCGGCGCGGCGCCGGTTTCCGCGATGATGCGCTGAATCTCGGCCAGGTCGTCTTCACAAGCGATGACGAACTTCATCTGGTATTCGTAGTCCGCAATCAGCCGCTTCAGGATTCCGGGCTGATAGCGCAACCGTTCGTGAGTTGCCGCCCAGCGGCCGCCGTCGCGCTCATGAGGCGTAGAGTTGGCGAGTTTGGGGCTGACGCTCATCAGGTCGCAGGCCGCCGGCGCCCACACCGTCCCCGCCGTCTCGATTGTGATGCGCAAACCGGCGGCGCGCAGGCCTTCCGTGAGCGGCACGATGTCCGGCGCAATCATGGGCTCGCCGCCAGTGACCACGACGTGCCGCGCCGGGAACTCTCGCACGCGGGCCAGGATCTCCTCGACGCTGAGTTCGTCGCCTTCCGGCGCCCAGGAAGTGTAAGGCGTATCGCACCACACGCAGCGGAGGTTGCAGCCGCTTGACCGCACGAACACAGACGGCGTGCCGACCAGCATCCCTTCGCCTTGCAGCGAGTAGAAGATCTCCGAGATTCGCATCAGCGGACGTAATCGAGCTTGTCGGCGAGGCCGGCCTCGCGAAAGCCTTTCTTGCGGAGCAGGCAGGAGTCGCATTCGCCGCACGGGCGCCCCTGCTCGTCCGGATCGTAACAACTGTGGGTCAGGCCGAAATCCAGGCCCAACTTTGCGCCGAATCTTACGATATCGGCCTTGGACATCTGCGCGAGCGGCGTGTGAATCCGCAGCCGCGAGCCGCCCTCAACCGCGGCCTTGGTCGCCAGGTTGGCCATGCGCTCGAACGCCGCTATGTACTCCGGCCGGCAGTCCGGATAGCCGGAATAGTCGATAGCATTCACACCGATGAAGATGTCGGCCGCACCAAGCACTTCGGCCCAGGCAAGGGCGAATGAGAGGAACACGGTATTGCGGGCAGGCACATACGTTATTGGTATGCCATGACCCAGTTCGGTATCGCTGTGGTGTTTCGGCACTTCGGCCGAACCGGTAAGGGCGGATCCTTCAAACAAGCGCCTGTCAATGGTGGCGACCAAGTGACGTTTGGCGCCCAAGGCCGCGGCCACCCGCGCGGCGGCTTCCAATTCCACGCGATGACGCTGGCCGTAGTCGAACGAGAGCGCATAACATTCGAACCCCTCGCGAGTCGCGTAAGCCAGGCACGTCGACGAATCCAGGCCACCGCTCAACAGGCAGACAGCGCGTTTCATGCTTTCTCCAATTTCATGGTAAGCAGGAATCCGATCAGCGGGACGACCGTGAGCGAGGCGAGCACGCGGTGCAGCGTGTAACTATCCGCCAGCACGCCGATCAACGGGATAAACACCAGGCCGGCCATCCCCCAGGCAAAACCCATCATGAGGGCGGAGACCGTGCCGGACTGCGAGGGCGCTAACTCCTGAGCCATCAACACGTTCACAGGGATTGTGAACAACAGAATGAGTCCTCCAAGGCAGAGGCCGACGATGGATAGCACGCCGCGCGTCCAGAAAAACAGCGCCAGAAATGGCACGGAGGCGATCATCGAAATCAGAATCACGTTGCGGCCGCCGAAACGATCCGCCAAGTGGCCACCAAGGAAACCGCCCAGC
>JAJFUV010000078.1 GCA_021372245.1 Terriglobales bacterium
TCGCCAGCGGCAAGCAGGCCGACAACGTGGCCATCGTGAACTGCCAGTTGGTCAATCCGTATCAGGGTGTAGACTTCGCCACCAACTCCGCGCATCGCCATCTCATCACCGGCCTTTACGGGCAGCCGTTGTTGAAGGGCATCTGGGTGGACAAATGCTACGATATCGGCCGCATCAAGAACGTGCACCTGTGGCCGTTCTGGACCCTGGACAAGCGGATCATCGACTTCACCACCGCGCACGGCACTACGTTCATCTTCCAGCGCACTGACTGGGAAGTGGTCGAGGACATCTTCTGCTGGGGCTACAACACCGGCGCGGAGTTTTCCAGCTCCGAAGCTCCGCGCGAGCATCCCAACCTCAAGGGCATCAACGGCATGAACGGCCAGATGACCAATGTGAACTTCGACAACGTGAACATCGGCATCGACATCAGCGGGACGCAACCCTATGCGGTACACATCACGAACCTGAACATTGCGAACGCGGGCGCGGGTGACGATCACATCGGCATTTGGGGCCGCAACAGCGCGCGAAGCGCCGAACTCAGCGTGCGAGGTGCGAGTTTCTGGGGCGAGATCCGCCAGGCCCTGCGGTGGGAAATCCCGGGTACGGTGACCATGGCGGATTCGCGCATCGTGGCGTGGAATTACCGTCTGCCGGCGGTCGAGTTGCTAGCCGGCAACGGCATGATCCACGACTGTTCCTTTGCCAACCCCCGCGAGCGCCCAGGCACAGCGGTGCGGATCGGCTCGGGAATCGACCGGGTGATGGTCTACAACAACCAACTGAATGGCCACTCGATCTTGAACGAAAGCGGGGATCGCGCGGCGCTATCGAACAATCAGACCTAGGAGTCCCATGAGAAGGATCCACTGGATCGTCCTACTGCTGACTGCGGCCTCAACATGCCTGTGCGCCGAGGTGCCGTACAAGATAGAGCCGGCGCTTCATCGTCCGGCCGGCCTGCGCGTGCGGCTCGATGGGGTAGTGGGTGAACGGTTGCGCGCGAACCTGGAGAACTGGGAATTGCGCGCGCCGGACGCCAACCCGGCGATGCTCGAAATGTTCGCCGGCCGCGACCGCAATCCCGGACGGAACCTGCTGCCGTGGTCGGGCGAATTTGTGGGAAAGTACCTCTGTTCCTCCATTCTCAGCTACCGCCTGATCGGCGACCCGCGCCAGCGCGCGCTTATCGAGCGGGTGGCGCGCGACTTGATGGCCAAGCAAGGCCCCGACGGCTACCTGGGGCCTTTCGACGCCGCCAACCGCCTCACGGGCAGGAATTGGGACATCTGGGGTCACTACTGGGCGATGCGGGCGTTGCTGCTCTATCGCGAGGAGTCCGGAGGCGAGGAAGCGCTTCGAGTTGTCCGGCGCGCCGCGGACCTGCTCGTGGCCAAGTTTCTGGACAAAGGCATCGCGCTCACAAACGACGGCAGCTTCGGCCAGATGAACTACGCCGTCATCCACGCCTTCACCAAGCTTTACCGGCTGACTGGAGAACCGCGGTACCTGGCGATGGCGCGCTGGATCACGCGCCAGTGGGATCGTCCGGGCGCGGGCTTGTACCTGCGATTCGCACTCGCGGGCCGCGAGATGTACGAGTTCCCCGGTAACCGGTGGGAGAGCATCCACGACTTCCAGGGGCTCCACGAGATGTATCTGCTTACGGGAGAGCCGCAGTTCGGACAGGCCGCGCGCCACATCTGGGAGAGCATCCTGAAGGGTGACAGGCACAATACCGGCGGCTTCACGTCGGGCGAGAGAACAACGGGCAATCCTTACGATACAGGCGCCATCGAGACCTGCTGCACCATCGCGTGGATGGACTGGTCGACGGACATGCTGAAGTTGGAGGGCGACTCTCTGATCGCCGATGAACTGGAACTGAGTACGCTCAACGGTATGATCGGCGGCCAGCACCCCTCCGGGCGTTGGTGGACCTACGACACCCCCATGGACGGGACCAGGAAGGCCAGCGCGCACTCGATCGTCTTCCAGGCGCGCCCTGGCAGCCCTGAGCTGAATTGCTGCTCGGTGAACGGGCCACGCGGGCTCGGGATGATCGGGGAGTGGGCGCTGCTCACCAGCGCAAAGGGCTTGGTGCTCAACTACTACGGTCCATCGGTAATGAGTGCTTCGACTCCCGGCGGCCAGCAGATTACGCTCGACCAGCAGACCGCTTATCCCAAGGACGGTGAGATCGCGATCCGGGTGCGCCTGGCGCGGCCCGAGCGTTTCGAACTGCGCTTGCGGATTCCATCATGGTCGGCGCGCACGAAAGTCGCCGTGAATAAGGAAACCGCAGCGGCGAACGCCGGAACCTACCTCGCTCTCGATCGCGAATGGAAGAGCGGCGACACAATCGAGATCGCACTCGACATGTCGCTGCACTATTGGGCGGGCGAGCGCGAGCAAGACGCGAAGACGTCCGTCTATCGAGGCCCACTGTTGCTCGCCTTCGACGCACTGCACAATGAGGCCGACATAGACAAGCTGCCCGAAATAGCTACCTCCCAGATGAAGGGCGTCGCCGAGCCGTCCGACCGGCGTTTTGCACCGTGGATTTTGCTGAAGTTCACTGCGAACGGGGGGCAGTCTCTCCGGCTCTGCGATTTCGCCACCGCAGGGGCTTACGGTACGCATTACAAGACCTGGCTCCCCGTCCGCGGCGTGAAACCTGTCAGCTACGACCGGCGCCGCCCGGTATGGGCCAACCGGCCGCAGTAGTGGAACGCGCGGCCGGCGATAAGATAGGACGATGACACGCAGGCAATTCGGCGCTGTGGCTGCGACGGCTGCAAGCGGGGTGCGCGCGGCGGAAGGTATTTCGACGGAGCGGATTTTCGGGCCTGAAATAAAGACCGGCCCCTACAAGCATCCGGCCTGCATGACCGAACTTTCAAACGGGGACCTCTACCTGGTCTACTACGGTGGGGAGGGCGAATACGCCGTCCAGACCGGAGTCTTCGGCTCGCGCAAGAAGAAGGGTGAACGTGCGTGGAGCGCGCCGAAGGTCATCGCGAGCAATCCCTTCTGGTCGGTGGGCAACGGCGTGGTGTGGCAGGCGCCGGACGGCATCGTGTGGCTGTTCTTCGTCACGCGATTCGGGGACACATGGTCGGACTCGCGCATCGCCGCGAAGATCTCCCGGGACGCCGCGCACACGTGGTCCGACGCATCCATGCTCACTTTCGAGTTGGGCAGCATGGTGCGGAACCGTCCGATCGTTCTGGGAAACGGCGATTACCTGCTGCCGATCTACCACGAAACCGGCCATGACACGGAGATGGTGGGCCCGGAGAGCGCGTCGTCGTTCTTGCGATACGACCTGAAGACGAAGCGTTGGAAAGAGACCGGCCGCATTCGCTCGAAGAAGGGAAACATCCAGCCGGCGCCGGTGTCTCTCGGCGGCGGCCACCTGATTGCGTACTGCCGCCGTGGCGGCGGCTATGGACCCACCACAGACGGCTGGCTGGTGAGGGCGGAATCGCACGATGACGGTTGGAACTGGACCGAGGGGAGCGATTCGAAGTTTCCCAACCCGAACGCGGCCGTGGATTTTCTCCGGCTGGCGAACGGCCACCTGCTGCTGGTTTACAACGACAGCATGAGCGATCGAACGCCGCTCACGGTGGCCATCTCGACCGACAACGATAAGAGCTATCCGCATCGGCGCAACATCGCCGAAGGGAAGAACGACTTCGCTTACCCCATCGCTTTCCAGGCGAGCGATGGCAAGATCCACGTCGTCTATACGTCGGACCATCGCCAGGTGATTCACCACGCAGTGTTCGAGGAGAGCGCCATCCCGCGATGAGAATCGGTCTGGATGGGACGCCGCTGACCGTGCCGGCCGACGGCACGGCCCGCTACACCGCGGAGTTGAGCCGCGCACTCGCCCGCGAGTTCCCCGAAGACGAGATCGTACTGCTCTCCGACCAGCCGTTTGCTCCGCCTCCGGATTCTCCGGGAAACCTCCGCGTGGGCGGCTCCCCGCGGAATTGGTTGGAACGCCGCTGGTGGTCCTATGGCCTGCCGCGGGAGATGTTGCGCCGTCACGTCGACATTTTCCACGGTACGGGTTTCTCGGTGCCGTACCTGACGCTGCGGCCGAGCGTGGTGAGTATTCACGATCTTTCCCCCTGGCGCGATCCGGCGTGGCACAGCGCGGCCGATCGCGTGCGCCGGCGCACGCCGCTTCTTGTGCGCCTCGGTCTGGCGACCATGGTGATCACCGATACAGAGGCGATCCGGCGCGAGGTGTGCGAACACTTTCACTTGCCGTCCGCGCGTGTGGCCGCGGTTCGGCTTGCCGCGGCGGATGTGTTCCGTCCACTGCCGCAGCCGCCGTCCCCAGTGCCATACTTCCTGTTCGCCGGCGCCATCGAACCGCGCAAAAATCTTGTCATGCTTGTGGATGCCTGGCGCAGGGCGGCGCGCGGCAGTGGCGTAGAATTGCTGCTGGCGGGACGGCGTCGCGACGATGGCCCGCGCTTCCAAGCCGAGCCGGGGCTGCGCCTTCTTGGTGAAGTGGATGACGAAGAGTTGGCGCGGCTTTATAATGGCGCGTTGGCTGTCGTGTATCCATCCTTGTACGAAGGCTTCGGATTGCCGGTCGTGGAAGCCATGAGCTGCGGCGCGGCGGTGGTGACTTCGTGCGATCATGCGCTGGTGGAGGTTTGCGGGGGCGCGGCACTGCACGTGGAGGCCACTGACGTGCGCGGTTGGGAAGACGCCATGCGGGCGTTCGTTCAAAAACCGGGCTTTGCGGACGAATGGAGGCAGCGCGCTCTCACCCGGGCGCGAGATTTCTCCTGGGCCCGCACGGCGCGCTTGACGCGGGAGGTGTACGACGAAGCACGGCGCCGGTTCGGGAACTAGGCCCACGGCGCTGGTTCTTGCGCCGGAAGCTCCCTACCCTGCAGTGGGAGGAGGCGCGCTGCACTCGGCTGCACTGATCGAGTATCTGGCGCGGCGTTATGAGCTTGACGCGCTTGTGTTCCACCAGCAGGGCGAGCCGGACCCGGTTGCGGCCTTTCCTCGCGGCCTGGTTCACGAGATCGGCGTTATTGAAATGCCACATCACGGGCGATCCATCATTTCCCGGGCCGTGCGGAATTTGCGCCGAGTTCTGCGTGGCGCGCCTCCCCTGAACGATCGTTTTGCGGGATTCGGCGACGAGATCGCCAGCTGGCTCGAAGGACGGCGCTACAGCCTGTGCGTGGTCGAGCATTTCTGGTGCGCGCCTTACCATCCGATTGTGGCACCTCACTCGGATCGGATGGTGTTGGACCTTCACAATATCGAGAGCCGGCTCTACGAAGCCTATGCGGCCGTGGAGACTTGGCCGGTGAGCGCGATGTGCCGGCGCTTTCAACGGGGCGGCCTGGAACTGGAGCGCAAGTGGCTGCCGGCGTTCTCCCTGCTGCTTACGACTTCGGAGGCCGATGCCGAACGCGTCCGCGGCATGGCAGGAGGCACGCGGGTAGCTGTGTACCCCAACACGATCCCCCGCGTCCGGGTGCCATCTACAGCAAAAGAAGACGTCGTTATTTTCTCCGGGAATCTTGAATACCGGCCGAACGTAGCCGCTGTTCGCTATTTCCGGGACGCGGTTTGGCCGGCGCTCAGAGAACGGTGGCCGGGACTGGTCTGGCGGCTGATCGGCAAGAATGCGCAGTTTGTCAGGCGCTATTTGGACGGCGATTCAAGGATCGACCTGCGCGGTCCGGTGGAAAATGCCATCGAATCGCTTGCGCAAGCGAAGGTTGCAGTGGTGCCGGTACTCGCGGGTAGCGGAACGCGTGTGAAGATATTGGAGGCCTGGGCCGCCGCGACAGCCGTGGTTTCTACGCGGTTGGGTGCGGAGGGTCTTGCGGGGATAGACGGGGAACACTTGCTGGTTGCGGACTCGGCTAGCGATTTCACCTCAGCGGTGTCCAGGTTGTTGGATTCACCGGAGGAACGAGACCGTATCGCGAAGGGCGGGCGAAGCCTGTTCGAGGCGGAATATACCTGGGAAGCAGGCTGGGAAAAGCTCAAGCAAGTCGAGATTTAATCTCCGGCGTGGCTCCAGTAATTTATACTGGTAGAACTGCATGTTGTTTTCGGTTGACGCTCACGCCATCGGCTGCAAGCTGACGGGGAACGAAGTATACATTCGTAACCTCATGGGTGGCTTTGCAGCTCTGGACCAGGAATCCGAGTTCATCGCCTACCTGGCGGTAAGGGAAGCCTCGGACTGGGTTCCGTCGACGTTTCAAAAGCGTTTTGTGGCAAGAAACCCTTTCGTTCGTTTAGGGTGGGACCTTCCTTGCCAACTTCGCCGCGATCGGCCTCAGCTTGTCCACGTGCAGTATACGGCTCCGGTGGGGTGTCCTGTCCCGGTGGTCGTCACCGTGCACGACGTCAGTTTCCTGGAACATCCGGAGTATTTCCCCTGGCAAAGGGCGCTACAACTGCGTCAGACCGTCGCGCAAACTGTGCGGCAAGCGGAACGGATCCTGACCGTGAGTGACTTCTCGCGCAAGGCCATTGCGCGGGCCTTCAACCTGGACCCGGAAAGCATCGTGGTCACGCCGGACGCCGCGGCAAGCTTGTTCCGGCCAGTGAATCGGCAAACCGCGGAGGCCTGGGTAAAATCCCGCTTAGGTTTGAATGCGCCATACGTTTTGACGGTCGGGGACCTGCAGCCGCGCAAGAACCAAGTGGGGCTGATCGAGGCGTTCGCCGAAGCCATGCGTGCCCGGCCTGAATTGGCGCACCACCTGGTGCTGGCGGGCAAGGATAGCTGGTTCGCGCCGCGGGTCCACAGAGCGGCGCAGAAGTCGGGTTACGCCGATCGCATTCACTTCACGGGTTTCGTGCAGGACGACGATCTGGTTCAGCTCTATAACGCCTGCGACGTCTTCGCCTTCCCTTCTTTCTATGAGGGATTCGGGCTGCCCGTGCTCGAAGCCATGGCCTGCGGCCGTGCTGTGATCTGCTCGAACACGTCGGCCTTACCGGAAGTGGCCGATGCGGCGTGTCTGCTGTTCGATCCGTACTCGCGGCGCGAAATCACGCGCGCGCTGCTCGATTTACTTCTGGACGCCCAACTGCGGGCGCGTATGGAGCGGCTGGGCTTGCAGCGGGCCGCACTTTTCAGTTGGCGCGATGCCGCCCAAAAAACTCTGGAGGTGTATCATGAAGTTGCCGGCCGCAGCCGTTCCGCGGCTACAAGTTCCCGGGCAATTTCGATGACGCACTCATGAGTCTGACGCGCAACCTCCTGTTGCTTCTGACGTTCATGCTCTCCGCGGCCGGCGCGCAGACCGTGCCCGCCTTCGACGGGGAAAAGCTAATCTACAACGTCAATTGGCCCAGCGGCTTGAGCCTGGGCGAAGCGCACATGAACGCCAGCCGCATCGCTGGGCAAGACACCGCGCCCGGCTGGCAGTTCGAATTCCAGCTCGACGCCGCGATTCCCGGATTCGCCGTGACCGACTATTACCGCTCTGTGGCAAGCGCGGACCTTTGCTCGATCGAATTCGAAAAGAATGCGGCGCACGGAAAGCGCAAGGCGCGTGAGAAAACCGTGTTCAATCAGCAGACCGGAATGGCGACGCGCCAGACGATCGGCGGCGGCAAGAGCGAGCTTCCGGTCGGCGTGTGCGGGCGCGACGCGCTGGCGTTCCTGTACCATGTGCGCCGCGAACTGGCCCAAGGCCGGTTGCCGGCGCCCCAGCGGGTGTTGTCCGGCGCCGCCTACCAGATAAGCATGCAGTACCTCGGCGCGCAGATGGTGAGGACGGGAGACTCTCAGGTGGAAGCGGACCGTCTCAGCATCACCGGGAAAGGACCCGCGTCCGCGTTCTCGTTCGAAGCTCTGTTCGCGCGCGACGCTACGCGCACTCCCGTTTTGATCAAAGTACCTCTCGCCATGGGGGCGTTCTCCATGGAATTGGTGCGTTGACCATGCGCGTAGCATTCTTCTCTCCGCTACCGCCGTCCAAGAGCGGAATTGCCGACTACTCCGCAGCCCTGCTCGGACCGTTGCGGACGCAAGCTCAGGTGGAAGTCTTCCCGGAGGACGGGCGGCCCTTCGACGCGGAGCGCTTCGATATTGCGCTGTATCAGATCGGCAACAATCCATTCCACGGTTTCGCTTACGAGGCCGCCCTGCGGCATCCCGGCGTGGTAGTAATGCACGAAGCGAACCTGCACCACCTGATTGCCGATCTCACCATCAGGCGCGGCGACTGGGACGCCTACCTGCGCGAAGTCGAATACAACGGCGGCGAACCGGCGCTCGAGTTTGCGCGGCGGGTTCGCGCGCTGGAGGTGGGCCCGGACTACGATGGACTGCCCATGCTGCGGCGCCTGCTGGAAAGTTCCCGGGCGGTCATCGCGCACAGCCGCTTCGTGGCCGCGGAAGTGCGCAAAGCCGGATTCGAAGGGCCGGTTGCCGTGATCCCTCACGGGGCCTGGATTCCAACGGGCGACCGGATGGGCTACCGCCAACGCCTGGGGCTGGACGAGTCGACGCCGCTGGTGGGCGTGTTCGGCTTTCTGAAGCCGTACAAGCGCATCGCGGAATCCTTGCGCGCGTTCCGGCGGCTGGTACGGCTGGTTCCCGATGCGAAGATGATCCTGGTAGGGGAGCCACACCCGGAGTTTCCCGTTCACGACCTGATCCGCGCGCTGGGGCTCACCCCGAACGTGCGCGTGATCGGGTTCGCGCCAATTGACGATTTTGTGGGCTACATCTCGGCCTGCGACGTAGTCCTCAACCTCCGCTATCCCACTGTAGGCGAAAGCTCGGGCAGCATGCTGCGAGCCATGGGGCTCGGCAAGGCCGTGCTGGTGAGCGACGTCGGCGCGTTCAGCGAGTTTCCCGGCGAGATCTGCCTGAAAGTGCCGGTTGGGTCCGGCGAAGAAGACTACATCTTCGAGTATCTGAACACGCTGGTTTCCCGACCTGAACTGGCGCGCGCCATGGGACGCCGCGCGCGGGAGTGGGTGGAGCGGGAGTGTGCCTGGGACAAGGTCGCCGGGCGCTACGCGCGCTTTCTGGAATGCGTCGCAGCAGGTCGCCCGTGGACCGGCGAGGCGGAAGCCGGGGAGCCCGCCACGCCTGAGGCGCCGGCTATGGCGGCTGAACAGGAGCAGCCTGTTGCGCCTAATAACGAACCGGCGGCTTCGGCGACCGAGGAATACATTCTCGGGTGGGTGCCTTCGGAGTCGCCCGCACGCGGATACGCGGAGTATCACCTGGCCCGGTTGAAGAGGACGCTGGGGATCACGCCTCCGGGCACGGCTTCCGACCGCGTGTTGGAGATGGGAGCCTATCTGCAGATCACGCCGGCACTGGGCGCCAGGTTGGGCTACGGGGAGGTCCGCGGCTGTTACTACGGCCCGAGTGGCACCACGGATCACCGCAAGGCTACATCCATCGATGGCACCGTGTTCGAGTGCGACGTGGATTTGTTCGACGCCGAAAAGGATTCGTTCCCGTACCAGGACGAGTACTTCTCCACGGTGCTCTGCTGCGAGTTGATAGAACATCTGGCGGAAGACCCGATGGCCATGATGACGGAGATCAACCGCATCCTACGTCCCGGCGGGCACCTGGTGCTGACAACGCCGAACCTGGCCGGCTCGCGCGCCATCGCGGCCATCCTGCACGGTTTTCATCCGGGTTTCTTTCCCGCTTATATCCGTCCTTCGGCGGATGAGGCGGCGGAAGCGCGGCATAACCGCGAGTACACGCCGCGGGAAGTGAGACAACTGTTCGAAGACAGCGGCTTCGAGGTGACGCTGCTGGAAACCGGTCCCTTCCGCCAGGCCCCGCGGCCTGAGTTAGGATGGGTGACGCACTTACTCGAACGGTATCTGTTTGACACGGAGCTGCGCGGCGACGGGATCTATGCGGTGGGCCGCAAGGCGGGCGCCGTGCGCGAACGTTACCCCACATGGCTTTATAGCGGCGGAGAACAGTGAGCGTCCGATACTCGGCTGCGAATGTGGTGTTGGAAACGCCTCAGCGCGCTTTGCGGACCACCCTGCGCGTGGAGAACCGTTCCGGCGCCGCGTGGACGCGCGAGAAGGGATTCGCCATCGGCTACCAGATCTTCGATCCCGACTCCCACATTTTCATCGAGGAAGGCGCGTGGCGATCGCTGGATGCCGACGTGGAGCCGGGCGAGTCCACATCGGTTGACCTGAGCATTCACCTGCCGCGAGAGAAGGGACGCTATTACGTTTATGTGAGCCCCGTGGAAGAACCGGGCGGGTGGTACTACGCTCGCGGGGCCCCTTTTCTGCTGATTGAAGCCGAGGTGGAAGGGGGCGTGCCGCGCCTGGTGGCGAGCAGAATCACCACGCTCGCGGCCATGCGGTTTCGCAAGCTGCACGTACAGCTTAGGCGGACGTTCACCAGCCCGCTGGAGAGCATCTGGCGGAATCGCAGCCTGATCCGTTCCATGGTGCGCCGGGATGTGCTGGGGCGCTATCGCGGATCGTTCGGCGGAGCGTTCTGGACAGTGCTGAATCCGCTGCTCCTGATGACGACCTACTACTTCGTCTTCGGCGTGGTGCTTCAGGCGCGGTTCGGCAACGATCCCAGCCGCGCCGGCTTCGTGCTCTACTTCCTGGCCGGAATGCTGCCCTGGCTGGCCTTCAGCGAACCGGCGGGCCGTTCGCCGTACGTGATTCTGGAGCATCGGAACTTCGTCAAGAAGCTCCTTTTCCCCATCGAGACGCTGCCGGTGGTACAGACTATCGCCGGGCTGGTGACCGAAGCGTTCGCCCTCGGCATCTTCATCGCGTTCCTGTTTTTTTCGCGCGGCGCTGTGCCTGCCAGCGTGTTGTGGCTGCCCGTGCTGCTGCTCGCGCAGCTCATGTTCACGCTCGGGATTTCGTGGTTCCTGGCGGCGCTGGGCGCCTTTGTGCGAGACCTGGGACAGATCATGGGATTCCTCCTCACGCTCTGGTTTTTCCTGACCCCGATCTGCTACCCGGAGGCCTCGCTGATACCGTCCGGGGCAATCAAGATCCTGTCCAAGAACCCTTTGTTTGTGTTGGTGCGAGGGTACCGGGACATTTTCCTCGAGGGCCGTGCGCCGGCGTGGGGTTCCATGTGGAAGTTGTACCTGGTCTCGGCCCTGGTTTTCTGGCTGGGATACGCGTGGTTTCACAAGCTGAGAAAGACGTTCGCGGACATAATCTGACTGGGGAGCGGCTTTGATGAACCGCAGACGAGCGATGACGGCTTTGGGCGCCGGGCTGGCCAGTCTTGCGTGTACTCGCGCGAAGCCCGTGCCGGTGGGATCGAAAGACGGCAGCGAGTCGCGGCTCCTCGGCGAGATCCTGTACCGGGCGATCGACAATCGCGTGGCCGGAGGAGCCGTCCGGCATCCTGAAATGGGCCGGACGCAAACGCTGCATCAGGCCATGATGATGGGTGAGGTCGACGTTTGCCCCGAATACACCGCTGCGGCTCATAGTGAGATCCTCAAGGCCCCTCCCGTTTCGGATGCCTCGGTCGTGTTCGAACGCGTGAAGCTCGATTATCACAACCAGTTCCGGCAGGAATGGTTCGCGCCGCTGGGCTTCCAGGCCACGTTCGTTGTGGTTGTGGCCGCGGCGGACGCGCGTTTCCAGGCCGTCTCAGCGATCAGCGAGTTGGCCGGGTTGAAAACGGCGCTGAAGCTTGCCGTCACGCCGGCATTTGCGAGCCGGATCGACGGCCATGCCAGCCTGGTGAAGGCATACGCAATCAATGCAAGACTGCTGGCGCAAACGAGCGACGCGGCGGCTCCGCTGTATCAGGCGCTGGCCGAGGGGCGCGCGGATGCGATCGTGGGGACCGCCAGCGATGGAGCGCTGCTCGATCCGCGCTGGAAGATCCTGGCCGACGATAGATCGGCGTTCCTCCCCAGCCAGGCCTGCATGGTGGCACGCGTGGATGCGCTCGCCAGTCATCCCGACTTGAGGGACGTTCTCAGCAGTTTGAGCGGCAAGATCTCGAATGAGACGATGCGGAAGCTCAACCAGAAGGTGGATTCCGGGCAAGACGTGAGCGCCGTGGCGTCGGGTTTCCTGGTTTCAGTCGCGTCGAGTTAGTACTTGCCGAATTCCCACGCCGCTTCCATGGCCGCCTCGATGTTCTGCGGCGGGATGTCGGCCATGATGTTATGGATCGGCGCCCAGACGAAGCCGCCGCCTTTCATGAAGATCTCCATGCGGCGCTTCACGTCCTCGCGCACTTCGGCGGGCGTGCCGAGCGGCAGGATCTTCTGTGTGTCGCATCCGCCGCCCCAGAACGTGATGTCCGCTCCGAATTCGCGCTTCAGGCGCTCCGGCTCCATGTGGCGCGCGCCGGTCTGCACCGGGTTCAGGATCTCGACTCCGGCTTCGATGAGATCGGGGATCAACTGGTACACGCCGCCGCAGCAGTGCAGAAAGATGTGCGCTCCGCTTTGCTGCTTTGCAAATTCGTAGATGCGCTTGTGACGCGGAAAGAACAGCTCGCGATACGTGGCGCGGGACATCTGCGGGCCGCTCTGCATGCCCAGGTCGTCGCCCACTACAAGAACGTCCACCGCTCCGCGCAGCTTGGGGAGGATGCGCGCGAGGTTTGCGATGTGAAGCTCGGTGAGGCGGTCCAGGAACTTGCCGAGCCTTTGCTTCTCGGCGCCCATGTAACAGTACACGTTCTCCATGCCGAAAAGGAACTGGCTCCACTCGAACAGATTGCAGCCCATGGCGATGGACACCGAGTACGGGCTCGCGTCGTGATAGGCGCGCAGTACGCGCGAGATTTCATCCAGGCGTTCGTCCGTCACCGGTTCGTCGAACGGCGCGGTGGGTAGCGCCGCCCAGGTGACTTTGGCCATCTTGTCCGCGAGCGGTTCGTAGTTATCGAGCCCGTCCTCGCCGGAGAGCGGCCAGTAGCACTGGTCCAGGTAAAACGCGCCCGCCGGCAGCTTGCCGATCAGGTCGCCCGCGGCGTCCTTGTAATAAATGCCTCCGTCCCTGAACTCGGGCTTGAACCAGGCGGGCGCCACGGCGGGGGAGCCGTCCGGCAAGGTCCAGCGCTGCACCTTATCCGGAGACGAAAAAGCGCGGCCGCCGTCGACAGCGTCCACGTGGTATCGGTCCAGGTACCAACCGTCAGGCTGTGCGAGTTGCTGGATCAGGTCGTAAAGAAAAGTGGGCGGCCCGTCAATGCCGAGGTGTTTCTTCAGCCGGTTGTAAGCGACGGCCATGATGCCCGTCGACCGCATGGACCCTTGATCTATGGGCACATGATCGGCTTCCTTGTGAGCAACCGCGGCCAGCACCCGTTCTCTGCCTGTCATCTTCTGTTGTTCCACCTTCCCATCTAGCCATATCATGTTGTGATCATGTGCCGCAAACTCCTGTTTTTCGCGCTGGTGATTTCACTGGGGACGGTGTTGGCCGAACGCAATGTCCGCGAGTTCGGAGCCAAGGGCGATGGCCTGACCGACGATACGAAGGCCATCCAGGCGGCTCTGGACGCTGCCGCCGGCAAGGGCGAAGTAGTGAAGCTGCCCGAGGGCGTCTACGCCGTGCGAGGCGTGCTGGCGATCCCTGAGGGCGTCGCGCTTGAAGGCGCCTGGCGCGGGCCGCACACATCGCAGCTCGATAAGGGCACGACGCTGTTCGCTTTTGCCGGCCGCGACAACGTGGCAGGCACGCCGTTCATCAGTCTGAAGACCGGCAGCACCATCAAGGGCGTCACCATCTTCTACCCCGAGCAGAAAGTGGGCGACATACACCCGTATCCGTGGACCATCCAGGGCCAGGGCCAGCACTATAACGTGATCGACGTGACCATCGCCAACGCTTACGACGGCGTCGACTGCGGCACGTTCCACAACGAAGGCCACCATTTGCGCAACGTGCTGCTGTGCGCCGTGCATCGCGGCGTGCTCATCGACCGCTGCTCGGACATCGGCCGCATCGAGAATGTGCACATACACAACGTTTACTGGTGGCGCGTCAGCCCGCCTTACCATTTGACCGGCGACCAGGTGAAAGCACTGGAGGCTTACACGAAGGAGAACCTGATTGGCTTCACCATCGGCCGCACGGACTGGGAGTACATTTCGAACTCGTTTGTCATCTGGGCGAAGATCGGATTCCATTTCCGCCGCGTAGCGGAGAACACCGGCAACGTGCTGATAACGCAGAGCGGCTCGGACCTCGGCCCGGTGGCAGTGAAGATCGACGAACTGCAGAGCCACGCCGGCGTGGCGTTCGAGAACTGCCAGTTCATGTCCGGCTTCGAGATCGGCCCGTTGAACAAGGGGCCGGTGAAGCTCGCGAACTGCGGATTCTGGGGACGCGCGGGCGCGGGTTCGCAGATGGTGCTGGATGGCGCCGGTACGGTGACGCTCACGGCGACGCACTTCCATCAGTGGGACCAGCGCGGGGAGGGGAAGCCTTGCATCGAAGCGCGCGGCGGCTCGCTTATCCTGCAGGGCTGCGATTTCATGGGGGCGGGCAACACGTCGCCGCACATCCGCTTGGGCAAAGGCGTGAAATCGGCGGCGCTCATCGGCAACCGTTTCGAGGGCGGCACGATCCGCATCGTGAACGAATCCGAGGGCGACGTGCAGATGGTGGGCAACCTGAAGCAGTAGCGGGGCATCATCGATATACTCGGAGGCATGATGCGTTGGACCGTGTTACTTGCCGTAGCGGGCATACTTGCGGCGGCGCCGGGCGCGCTCTATAAGCAGTCCGGCTTTGAAGCCGATGCGAACGGAATGGCGCCCGGTTGGCGCGTGTGGTCGCCGCGCGCGGGGACTGCGCCCCGCGCTTATGTGGATGCGTCGCGCGGCCGCGAGCGGCCGGGATCGCTGGTCCTTTCCGGCAGCAGCAACCTGGCCGTCTGCGGGGGATGGGAGCGCGAGGTGCAAGGTGTTGCACCGCGCGAGTGGTACCGGCTGACGGCGCACTATCGCGTGGAAGGGCCCGTCTACGAACGCTCGCAGGTGGTGGCGCGCCTGGACTGGCGCAACGCGAAGGGCGAGCGCGTCGGGCAACCAGACTACGCACCCGGCATCGAACGCGTCGGCGACTGGAAGCGCGTGACGCTGGATGCGCCGGCGCCCGAGGGAGCCACGAACGCGCGGGTCCAACTGCTGCTGCTGTACGCTCCGCAAGCCACCGTGTGGTGGGACGGCATCGCGGTCGAGAGGATCGCCGCGCCCGCACCGCGCCGTGTTACCATCGCCGCCGTGAACTTCCGCCCGGCATCGGGCGGGACGCCGGAGTCGAATGTGAGTGGGTTCATCGACGCGATCGGCAAGTCGGTGTCCGCGGGGACGGATGTGATCCTGCTCTCCGAAATCATCACGTCGACCGCCACGGGGCGGCCGTACGAAGCGGCCGGCGAGCCTGTGCCGGGACCGACCACCGCGCGCCTTGGCGAAGTGGCGCGCGCGAGGAAGGCGTACATTGTGGCGGGCTTGGTGGAGCGCGAAGGCGCGGCCGTCTACAATGCGTCGGTGCTGATCGACCGCGCCGGGCGTCTGGTGGGCAAGTACCGCAAAGTGTACCTGCCGCGTGAGGAGATGGAAGGAGGGCTCACGCCGGGCGGGGACTATCCGGTGTTCCGCACCGATTTCGGCACGGTCGGCATGATGATCTGCTGGGACCTGCAGTTCGCGGACCCCGCGCGCGCCCTGGCGTTGGCGGGCGCCGAGGTGATCCTGATGCCGATCGCGGGAGGCAGCACGGTGCTCGACAAAGCGCGCGCCATCGAGAACCGCGTGTTCGTGGCGAGCGCGGGATACAGCTTCCCGACGCGCATCGTGGACCCCGACGGCGAGATCATCGCCGAAGCCAAAGAGCGCGGGACCGCGGCGGTGGCAACGATCGACCTGGCGCGGCGCTACACGAACCCGTGGCTAGGGAACATGCACGACCGTTTCCGGAAGGAAGTGCGCCTGGATATTTCCACCGAGCCTCGCTGAGGAACCGGCCCCTCATGTTGTAGAATGAGAGGGACGGGCCACCCTAGCTCAGTTGGTAGAGCGGCTGATTCGTAATCAGCAGGTCGCCGGTTCGATCCCGGCGGGTGGCTCCAGGCAACTCCTTCGTTTTCAGATCCCAATTGAATCGCCTCTGCTATTGGACCCGCTGCACGCCTTCACTGACAGCAACCTCTGTTCTTCACGGTGTTCGGCTTTGACCGCATCTGAGGCGCTAGACTATGGGATTGGTCGGCCCGGCAGGTTCGACTGAGGGCACTCGATGACTTCTCACACGCAATTGCGGATCTGGATAGCCGCCGCTCTTGCTGCCATGACCTTCATTCCGTTACCGTACCTCGCTGCGCCGCAATGGGACGTTGTGGTTCTGGACGATTCTGGTTCTCCAATCGAGGGCATTACAGTACGGCTCGTGTATCAGAACTACTCTGCAGAAGATAAGGGGCACGAGGAAGACCGGACTACGAACAAACAGGGCTTTGTGTCTTTTCCCGCACGTTGGGTCAGCGCCTCTATCGTTCGCCGCTGTGTTTTCACGATTCTGTCGGCTCGTGGGGGTGTCCATGCCAGTTTCGGACGCCATGCTCACGTGATAGCGTTCGGCAATGGCCGAAAAGGATGGCCGTTATCGGGCCAGAACGTCATAGATTGGACCGGCGACCCGCCCAGGTTGAAAACACAAATCACGGCCACCGCCAGAGACTAGTTTCGGCAAGGTCGCGGTTGTGGCATGGGAGACATCGTGTGGGCAGGGTAGACGATAGATCGCGATTCAAAATGCGAGATTGCTGACTGTTCCGGACACTTACAACTACGCGTCCGGCGCAATCCATTTTGAAGTCCACTCCCTCTTCTGAGCGGTCTCTGTCTAAGCGAGGAGGTCGATGATCTCTTGGGTAACGGTATCTGCCGTCAAAGCGTGTTTCGCTTTCGCGGGGGACGCAACGCTGCGCGCCCATGTATCTCCTATTAGACGGGTAAGGCCCGCATCCCGAATTCCTGATTCAGCTGCCTTTGTCAAAAGTTTCGGACTCAAGGGCCCATGTCGGAGGTCCCCTGGCGCAACACGAAGGGCTGCTGCGGAATATTTCACAACCGCACCGACAGGCACCTTCTTTCCCGCCTTTTGAAGTGCCGACGCCGTTAGCGTCATGACCGAAACGAGTTGCTCTACCTCCTGCTCGGTCCACAGCCCCGTGGCCAATTGCTCTACGAGTAGCGCCTTCGTCAGACGCTCAGAAACCGTGCCGTCGCCGACCTCACAATCCCTCGCCAACGCCATCACCCCCACAGGGTCCGCCACACCCAAGTCTTTAAGTAGCCAGTATGCGCTGTCGTCGCTTACACAGGTAATGAGAAGGAAACAACCGCGCCGTGCCCACCGGCCGCAATCACCCCCCTCCGGGATGATTGCACTCAAGGTCGAAAAACTCTCGGGCGATCCAAGAAGAGCAAGGGCAAAAGCTGCCGCACTCCGGACTTCACGCGGTTCTGATGGGTTCGTTACCAGCGCTTCGAGCCGAGGCAAGTAATCTCGGTTACCGGACCTGCCCGCCCGATCGACAGCCGTCGCGCGGACACTTATGTCGGTGTGGTACATCAGGCACTCAAGGCGTCTCACAATTTCCGGCGAATGACGTTCCTCAAGCGCCAGAAACCGCAGTTCCCGATCCAGCCAAGCCAACGCCGTTGTTTCCGGCTCTTGAATCGGAAATCTCGCGGGTGGGAGTGAAAGAGCTTCTGTAATCACCCGCCTGGCCGCAGAGGCTCCGGTAGGGCTCTGATAGCCAAACCTCACGCGCTTCTTGAAACGGGCGACTCCCTGCGATCTGCGAATGGATTTGGGAGCCGTTATCTCTTCATCCGGGGCTGGGAGCGCCTCCGCGAGGGTTCGCTCCATAGTCTCAAGATAGTCTGTCGGCACATCGCAGGCATGGGCCCACAGCCGGAAAAACTCCTGCGCGCACACATCACCTACTTCGCATGAGTCAACCTGAAGTGAAAGCTCATGGTTCCGATAAAGGCCGCCATCAGTAAGATTGGCGGAGCCTAGAATTACGCGTCTCCGATCCCCGACCAACATCTTCGCGTGCAGCATTGGTAAGGCTCGGAAGATGACCCGGTGATGCTGCGGATAAGTCTCTTTTCGAAAGGAAGCGACGTGCGAAGAACCGTTCAGAAAGTCCGCCTCATCCAGTCGTGCCATGATTTGCACAGTGCAGGGCGGCAGCGGCGCCAATGAGCCAGCGATGAACCTCGCAACTCCTTCCGTAATCCATGGTGATGCCACCAGAAGCTCCTGCCGCGTCTCCCGAACAAAACTAGTAAGCGTGGTGTGACATGCGCCGGTAATCAATCTTGGAAATAGAACGCTCATAGTAGTTCAGCTTCTACCAATCTAACCCGCCCCGCCGAAAGGCATTCGAGATGTCGAAGGTTTGATACTCACGGCTCATCGCTATCCCGTCGTCCAACAAGTTTCTCCGAGCATCTGAATGTTAAAGGGACTCGTGCATGGTTGACAGGGAATGTGCCAGTCTCCGCTCTCCAGCCTGGCGGATCGGTCATGGCGTCCAGCCTTCGGCCGGCTCTGTCTTACGGCTGTGCTTCGTCGCGAAACGAGGAGACGAAGTTGGGTATAGACCGGTCAAGGTGGCCAAGCAAATCGTTTCTGGACATGCCAATCGCTCTCGCCTGATCGCACAGGCGCTCTTCAATGGCGCCGCGGCCCGTTGCGAGGAGTTGCTTCAGGAATGCAGAAGGGCCCATGATTGCGATTCCGTGCGCGTCGCGCGGCGATCGAGGGAAGTGCTTTGAATTGAATGTGACCACGCAATCCGCCCGGCAAGCGACAGCGGCAGCAAGGACGTGCCGGTCCTTCGGGTCGTTTGTCATGCTTTCGATGAGCGGCTCGTAATCCGTCACCAGCGCGTCAGGAAAGAACTCTCGCATCGCCATCTCGCGATAGCGGGCGTTCTCCGGCGTCCTTCCGAACCGAACGACGAGCGCGCGGGTCACCTCGGCAAGGATCTCGTCAGTCCACCGTGGTTCGTAAAGGGCAGGTGGTTCAGCCAAGCGAAGTAGCGTATCTGCAAGCGGCATCGGGACCAAAACGCACGCGTCCAGAACAGCGACAGGTCGCTTTGTTGTGGGCATCGACTATTCGTCACTACCGCCTTCGGGAATCGTCGCGTTGTCATAGAGACCTGCTTCGAACGCATCACGCGCCATTCTGTCGAGGGCTGCTCTCCGGTTCTCTGCGCGTCGTTTTGCATACGTGAGCACGTCACGCAATGCGATGCGGCGGTGCTTGCCGACCAAGTGATAGGGCATCTCTCCCGCGTCGAGGAGTTGGATCAAATAGGGGCGTGACATGCCAAGCAATTCGGCCGCACGCTGGGTGGTAAGCTGCTGCTCCTCTGGCATCACAACCAAAGATTGCCCCTTTTCCAGACTCCGGACAATGTCTCTGAGCAGGTTGTAAAGCGGGATCGGCAGGATGGCGCGTTCCCCCTGTGCTCCGACCAGTGTCGGGGAGCCACGACGGAGAAGCTTGCTGACTCCATGGAGCTCTGCAGCATCTTGAGGTTGAATCGTGATGGCATCCCGGACCATATCCACTCCTGCCATCACAGTAGCAGATATTTGAAACAGTCGCAATATCCGCAATACTGTAAACAGCGTTCGATCGATGGACTGTGCCAAACCTCTGTCAGAAGCCCTCGCCTTCGCCGCGATTGTCTTGCCACCTTCCCTCCAAAGGCACAGAATAGGTGCGTATAAGTGTCCGTGCGGCGTGTCGCGGACACTTTTTGTGGTCCGTGCTCCTGTGACGACGGAGCATTCCATCGGGATCGACACGCCGGCTGCCTGTCGGGCATAGCCGCCGGTCAACACCGGCTGTCTGGAGGGTGATGCCACCATGAACAGGGTCGGGCGATTGTGTAAGGCCACCATCGTGTACGCGTTTGTGGCGGTGACCACGGTGGTGGGTTTTGGTTCGCTGATCATTTTCGGGCGGTTCCTGTCCGAGCCGAATCCTAACGTCATCGGGCTTGGCTTGAACTCCGCCGCGGGACTCGCATGGGACACCCTGTTGTGTCTGATCTTCTTTGTTCAGCACAGCGGCATGGTGCGCCGGTCGTTCCGCCGGTGGTCGGAGCGCTGGATACCACCGTATTTGTCTGGAGCCGTGTATACGTTCGCCTCGGCCGGCGTCCTTGTGTTGTTGTGCGTACTCTGGCAGCCCACCGGCTCGCCCCCGCGGGTAGTGGAAGGGGTGTTTCGCGAGGTCCTTCGCGTCGTGTCCCTGTTCGCGATCCTGGCCTTTGTGTGGGCGATCGTGTCGTTGGGTGGTTTCGACGTGTTTGGAACAGGGCCGATCCTGGCACGATTCCGTCAGCGCGACACGGTTCCGCCTCAGCTTGCGGTGAAAGGACCGTACCGGTGGGTGCGCCACCCGTTCTACTTCCTGGTGATCGTTCTGCTCTGGGCCTCGCCGGTGGTCTCGACGGACCGCCTGCTTTTGAATGTCCTGTTCACGATCTGGATCATTCTCGGCGCAAGGTGGGAAGAGCGTGATCTGATCGCTACGTTTGGCGACGCCTACCGCCGCCATCAGAAAGCAGTGCCGATGCTCATTCCGTGGAAGCTACCGGCGAAACTCGGGCACCTCCCGTGACTCCGGTCGCGAAAGATGGATGTATAATCGTCGGTTCTCAGGAGGCCAAAGGATCTTCCGATGAAACGCGCACTAGTGGCTGCGGTGAGCTTGTTTCTTGCGCCCGCTGCCGGTCTGTTTGTCAGTATCGAAGCGGCTGTGGTTGATAGCGGCCAGCAGCAAAGGCCGGCTTGGGAGAACGTGTGGAACAAGAAGGTGGACGCGCGGATAAGAAGCTTGATCCGCCAGGTGGACAGCGAGCGGATGTCGAAGAACCTCTTCGCGCTCGCGAAGGACCCGCTGCCGTATAGGAAGCTGAACTTCACCTTGCCCGGCCACCAGAAGAACACTCTCTACGAGGCTGACGACTACATCTCCGGAAGATTGACGTCTCTGGGATACCGCGTGGAGCGGGAGGGCGTTCAAGTGCAGGCATTTCGCCGGGATACCAGCAAGCCGAAGCAAGCTCAGTACTCTCGGCCGATGCCCGAAGATCCCTGGTACACGGCCTACAATCTCTATTCCGAAAAGAAGGGGCGCTCGAATCCCGGCGAGATAATCCTGGTCCTCGCCCACAAGGATTCGCAGAGCTGGATCGATTCCCCCGGAGCCAACGACAACGCCATAGGAACTGTCAGCGTGTTGGAAATGGCCACTG